>JANOAD010000231.1:0-40302 GCA_031410955.1 Novosphingobium sp. | reverse complement strand
GTTTCGCTGACCGCCGCGTTCTGACGCAATAGCGAATTCAGAAGGAAGGCCCGCACCGGCTTGTCCGGTGCGGGCCTTTCGTTTGCGCGGTTCTGCTGCTAGCCAATGGTCATGACCAAATTCCTCCACACCATGATCCGCGTGACCGATCCGGACGCGACGATTGCCTTTTTCAAGCTGATCGGGGTCGAAGAGGTGCGCCGGTTCTCGAGCGAGCAGGGGCGATTCACGCTGATCTTCCTGGCAGCTCCCGGAGAAGAGGGGATCGCCGAGGTCGAGCTCACCCACAATTGGGACCCCGAGGAATACTTCGGCGGCCGCAACTTCGGCCACCTCGCTTACCGGGTGGACAATATCTACGAGGCCTGCGCCGCGCTCGAAGCCGCCGGTCACATCATCCATCGCCCGCCGCGCGATGGGCACATGGCCTTCGTCAAGTCGCCCGACGGTATTTCGGTCGAACTGCTGCAGGACGGACATCTTCCGCCTGCCGAGCCGTGGGCCAGCATGCCCAACACCGGCACCTGGTAGAACCGCCCAGATGACCGCGCTGCTCGTCGCGCTGTTCGCAGTGACTTACGCGGCGATCGCCTTCGAGGAACCGCTCAAGGTCAATAAGTCCGCCAGCGCGCTGATCGGCGCGGGGCTGCTGTGGACGATCTGGGCGCTCAGCGGCGGCGGCGCACACGCCGGCGATCAACTGGCCGAAACGCTGGTTGGTACCGCCGAGATCGTGTTCTTCCTGATGGGCGCGATGACCGTGGTCGAGACGATCGACAGCCACGGCGGCTTCGATCTCATCACCCGCCGCATTCGCGCCCGCAGCCTGGTATCGCTGGTCTGGATCGTCTGCGCGCTGACCTTTTTCCTCAGCGCGATCCTAGACAACCTGACCACCACGATCGTGATGATCGCGCTGGTCCGCCAACTTGTCGAACCACGTGAGGATCGGCTCTATCTGGCCGGGCTGATCGTGATCGCGGCCAATGCCGGCGGCGCCTGGTCGCCGATGGGCGACGTTACCACCACGATGCTGTGGATCGGCGGGCAGGTCAGCGCCGGGGCGATCGTCGCCAAGCTGATCGTGCCGTCGCTGGTCAACCTGGCCGCACCGCTGGCTGTGGTCAGCTGGACCCTGCGCGGTCGGCGGGTGATTACTCCCGGCCGCGCCGAGCCCGCAGTCACCGCGGCAGGCGATTTTGAACGCAATGCAGTATTAGCGCTGGGGCTGGCCGTCCTCTTGGCAGTCCCCGCGTTCAAGGCGGTCACGCACCTGCCGCCGTGGATCGGCATCCTGTTCGGACTGGGCCTGCTGTGGGCAGTCGCCGACCTCTTGCACCGTGGCAAGCCGGCCGAAGAGCGCCGCGGGATGGTGATCGGCGAAGTCCTGACCCGGATCGATATGCCGGCGATCATCTTCTTTGCCGGGATATTGCTGGCTGTCGGCGTGCTCGAACATGCCGGGATATTGAGCGCGCTGGCTGCATGGCTCGATGGCGCGATCGGACGCATCGATCTGATCGTCGGGCTGTTCGGTCTGCTTTCCGCGGTCATCGACAACGTGCCGATGGTCGGCGCGGCGATGGGCATGTACCCGCTCGAGCATTATCCGCAGGACAGCTTTCTGTGGGAATTCATGGCGTATTGCGCCGGGACCGGGGGGTCGATCCTGATTATCGGTTCAGCTGCCGGAGTCGCAGCGATGAGCATCGAGAAGATTGAATTCTTCTGGTATTTGCGGCGGTTCAGCCTGTTGGCCTTGTTCGGCTATCTTGCTGGTGCTGCGGTCTACATCGCGCAGGCCGCCGTTATCGCGGGCTGAGCAGCGGAAGATTGTTCGGCGCGAAATACGGCCCGCTTCCTAAAATTGGTCTACAGCCTGCTCATGTAATTCAAGTAATGTAGCGACAACAACACAACTTTCGCAATTCGCACCGAACGCGTTGCGCGGTCTTTGCTTTGCCGATAGGCTGGTTGTTCTTAGGGCAAGAATCGGGGGCTATTGGCCGGCATGATCGAAGCGGTTTCGGGGGCAACGTCTGCGCTTGACTGGCTGCTGCTGGTCGAGCGTGAGCTGCTGGCCTTTGCCGCATTCTGGTTCTGTGTGGGCCTGCTCGATGAACTGGCGATCGATTTCGCGTGGATCGGACTCAAGCTCAGCGGCAAGGCGCGCACGACCCGGCTGCCGGTTGGCTATGGCGGTGATCCGCTGTCCGGTGAGGCGGCGGTGCTTATTCCGGCCTATCACGAAAGCCAGGTGATCGGCGCCACCATCGCCCACATGCTGGCATTCTGGCCGCAACGCGAACTGACCGTTTATGTCGGCTGCTACCGTAACGATCCGGCAACTCTGGCCGCGGCGATGGCGGCAGCACGCGGCGATCCGCGGCTGCGGCTGGTCACGCTGGGAGCAGCCGGACCTACCACCAAGGCAGACTGCCTCAACCGGCTCTATCGCGCCATGACTGCAGATGAAGCGCGGCTCAGGCGCAGTTATGCATCCGTGGTGCTGCACGATGCCGAGGACATGGTGCATCCCTGCGCGCTGCAGGTGATTGATACCGCCCTGATGCTGCGCGATTTCGTGCAATTGCCGGTGCGTCCCGAACAGCAGGAGCATTCGCGCTGGATTGCCGGGCACTATTCGGATGAATTTGCCGAAAGCCATGCCAAGGGCCTGGTGGTTCGCGCCGCGCTGGGCGGCGCCTTGCCCGCTGCCGGGGTCGGCTGCGGTTTTTCGCGCGCGGCCCTGGGCGATCTTGCCGCGCGCCGCGCTTCGGATGGCGAGGTTGGGCCCTTCGCGCCCGAGTGCCTCACCGAGGATTACGAATTGGGCCTGGTCATGTCGAACGAGGGCAGGGGTAGCGCCTTCTTGCGCCTGCGAGACGATTCCGGCGACTTGGTGGCGACCCGCAGCTATTTCCCCAATACCCTCGATGCGGCCGTGCGGCAGAAGACCCGCTGGGTTCACGGCATTGCCTTTCAGGGGTGGGACCGGATGGGGTGGAGCCTGCACCCGGTCGATATCTGGATGGCGCTGCGCGATCGGCGCGGTCCGCTGACCGCGCTGGTGCTGGCCGCAGCCTACCTCCTGCTCGCGCTCGATGCACTGCTGCTGGTGCTGCACGCCATGGGCAAGGTCGATGTGTTGCCGCTGTCTCAGCCGCTTCGTCTCATGCTGCTCGCGAGCTTTGCCGGCTTCGTCTGGCGTGCTGCATCGCGCATAGTGTTCACGACGCGCGAATATGGCTGGCGTGAGGGCGCGCTTTCAATCCTGCGCATCCCGGTTGCCAACGTCATCGCGATCATGGCGGGGCGGCGCGCGCTCGCTGCCTATTTCCGCTCGTTGCAGGATGGCAGGGTGATCTGGGACAAGACCGTGCACGAAACCCATCCCGCGCTGACCAATCCCGCCCGTCCGGCCGCTGTCTTCCAAGCGGTGCGTACGTGAAACCGCGCAGCCAGGTCCGGCGCCGCGGTCAGCCGCTGGTCGCGCTGGTGCTGATCATGGTCAGCTGGGTCGGCGCGCGCGCCGCGTTGTGGGACGGCAGCGTTGCGCCAGCAACCGGGGCCGGCACCCGCCAGAAGGTTGCCGCCCCGCAGCCGCTGCCGGGCAAGGTGAAAGTCACGCCGCAGACGGGATTGGCGGCGCATCCGCGAACCACGATTGAACCGGTTGCGCGGCCGACACTCACCCCGCCTGCAGCGCCGCTGATCATGCCGACCACCACACCTCCGCTGCACGACATCCAGCCGGTCCCAGCGACACAGGCTCCGCAGCAGGTGACCACGGAGGCAGTCAGGGTGGCTGCAGGCCATCAGGAATTGCTGCTGCAGGCCATGAACCTGTTGCCGTCCGAACCGGCACTGGCGATGGCGAGACCGCAGCAGACGCTTCCGCGGCCCCAGGCTGCGAAGCAGGCGACAGCGCCGCACTGGTCGGCCGATGGCTGGTTGCTGCTGCGCTCGGGCGGCAACGCCTTCAACGCGCCGGGCGCAGGCCTGCCTGGAGCGGTCATCCCTACCGGGTTTTATGGCGGCAGCCAGGGCGGGTTGATCCTGCGCTATTTCTTTGCCCCGGGAAGCAGGATCAATCCGGCGCTGTACCTGCGCGGGTCAAGCGGGCTCGAACGTCCGCGCGGCGAGGAGGTTGCGGCGGGCGTTTCGTTCCGTCCGGTGCCGGGCCTGCCAGTGCGGCTGATGGCGGAGGGCCGGGTCACGCGGACCATCACGGGCACCATCGTGCGCCCGGCAGCAGCGCTGGTCAGCGAACTGCCGCCTGCACATCTGCCGCTCGGCACCCGCGCCGAGGCTTATCTTCAGGCGGGATATGTCGGCGGCCGCGGTTCGACCGCATTTGTCGATGGGCAGGCCCGGATCGAGCGTCCGCTGGTCCACGCGAACAGCTTTGAACTTCGCGCCGGTGGCGGCATCTGGGGCGGGGCCCAGCGCGGTGCAAACCGGCTCGATGTGGGGCCGACCGCGACGCTCGCGTTCCGCATCGGTCCGACCAATACCCGCGTCTCTGCAGACTACCGCTGGCGGGTGAGCGGCAATGCAGCACCGGGCTCGGGGCCGGTCTTAACGCTTTCTGCCGGGTTTTAGCCGCTTAGCCTTCTTTTTGCCGCCGCCATGGTTTAGGCCACAAGGCCAAGCATGGATGTCTACCTTCCGATCGCCAACCTTTCGGTCAATGGCCTGGTCATCGTCGCGCTGGGTGCGCTGACGGGCATCTTGTCGGGCATGTTCGGGGTCGGCGGCGGATTCCTGACAACGCCGCTGATGATCTTCTACGGCATCCCGCCGACGGTTGCGGCAGCCTCGGCCGCCAGCCAGGTTACCGGGGCCAGCGTTTCGGGGGTCTTCGCCCATTCGCGCCGGGCCGGGGTCGATTACCAGATGGGCGCGGTGCTGGTGGCAGGCGGGATCATCGGCACGCTGCTAGGCGCGGCGCTGTTCAGCCTGCTTCAGGCGCTCGGACAGATCGATGTGGTGATCAACATCCTCTACGTGGCTCTTCTCGGCTCAATCGGAACGCTGATGGCGCGTGAGAGCTGGCAAGTGCTGAAGGCGCAGAAAGCGGGTGTGCCGGTGCCTGCACGCAAGCGGCGCCATCACCCGATGGTCGCCAGCCTGCCACTGCGCTGGCGGTTCTATCGCTCGGGACTCTACATTTCGCCGCTGGCTCCGCTGATTCTGGGAGTATTCACCGGTGTTCTCACCATGCTGATGGGGATCGGCGGCGGGTTCGTGCTGGTCCCGGCAATGCTCTACATCCTGGGGATGAGCGCCAACGTGGTGGTTGGAACCTCGCTATTCCAGATCCTGTTCGTGACCATGGCGACGACGATGATGCACTCGCTGACCACTAAGGCGGTCGACGTGGTGCTCGCGGTCCTGCTGCTGATCGGTTCGGTTTCGGGCGCGCAGATCGGCGCTCAGCTGGCGCAGAAGCTCCCTGCAGAGCGCTTGCGGCTGGTGCTGGCGGTGATCGTGCTGGTGGTCGCGGCGCGCATGGCGCTGGGGCTGTTCTGGCGTCCTGAGGAGATCTACACGGTGATGGCATCGTGAAGCGCCTGTTTTTCCTGATTGCGCTGCTTTTCCTGACCGGTGCGCGCGATCCGATCCTCGTGCCTGAGGTTTCGCAGCACGAGGTCCAGGTCCGCCAGGGTTTCCGCGGCACCGAATTGCTGCTGTTCGGGGCAATCCTGACCCCAGAAGGAAGCCGCGCCGGGCAGGATTATGACATCGTGGTAGTGCTGAAGGGGCCGACCCGCTCGATCGTGCTTCGGGAGAAGAGCCGTCTGGCCGGAATCTGGGTCAACGCCGACAGCGCCGAATTCCGCTCCGCACCGACCTTCTTTGCCGTCGCCTCGTCCAAGCCGATCAAGAAGATCGTCGACGACAAGACCGCGGCGATTTACGAACTGGGCCTGCCGTGGCTGCAGCTTTCGCCAATCGGCTCGTTCGATCCCACGGAGCAGACGCGGATGTCGGCTGGGCTGGTCGATCTGATGAGCCGGCAAGGCCTTTACAAGCAGGACCCGCACGGGGTCTCGATCAGCGAACAGGTGCTTTACCAGGCCCGTATCGCGCTGCCGTCGTCAGTCCAGACCGGGACTTATACCGCTGAAACCTTTGCTATAACCCACGGCCGCGTGGTCGCCTCGGCGATCAGCCGGGTGGTGGTGAAGAAGCAGGGGTTCGAGCGTGTGGTGGCCGATTTCGCGCAGAATGACGGGTTCTTCTATGGCCTGCTTGCGGTGGCGCTGTCGGTCGGCATGGGCTTCCTCGCCGGGCGGCTGTTCGCACTGGTCTGAACTGCGGCTGCGGGAAATCGTCAATTTAGGTCAATCTTAACCGCTTCGGCTTACCACTGCAGAGCCAGCACACCAGCTGGTGAGCGGGGCAAGTTGCAGTGATGAACAATATGAGCGGCCAAGGGTTCGGCAATGCACGCGCGGCACAGGGCGGGGATATCCCCGCTGACGCGGCCGAGGCGGTGCACAAGGTCGACAACGCCCGCGAGCCGATCGGCATCGTGCTCGAAATCGCGGGCTCGGGTTCGGCAATCGCGCTCGACCTCCAGCGACTGCAGGAATGCGCTGCGGACGAGGATCCTTCGATCGCGCTGGCCGGCCAGGTCGGCAGCCAGGTCAAGATCCGCGTCGGCAAGGGCTGGCTGCTCGCTTCGGTGCGCACCCAGCGCCAGGATTCCAAGACCCCGGGCGGGATCATGGCCCAGATCGACTTCATGGGCGAAGGCGATGAGGAACGCCTGACCGGGCGCATTCACAGCTTCCGCCGCGGTGTCACCCGCTATCCGATCCCCGGCGCGCTGATCTATCCCGCGACCAGCAACGATCTCCGCCAGATCTATGCCAGTGACGGGCGTACCTCGGTCCAGGTCGGCACCGTTTTCCCGACCCGCGATATCCGCGCCGGGCTCTACATCGACGCGATGCTTGGCAAGCACTTCGCGCTGCTCGGCTCGACCGGTACCGGCAAGTCGACCAGCGCCGCGCTGATCCTTCACCGCATCTGCGAACATGCCCCCGAAGGGCACATCGTGATGATCGACCCGCACGGCGAATACTCCGCCGCGTTCAAGCAGACGGGGATGATCTTCGACGTTTCCAACCTGCAGATGCCCTACTGGCTGTTGAATTTCGAGGAACACTGCGAGGTGTTCCTGACCTCGAGCGGGAATGACCGTCAGGAAGACATGGACATTCTGTCCAAGTGCCTGCTCGCCGCGCGGTCGAAGAACCGGCTGGCGGAATCGATGGGCAAGATCACCGTCGATTCGCCGATCCCCTATCTGCTCTCGGACCTGACCAACATGATCCAGACCGAGATGGGTAAGCTCGACAAGGCCACATCGTCGGCGCCGTTCATGCGGATCAGGACCAAGATCGACGAATTGAAGGCCGATCCGCGCTATCAGTTCCTGTTCTCCGGAATGCTGGTCGGTGATACGATGGCGGAATTCATCGCCAAGATCTTCCGTATGCCGAGCAAGGGCAAGCCGATCTCGATCATCGACGTCTCGGGCGTGCCATCGGACGTGACCAGCACCGTCGTCGCGGTGCTCAGCCGCCTGGTGTTCGACTTCGCGATCTGGAGCCGCGACGAAAAGACCCGGCCGGTGCTGCTGGTCTGCGAAGAGGCGCACCGCTACGTGCCGAACGAGAAGAACTCCGACGGTTCCTCGGTCGGCCGCATCCTCGGCCGGATCGCCAAGGAAGGCCGTAAGTACGGCGTCAGCCTGGGCCTGATCACCCAGCGCCCCAGCGATCTTGCCGAAGGCGTGCTTTCGCAGTGCGGCACGATAATCTCGATGCGCCTCAACAACGACCGCGATCAGGCCTTCGTGAAAGCTGCGATGCCCGAAGGCGCGCGCGGCTTCCTCGATTCGATCCCGGCGCTGCGCAACCGCGAATGCATCATCTGCGGCGAGGGCGTGTCGATCCCGATCCGCGTCGCCTTCGACGAGCTCGAGGAAATGAAGCGCCCGGCATCGGCCGACCCTTCGTTCTCCGAACTGTGGAACAGCTCGGGCGGCGAAGAGGAAATGGTTCACCGCACCGTCCAGCGCTGGCGCGCCCAAGGTCGTTAAGCGCGCCGCTAAGCAGGCTGCAACTCAGCCGCGATGCGTTCGCGCATCACGCTGCGCCAATTGCCGCCCAAATAAGCCAGCAGCGTCAGCCCCAGCGTGGCGAGTGAACTGATGTTGAGCGACCACCACAGTGCATCCGGCCCGAGCCGCGGGTAAAGCAGCGCGTAGGCACCCAGCCGCACTGCATACATCGCGATGAACAGGATCGCGATCTGGACCATCACCACGCCGTAGCTGCGCAAGGTGCCGAACAGCACGATCGTGACCCCGAACGGGATGTAGGTCCAGATCGCCATGGACTGGATGTGCAGGCTGACCGGAATTGCCGGGCTGGCGGCCCCGAGGAACAGCGCCAGCAGCGGCCGCCCGAACACCAGGATCAGCGCGATCAGCGCCACAGTGATCGCGGTGTTGGTTCCCGCGCCGGCCCAGCTGATCGCATCGACCCGGCTTTCACGCCGTGCGCCGATATGCTGCGCGACCATCGCCCCGACCGCCGCGCCCAGCGCGAGGCTGGGCATCTGGATGTAGTTCCACAGCTGCAGCAGCGCGTTGTAGCCAGCGGCAAAATCCCTGCCTTCGCGGTCGACCAGCCCGACCATGATCACCCCCGCGCCTGAAATGACCAGCATCTGCAGGCCCATCGGCACGCCTTTCACGATCAGGTATTTGAGCTCCTCGCGCGCCGGCCACAGGTAAGCGAGCTCGCGGCCCTTGAGCCGGAGCGGCAGGTCGCGCCAATAGATCCAGCCCATCAGTCCGGCGAGCCCGGTCAGCGTCGCAATCGCGGTCGCCACCGCCGCACCGACGATGCCGAGCCTGGGAAACGGTCCGATCCCGGCGATGAACAGCGGGTTGAGCCCGATGTCGAGCACCACCGTGAGGATCTGGAAATAGAGCGGCGTGCGCGAATCCCCGCAGCCGCGCATCGCGCTGGAAACCAGAACACTCAGCGTCATCCCCGGCAGGACGAGGAAGATCACCCTCAGGTAATCGAGCGCGAAGTGGCGCGACGCGCCGGGCAGGTTGAGCAGGTCGAGCAGGTCCGGGGCAAAGATCCAGCCGAGCAGCGCGATCGCCGCCGACAACATCACGCACAGCCCCAGCCCGGCGCCGAAGCTTTTGCGCATCTGTTCGAGATTGCGCGCGCCGAAATACATGCCCACATGGATCGTGGTGGCCATGCTGATCCCGAAGATCGCGGCGAAGACCAGGAACATGACGATGTTCGAACTCGACGTGGCGGCCAGCGCATCCTCGCCCAGCAGCCGCCCGATCCAAACCGTGTTGACCGAGGCGTTGAGGCTTTGCAGCACATTGCCCAGCAGCACCGGCAGCGAGAACAGCGCGAGCGTCTTGAAGATCGGGCCTTGCGTGAGATCACCGCGCTGCGGCGGGCCGCCCATGGCCGGGCCGGCGGGGGGAAGGTCTTCGATCATGTGCCGCGGGTATCCCCGTAAAGATGGATGTGCAGGCGGTCGCTGAAGCCCAGCCCGTGATCAAGCGCCAGGGGGGCGAGCCAGGCGCTGCGGACACGGATCACCTCGCTGGTGGTGCCTTCGGGCATCAGCTGGATGCGGTTGCCAGGGATGGCGTACGCCGACTGCAGTTCGAGCACTTCGGCAAGGTCTTCGGGGGCTGAAATCACGAACTTGAAGTGCGCTTTAGGTTCATTTGCCCAGGCAGAAATACGTTCCGGAATCAACGCCATGGCGGCGGAATTTCCGGAATGCTTGAGCTTCGGACTGACATTGTACTGGTCGATCAGCAATGCCAGTTCGGGATGCGGTGCCACGGTCCCGTTGGTCTCGATTTCGATCTTGTGGCCGTCGAGCAGTGTAACCATGCGGGCCAATTGTGTGCCTTGCAGCAACGGTTCGCCGCCAGTGATCACCAGCCGGTTTCCGCCCAGCGCCATGATCCGTTCGGCGACATCCTCTTCGCTCAGCACGACCTGGTTGGCCTTGCGTTCGAAGGCAATGCCATCGCGGTGCGGGCGGTTATCGCCCTCGAAGCGCCAGGTGTAAGCGGTGTCGCACCAGGTGCAGGCAAGGTTGCAGCGCGATAGCCGCACGAAGGTGCAGGGCAGGCCAGCGGACCGGCCTTCGCCCTGCAGCGAGGCGAAGATCTCGGGTTCGCCGGGGGTGGTGGTGGCGAGGGTCAACGCCATTTTGTTCGCCTCGCTTGGACCGCTTGGACCACTGTCCAAAGGCAAAAAAGATTTCCCGCCTTGAAGAGCTTTTTAAGAGCGAGGGAAGGGGCGGAGCGGAGCGGCATGGCGGGCGCTCCATCGCAGATTTATCGAATGTAGGACAGGGGGTGCCGAGCAAATCACTTCCCCCTTGATGGGGGAAGGATACGGAGACTTGGTCGCGCAGCGGCCTAGTCGCAGTTGGATGGGGGTGATTTCACCCCAACCGCTGCTTTATGCGGCGCGCGCACCCCCACCCAACCTGCGCTAGGCGGCACGCCGCCAAGCTGCGGTATCCCTCCCCCATCAAGGGCGAGGTGAGGGAGAGGAATGCTATCCCAACCGCGCCAGCGCCGCCGCGAGCCGCTCGGCCTCGGCCGCATGCATCGCATGATCGGCGCGTGCTTTATCGACCGCTTCGGGCTTGGCCTTTTCGACGAAAGCGGCGTTGGACAGGCGGCCTTCGAGCGACTTGGCTTCCTTGGTGGAGGCTTCGAGGGCTTTAGTCAGGCGGGCTTTTTCGGCGGCGATGTCGATCACGCCTTCAAGCGGTATGAATCCTTCGAAGTCAGTCGCCGTCAAAAACAATGACCCACTTTTGACTTCCTCGGCAAACTTAGCGGCCAATTCATCCCAATGAGGCTTCGCAAAGTCGTTGGTGCGTTCGAGCGGTCCAAAGCCCCCGAACTCAACCTTTGCAAGCCGCTTTAAGACAGCCCGGTTGTTCCAGGCTCGCTCAAGTGCGATACCTTTGGAACCACCAGCTAATCGAATTGGCAAGACTGCGCCGGGAGGGACATTCAGTTCGTTTCGACCTGATCGGATGGCCGACACTAGCTCAATCAGCCACTCAACCTCAGCCTTCGCCTCAGCATCCACCCCCGCACCCGGCTCCGGCCACTTCGCCGTAATCAGCGGATAATGTGCGCGGTCACCCAGCTTGCTCCACAGCTCCTCGGTTACAAACGGCATGAACGGGTGGAGCATGACCAGAATCTGGTCGAGCACCCAGCCGGCGACGGCCTTGGTCTCCTCGTCGAAACTGCCCTTGATCAGCTCGATGTACCAGTCGCAGAACTGGTCCCAGACGAAGTGGTAGATCGCGTTCGCGGCGGCATCGAAGCGCAGGTAGGCCATCGCCTGATCGAGCGCGGCGACGGTTTCGACCACTTCGCCGATGATCCAGCGGTTGACTGCACTGGTTGCCGCCGGGGCGGCGAGCGAGGTGCTCGCGGCGATGCCGTTCGACTGGCAGAACCGCGCCGCGTTCCACAGCTTGGTCGCGAAGTTGCGATAGCCTTCGACCCGGCGCTCATCCATCTTGATGTCGCGGCCCTGGCTTTCCATCGCCGCCATGAAGAAGCGCAGCGCGTCCGCGCCGAACTGGTCGATCAGGAGCAGAGGATCGACCACATTGCCCTTGCTCTTGGACATTTTCTGGCCGTCTGCGGCGCGAACCAGCCCGTGCAGGTACAGCCGTTTCCATGGAACCTGGCCCTCGTTCAGCTTCATTCCCATCATCGCCATGCGGGCGCACCAGAAGAACAGGATGTCGAAGCCTGAGATGAGGAGGTCGTTGGGGTAGTGGCGCTGCAGAAGAGTCTCCCCAACGACTTGCGTTGGGGAGGTGGCAGCCGCGCCAGCGGCTGACGGAGGGGCAATGCGGTGAGGCTGAGGCCCCTCCGTCTCGCCCTGCGGGCGATCCACCTCCCCATCGCAAGTCGATGGGGAGGATTGAGCATCCGGCCAGCCCAGCGTCGCGAAGGGCCAAAGTGCGCTGGAGAACCAGGTGTCGAGGACGTCGGGGTCGCGAGCAAGATACATTGTTTTCGTGGCAATGTCATAAGAGGGCTGATCGGCCTCCTCGACATTCCTAACTATTTGGAACCGCTTCTTTACCGCTTCGCGTACCTCGTCGAATGACTCCCCAGCGAATGCGATCGAGGAACCCTTTTCCACTTCGTCTGGCGTCAAGTTCAATTCAATTTTCAAATTCAACGGAAGTTGAAAATCCATCGGAATTGTATGCCAAGCGGGAATTCTATGTCCCCACCACAACTGCCGTGAAACACACCATGGCTGGATGTTTTCCATCCAGTTAAACCAAGTCTTTTCCCAGCTCTTCGGGACGATCTCGATCCGCCCGTCACGCACTGCGGCTATCGGGTCTTGGGCCAATTTGGCGGCATTAACGTACCATTGGTCAGTCAGCCACGGTTCGATGACTACTCCACCTCGGTCGCCGAACGGCGTAGCAATGGTTCGCGGCTCGGCGTCGTGCTCAATGCCTTCCTTATCGATATGGGGGACGAGGCAGCCAAGAGCCTTCATTTCCGCCACAACTTTGTCGCGTGCGACGAAGCGATCCAAGCCTATAAATCTTGCCGGTATCGTTCCTCCCGAAGTTTGTACGATCTTCGCTTCAGCATCGAACATATTGAGCATTTGCGAAGGCTTGATTCCCGCGCGCTTGCCCACCTCAAAATCGTTGAAATCGTGTCCAGGAGTTATTTTCACGGCTCCCGAGCCTAGCGTTGGATCCGCATGCTCGTCTGGCACAATTGGAATTCTTCGGCCAGTAATGGGCAGATCGACGAATTTCCCGATTACGCTTTGGAATCGGGGATCGCTGCCATTCACCGCAACCGCCATATCGGCCAGCATCGTTTCTGGTCGAGTCGTCGCCACGACAATATGGTTAGCGCCGCTCTCTAGTCGCACGCCGTCTGCCAGCGGATAGCGGAAACGCCAGAAGCTCCCTTTGGTCTCGCGGGTCTCGACCTCGAGATCCGAAATCGCGGTCTTGAGCTTGGGGTCCCAGTTGACCAGCCGCTTGTCGCGATAGATCAGCCCTTCGCGGTGGAGGTCGACGAACACCTTGACCACGGCCTTGGTGAAGTGCGGGTCCATGGTGAACTGCTCGCGGCTCCAGTCCATCGAGCAGCCGAGGCGGCGCAGCTGGCGGGTGATGGTGCCGCCGCTCTCATGCTTCCATTCCCACACCTTGGCGAGGAATTCTTCGCGGGTATAATTAGTGCGCTTGTCCTGGGCGAGCTCGAGCTGGCGCTCGACCACCATCTGCGTGGCGATTCCCGCGTGGTCGGTGCCGACCACCCACAGCGCATCCTTGCCGCGCAGCCGCTCATAGCGCACCACCACGTCCTGCAGCGTGTTGTCGAGCGCGTGGCCGATGTGGAGCGAGCCGGTGACGTTGGGCGGCGGGTTGACGATGGTAAAGGGCTGCGCGTCCGGCCGCTCGGGCCGGAACAGGCCGTTCGTTTCCCAATAGTCGTACCACTTCGCCTCGATTGCGGCGGGGTCGAAAGTCTTGTCCAGCGTAGCGTCGGTCATAATGCCCCGGCCTTTGCCAGTGGGGGCAGGGCCACGCAAGTGCAGCGCCGCCTTGCGGGGCAAGCGTTTTTCCCGCAAACAGCATATCGATGCGCGAATGGGCTGACTTTACTACGGAAACCGGAAAAGATGGGGGCATCAGCATTGCGCTGAGCGGCCCGCTCTGTGTGTCGTCGGTCGGCCGCATCGACGAGCGGCTCCGCGCGATCGAGGAGCAGGTCGAGGCGATCGACCTCACGCACGTCGGCGCGTTCGACACGGTCGGCGCGTGGGTCGTGACCCGCATCGCGGAGGAACGCGGCGCCAGGATCACCGGCGGCAGCGAGGAAGCGATGCGCCTGATCGCGGCGGTACGCGGCGATCATATCGACGAAGAGCTGCTGGAGACCGTGCCCGGGCCTGACGACGGCGGCGGCAAGGGTCTGTCCTTGCCGGGCCGCGTGGCGATGGGGCTGGGCACATTCGTCACCGCCTATGGCGAGGGGATGGGCAAGCTGGTCGGCTTCCTCGGCGCGCTGATCATCGCTGTGGGATCGCTGATCAGGCATCCCTCGCGGTTTCGCCATATCGCGCTGGTCCGCCAGCTTGAACTGAGCGGGGTTGGGGCCTTGCCGATCGTCGGGCTGATGAGCTTCCTGATCGGGATCGTCATTGCCCAGCAGGGCGCGGTGCAATTGAGGCAGTTCGGCGCGGAGATCTATACCGTCAACCTCACCGGACGGCTCTCGATGCGCGAGCTGGGCATCCTGATGACCGCGATCATGTTCGCCGGCCGTTCGGGCTCGGCGTTTGCGGCGCAGATCGGGACGATGAAGCTGACCGAGGAAATCGATGCGATGCGCACCATCGGGGTCTCGCCGATGGAGGCGCTGGTGGTGCCGCGCATTGTCGCTGCCTTGCTGATCATGCCGCTGCTGGGGTTCTACGCCGCGGTGCTGTCGATCATCGGCGGGGCATTCATTTCGATGTTCGCGCTCGATATCCCGTTCTTCACCTTCCTCAGCCGCATCCAGGAAGTGGTGCCGATGCACGATATCTGGGTCGGCCTGATCAAGGCCCCCTTGTTCGGACTGATCGTCGCGCTGGCGGGCTGCTATCAGGGCATGCAGGTCGAAGGCAATTCCGAGGAAGTCGGCCTCAGGACCACGATCGCGGTGGTTCAGGCGATCTTCGCGGTAATCGTGCTCGATGCCTTCTTTGCGGTGTTCTTCACCGAAGTGGGGTGGGGATGAACGCGCCCGAGCAGAGCGGCGAGCCGGCGATCGTGATCGAAGGCCTTAAAAACGCCTTCGGCAGCCATGTCGTCCACGAAAACCTCGACCTCACCGTGCGCCAGGGCGAGATCCTTGGCGTGGTCGGCGGCTCGGGCACCGGCAAGTCGGTGCTGCTGCGCGCGATCATCGGGCTGCAGGTGCCCGATGAAGGCCATATCGAGGTTCTGGGCGATAAGGTCGCCGAGGAGCGCGATCCCGACGATATCGACGTACGCAGCCGCTGGGGCGTGCTGTTCCAGGGCGGGGCGCTGTTCTCGACCCTGACCGTGGCGGAGAACGTCGAGGTTCCACTCAAGGAGTTTCACCCCGAGATCAGCGACGAGCTGCGCCGCGAGATTGCGCTGTACAAGATCAAGCTCGCCGGTCTGCCTGACGATGCGGCGGACAAGTTCCCTTCCGAGCTGTCCGGCGGGATGAGGAAGCGCGCCGGCCTCGCTCGCGCATTGGCGCTCGATCCGGAACTGCTGTTCCTTGACGAGCCCACCGCCGGGCTCGACCCGATCGGCGCCGCGGCCTTCGACGAGCTGACCCGCGAGCTGCAGGAGACGCTGGGCCACACGGTGTTCCTGATCACCCACGACCTCGATACGCTGTACGAGATCTGCGATCGCGTTGCAGTGCTCGCCGACAAGCGGGTGATCGCGGTGGGGACGATCCCGGAATTGCTGGCGCTCGACCATCCGTGGATCCAGGAATATTTCAACGGTCCGCGCGGACGCGCGGCGCAAGCGGCGCAGCGCCGCGCCAAGGCCAAGGCCATGGACAAAATCCGGAAAGCAGGGGCATAGAGCGGCAATGGAGACGAGAGCCAAGAATGTCTGGGTCGGCGCAGTGTCGCTGGCATTGCTCGCCTTGTTGGCAGCCGCAATCGTCTGGATGGCGCGGCTTGGCGAAGGGTCCAAGCACGAATACGACATCTTCTTCAAGCAATCGGTCGACGGCCTCGCCAAGGGTTCGTCGGTAACCTTTTCGGGCGTGCCGGTGGGACAGGTCAAGGAGATCGAGCTATGGAAGAAAGACCCGGGCTACGTCCGCGTACGCATCTCGGTCGACAAGGAAATCGAGATTCGCGTTGGCACCACCGCAACGATGCAAGGCAGCTTCACCGGGCTCTCGAACATCCAGCTTGAAGGCGCGAGCAAGGATGCGCCGCTGATCGTGTGCGACGACAAGAACCCGCGCGGCAGCTGCCCCGAAGGCAAGCCGGTGATCCCGACCAAGCGCGGGGGCCTGGGCGAACTGCTCAACAGCGCGCCGGTGCTGCTCGAACGGCTGGCGACCCTGACCGAACGGCTGACCATGGTTCTCTCGGACAAGAACCAGGCCTCGGTCGAGAACATCCTCGCCAACGCCGACCGGCTCAGCGCCGGTCTCGCCGATGCCTCGCCCGAAATGCGCAAGACCTTGCAGGATCTGCAGGGCACCCTGGTCGAAGCGCGCGGCGCGCTGGCCAGCTTCCAACAGATCGCCGGATCGACCGACCGGATGATGAACGAGGACTTCAAGCCGATGGTCGGCCAGTTCGACAAGTCGCTCAAATCGATCAACCGCGCTTCCGACCAGCTCGGTGGTCTGCTGGGTGACATGCGCCCGGGCGCGAAGCGCTTCACCGAGCAGACCTTGCCCGAAGCCGAGGCGACGATCCGCGACCTGCGCGCCACCACCAAGTCGCTGCGGTCGATGACCGAACGACTCAACGACCAGGGCGCCAAGGGACTGCTCGGCGGTCCGCAGCTGCCCGACTACAAGCCATGATGACAGGGGTAACCGCGATGCGGATCAACACGACCATTCCGGTGCTGCTCGCGCTATCTCTTGCGCTCGGTGGCTGCCTCAGCCTTGGTGGCAAGGTCCCGCCGACGCTGCTCACCCTGACCCCGGCGACCACCGTTCCCGCGGGCACTGTCACCACCGGCGATCCCAGGACCGCGATCATGGTGATGGAGCCCGAGACCGACCAACACCTCGCGGTGGTCCGCGTACCGGTGCAGATCGACGATACCAATGTCGCCTACATCAAAAACGCCGTCTGGGTCGAACGCCCGGCGCGGCTGTTCCGCGCGCTGCTCGCCGAAACGCTGCGCTCCAAAACCAGTGCACTTGTGCTCGAAGATACGCAAGCCGCGGCCAATGTCGGCACGCGCGTTTCGGGTCGGCTGATCGACATGGGCTACGACACGCGGACCGGTTCGGTGGTCGTCCGGTTCGAAGCGATCCGCAGCACCACCGGCAACGCGGTCGTCTCGACCAAGCGCTTCGAAAGCGTGGTCCCGGGGATCGAGGCCAAGCCCGAAGCGGTTGGCCCCGCGCTCAACCAGGCCGCGAACGATGTCGCCGCGCAGGTAGCGGGCTGGGTCGTCGGGGGCTGACCCCAAGTCAGATCCTCTCCATTTTCGCCGAATGGCGCAAATGGGGAGGTGGATGGCCCGCACGGCCAGACGGAGGGGTATCGACGCCAGCGCAGAAACCCCTCCGTCAGCGGCTTGATGCCGCTGCCACCTCCCCATTTGTAGCCTTCGCCAAAAATGGAGAGGACCTTGGAGGACTCCCGACTAAGGTAGCTCCATGCGCATTGCCCTCTACGAGCCCGAAATCGCCGGCAACGTCGGCGCGGTGCTGCGGCTCGGCGCGTGCCTTGGCGTGGCGGTCGACCTGATCGAGCCGCTGGGCTTCCAATGGGACGACCGCCGCGTACGCCGCGCGGCGATGGACTACATCGATCACGTCGAGATTGCGCGGTATGCTGGGTTCGACGCGTTTCGCGCCAGCCTCGGTTCGAGCCGGCTGGTGCTGTTCACCACCAAGGCCAGCACGTCGCTTTACGACTTCGCATTCCGGGATGACGACGTGCTGTTGTTCGGCAAGGAAAGCGCGGGGGTGCCGGCAGCGCTCGCGGATAGCTGCGATGCTAAACTGCGCATCCCGATTCGCGCCGAAGTGCGCTCGATGAATTTAGCCTCGGCGGCGGCGCTGGTGCTGGGGGAAGCGCAGCGGCAGGTGCAATCCGACAATCGTCTGGTGAATTGAGCTTGCACAGGCGCTTGGCCCGCTACCGAGCGGCCCTGCTGCAAGTTGGTCTGGATTTCGCTCTGCCCGCCAGCGCGAGCTTGATTGCTGTGTGATTTCCTTAGTGATAAGTAGCGACTGCTCGAATGCGGTCAGCGGAGGACGCGGGGATCATGACAAGCAAGGCCTACAAAGCGTTATCGGCGGCATTGGCTTTGATGGCAGCATCGACGGCCTACCCGCAAATCGCGACCGCACAGTCTCTGGAAGCTCTCGATCAATTGGTTTTGGCCAGCGCCAAGCCCGCAGACGGCCTGACCCTCGCCCGTTCGCAAGCCGGCTCGGGTGCCTTGCTCGATGCCCTGGCAACACTTGAACGCGTCCTGCTGACCGATCCCGGCAACAAGCCGGCTCAGCTGTTTCATGCCAGCATCCTATGCCGGATCGACGATCGTGATGGTGCAGCGGCCGAGTTCGCCCGGTTGAAGTCCAAGGATTTCAAGAAGCCCGAATGGGCCGCCGCGCGGGCTCCGTGCGAGGCACCTGCAGCGTCTCGGCAAGGGGCCACGAAATGAATATGCCAATAGCACGATTCGCAGCCCGATTTTCCCACCGGCGTCTGGCCGCTCTTGCCGCTGCGACTGCAATATTAAGCTGGGGGGCCGCCAACGCCCAGAACAGCTCGGCGCAAGTTGGTGTTGCCGCTGCGGTGGTCGGCGACGTCAAACTGAGCAACGCCCAGATGCCCAAGCCCAAGAGCGTCGCAGTCCGGCAACGGGTCGCCTTGGCCGACCTGATCCAGACCGGCAAAGGCGGCCGGCTGCAACTGTTGTTGCTGGATCGTTCGACTTTCACGATCGGGGCCAACGCGGTTCTCCGGATCGACCGGTTCGTCTATGATCCGTCGCGCGGGCGCACCTCGGGCGCAACGGTAGTGCGCGGAGCATTCCGTTTCATGTCGGGGCAGTCCAATCGCGGCAACAGCGCAACGGTATCGTCGCCGGTTGCGACCATCGGCATCCGCGGAACCATTCTCGAAGGCGTGGTCGGGGAGGGCGCTCGCGATATAGCAAAGCACGAAGACAAGGCGGTGCGCGATGCGGATGCTGACAAGAAAACCGCAACGCTGGTGGTTTTGCGCGGACCGGGCGCGGGGACCGAGCCCGGAGCCGAGGTGGGGGCTGCATCGGTCACTTCGGGCGGAGTCACCATCGAACTGACCGAGCCGATGCAGGCGGCTTACGTGCCCCGCGCTGGAGCCGCGCCGATTGGTCCGTTTCGCATTTCGCCCGGCGGCCTGACCAGCATGCATGATCAGGTCTTCCCGGCAAAGTCGGGTGGTGGGGGCCTGGGCAAGGCGCTGCTTGGCGGGGCGCTCATCATATTGCCTGCCGTGATCAATGGTGGCGGCAAAAAAAACAACGACGGCAGCGCACCCCAGCCCAATGATCCAGCCAATGTTCCAGGCAAACCCTAGAGCGTGATGACAACCCAATCAGGGTGGATCAATGCCCTGCCATCACGCGCTAGCTACTTGCTCAGCGCGTCATAGACTCCGTCCCAGTCTGCGGGTGGCGGGTTGGTAATTAGCGCGGCGACCTTTTCGCCATAGAGCGCATAAAGCTTGCCCAGCCCAAACCGCTCGGCGCGTTCATCCAGGAGCGACAGTTGCTGGCGCGCGGCATCCCACTGCGCTGACCGATAGGCGATCAGCATGGTGCTATGGCGATCTAGCAAGGTGGTGAATTCGGGTGTCTGGGCCAGAGTTTCGTCGCCGAGCAGTACGAAGACCCGCTCCGGCGTATCGCGCCCGACCACCCGGACTTTGTCGATTTCCAGCACGGCAAATCCCGTGAGATGACCTTGCAATGCGCTGCCGATTGCGATGGACACGCCGTAAAACTTGGTCAGGCCTTCGATACGTGAGGTCAGGTTGACCGTATCGCCGATCAGCGAATAGGACAGGCGCTGCGCCGAGCCCATGTTGCCAACGCAGCACAATCCGCAGTTGAGGCCGATTCCAATCTTCACCGGCCCGGGCCAGGCGACATCTGGGTCACGCCCTTCGCCGGCGTTGAGCGCATCGAGTCTGCGCACCATCTCCAATGCCGCCCGAGCAGCGTTGCGGTGCTGGTCGGGGTCGTCGAGCGGGGCGTTCCAGAACGCCACGATCGCATCGCCGATGAACTTGTCGATGGTTGCCTTGCGCGCCAGCAGGACGTCGCACAGCGGGGTCAGCAACGCGATCAGGAAGCCGATCACCTGCTTGGGGGCGAGATGCTCGGAAATTCCCGAGAAGTTGCGCACATCACAGAACAGCACCGTCATCTCGCGCTCTTCGCCGCCGAGTTCGAGCCGGTCAGGATCGGCGGCGATTTGTCGGACCATTTCGGGCGAGAGGAAGCGGTCGAACGCGCTGTGAATATAGGCGCGGCGGCGCTCTTCGCGGTAGAACACCATCACGGTCTGGGCGCTGTAGACCAGCACCAGCGCGAGCACCGGGTAAGTCGGATCGAGCAGAAAGCCCCGCTGGGTAAAGGCCAGCCAGCTCCCGGCACCGACCAGCCCGACCGCCCCGAAGACCACCAGCGCCCCGCGAGCCGCGCCAAGTCGGGGCAAAATTAGCGCCAGACCCAGCCCCAGTACCAGAATCAATATCCGTTCGAGGCCCTGCGCCCAGTCAGGCCGTTGCAGGAATTGCCCGAGGATTACCTGCTCGGCGGCCTGGGCATGCGCCATGACGCCAAGTTCGTGATCGCGCAGCGGGGTCGAAATCAGATCGCGCAAACCGATCGCCCCGGCCCCGACAAAGACGATTTTCCCTGCAACCGCTGTCTCAAGCTCGGCAGGTGGAAGCGTACCGTCGAGGACCTGCCACGCCGGGATGGTCCGGGCCGGCACCGGCGGGGTATAATGCAACCACAGCCCGCCCGCATCAGACGTGGGAATTTCGAACTGGCCGACCTTGATCGCCACGATCCGGCCGGGCGTGCCGCCGATCTCGCCGCTGCCATCGCTGGTCCTGACAATGATCGATCCCGCCCCTTGCGCCACTCGCAACGCCTCGAGCGAGAGCGAGGGCAAGAGCTGGCCGCCTTGCTGGGCAAGCAGCGGCACAGACCTCAGGATGCCATCGTTATCGGCGGGCAGGCTGACCGAACCGCTACCGGCGGCATTGACGTTCAGTTCGGGCAGCGATTCGATACCGCTTCGGAACGCAGGAACCACCTGGCCCGGCGGCGTTCCGCCGATCGCAATGCCTGCCTTGGTCGCAACTTGCGGCCCGGCTGAATCGTTGACCAGGAAATAACCCAGCACGACCGGGGTGGCGGCAATGCTTTGCGCCAGCTCGGCATCATGATCGGGCAGGCGGCGCAGAACGGCGAGTGTCGCGGCGTCTGTTCCGCCGCGCGCAAGTTGTTCCGCGATCCGCGCGGGCGAGGTGCGATCGGGCTCGGAAAAGACCACGTCGAAAGCAACCACCGATGCTCCGGCCCGACCCAGTCGGTCGATCAACCGGGCAATTTCGGAGCGCGGCCACGGCCATTGGCCCAAGCGGCGGATGCTCTCATCGTCGATGTCGACGACTTTGACCGGCGCATCCGCATAGGCGCGCGGCGCGGACCGCTGATAGCTATCGAACAGCAGCAGGCCAAACCGGTCGAGCGCGGGCGGCCCAAGGACGTGGAGCAGCGCCACCAGCGCGGCCAGCACAATCCCGGCCAGGACCGGCCCGCGGCTCCCCCAGCGCTTTCCCCCCAATTTTTTCACTTACCCTTGGGCCGTTTCGGCTTGGCCGATTTCGCTGGCGAGGCTGCGGGGGGTGGCGGTTTGCGTAAGTTGACGAAGCTCGCAGCATCGTCAGCCAGACCCGCCATGCTATCGAAGCGCGTGCCCATTGCCGCATCGAGCCGCACCAGCCGGTCCAGCGGTAGCGGATGCGTCCGGTGGTGGAGCCCATAGCCCTGCTGATCGGTGGTCGCGGTCAAGGTCTGCAGCACACCCACCAGTCCGTAGGGAGAAAACCCCGACCGCGCCGCGATGACAACCCCCATTCGATCGGCTTCGTACTCGTCCTCGCGGTCGAGACCGCGAATATACAAGTCCTTGCCGGCGCTGAGCAGGGCGCCCGCGAACCGGTCGGCGAGCCCGCTGCCGGTGGAAACCGAGAAATAATTCCGCATTTCGCTCAGCGATTGTTCACGCAGACTCTTCTGCAACGCCTGAAGATGATGCTTGCGCACGACATGCGCGATCTCATGCGCGAGGACGCCGGCCAGCTCGCTCTCGTTGCGCATGCGATCGAACAGGCTGCGGGTGATCAGAACGTAGCCGCCGGGGGTGGAAAAGGCGTTGAAGTCACTGCTGTCGACGATGCCGAATTTCCACGGCAATCCGGGCCGCTCGCTGTGCTGCGCCAGCCAGCCGCCGAGCGTATTGAGATAGCGCTGCTTGGCCGGATCGTTGAGCAGCGGGGCCGCACCGAGCAGCATTCCCGCCAGATCGCCGCCGATCTTGATCTCCTCCTGCTCGTTGATCTTGTGCAGTCCCTCGCCGATCTTCTGCGCCGAGCGGGCTTTGTTCACGATGCTGCCGATCGAGCCGAACTGCGCCGACGCGGCGCTCGACGACAGCGCGGCGATGAGGATCAACGACCAGACCGGGCGGGGCCGCCGGATCACTTGACCTTGCCCGGCTTGAGGTAGTCCACCTTCGACTCCTTGAGGTTGTCCTGAAGGGCCTGTTGCCGTGCGTCCGCAGCGCTCACCGATAGCTCGCCAAGCTTGTTCAGCTGCTCGCGATCAATTGCGGCATTGCGAATATCGACCTCGTCGAGGCCCTTGACCCCGGTGGCGACCGTGCGGCCCGTGCTGCCGGTGCGCATCGCAGCGGTGCTGGCTGCAGGCCCCGACGCCGCTTCAAGACGAACGTTGAGCATCCGCACCCACCCGCGCCGTCCGCCGACTTCGACTGCGAGCCAGCCGCCCCGGCGTTCCACAATCGTGACCGGTTGATTGCTGGTCAGTGGGCCGAGCTTGGCTGCGTCGATGAAGGGTTCGGCAAACAGGTCTCCTGCACGGATGACCACGCCGCGTTCATTGGCTCGCGCCGCGGTCCACGACAGCAGGGCAATTGCGGCGATGAGGATAGCGCGTGTGCTTCGCATAACCTCCAAACTCCGATGCAGGTTCAGAGCGTAACAGCTTTGCGCGACGGTTCAAAGAGGCGGACACCCTCCTCGCGGCCCTTGACCCGGTGCGTGCCGCAATCGCGCCAGGCGAAAGCATCGCCAGCCGCATTGCGAGTGGCCTCGGTCACCAATACCCGGGCGATCCCTTTGGTCGTACTTTCGACCCGGCTGGCGAGATTTACGGTATCGCCGATAGCCGTATAATCGAGCCGGTCATTCGATCCGATCAGCCCGACCACCGCAGTGCCCGAATGGATGCCGATCCCGATTTCGAGTTCGGCACCGATTTTGCCGAGTTTCCCGCGCATCTCCTCCAGCGCCTCCGACATCTCGAGCGCAGCGGCGACTGCCCTTGCGGCGTGGTCGGCCTGCGCGGCTGGTGCTCCCCAGAACGCCATGATCGCATCGCCGATGAACTTGTCGAGCGTCCCGCCGTGCGCGAAAATCACCCCCACTTGCCGTGAAAAGTAGTCATTGAGCATCGCAACCACCTCTTCCGGCGCGGACACTTCGGACAATGCGGTGAACCCGCGGATGTCCGAGAACAGCACCGAAATCTCGCGGGATTGGGCCTGCTGCCTGAAGTCGATCTCGCCCTTGTCGATCAGTTCGGCAACCACCCGCGCATCGAGGAAGCGGGTAAACAGGCTGGCGGTTCGCAGCCGCCGGGCGCGTTCGTCGAGGTAAGCAAGACCGCTTGCGACAAGGTAATAGGCCCAGCCGAATACCAGGGCGCCAAAGACCGGCACGAAGGTCCCATTTACGAGGATCAGCCAGGTTGTTCCGATGGCAGCAAGCGTTATCGCGACCATCGCCAGCAACAGGCGTTGCGGGCTGACGTTGCGGGTAAAGCCCAGCGCCAGCAAGCCGATCAATCCCAGCGCCAGGGGCAACATGCCCGGCCGGCGGAGCTCGCGCAGCCAGTCGCCTCGCGCAAGGTTATCGAGCGCGGTGGCGAGGATCTCGACACCGGGGTACGTGTTGCCGAGCGGGGTTACGCGAAAGTCGGTCAGGCCCGGCGCGGCGGTGCCGATCACCACGATCTTGCCCTTGAACTCGTCCATTGGTCGCTGCGATTGGCGCCGCAGGCTATCAAGGTACAGGTCGGAATAGGATAGGTGCTGCCACCCGCTGCGCCAGTTGAGCATGACCTGGCCGGTATCGGGCAGCGAGCGTCCGGCATCTGCGGTCACGCGTGCTGCGAGCGAGGGGAAGCGCCAGCCGTCGCGATCGGTTCTAAGCTGGTGGTGCCGCGCGGTTCCATCGCTGTCGGGGGTAAAATTGATCAGCCCGCCGCGCATCGCCTCGGGAAATTGCGCAACCACCAGCGGCAGCATGATCGGCAAGCGGGTACCGGGCTTCGGGTTCGCAATCGGCCGCGCACCGACCGCTGGCGGCAGATCGCTCACCACCGCGCCAGTACCATCTGAATTGAGTGTCATCGCCAGCCAGACGTTGGGGTGCTGCGCTACCGCTCCGGCGAAGGCGGCATCGTGTTCGGGCCGGAACACATCGGGTTCGTTGAACAGGATATCGAACACGATGGCCTGCGGTTTTTGCGCCGCAATGTGCTCGATCATCTCGCCATGAACCGAGCGCGGCCAGGGCCAGGAACCGGCATCGTCATTCATGTCTTCGAGCGACTTCTGGTCGATATCGACGATCACCACCTTGTCGGACTGCGGGCGGCGCTGCGCGTTGAGCGCCAGCAGCACATCTCCGCCGCGCTGGTCGATGATCCGGGTGGCATCGATCCAGCCGTAATCAGCAATTGCAAGCAGCGCGAACATTGCTGCCAGCGCCAGCCAGCGCCCGCCCGGCAGGCGGCGTATCATCGCTTGCAGACCTGTGCCCATTGGCTGTGCTTATGGGCCGCACCAGACAAGGTGGCAACGGGACAAAGCTACGACGACCAGCTTGCTCCGGCAGGCCCGCCATGTCAGACTGCCTGCCGGTGGGAGGGCATCATGCCGACATTCGGAACTGCCGTTCGTCACAGGCTGGTTGCGCTGCTGGGCATGGCTGCGCTTGCCGGGGCAGCAACCGGAGCAGCCCTTGCTTCCAGCCGCTATGAAGGCGTCGCCAGTTGCGCGGGTTCGACCTGCCACGGCCGCGCCGATGGCGATGGCAAGGTCGTGCGGCAAGACGAACTCAGGTTGTGGCAGGAACCCTCGTCACGGGGCGGCGCGCACAGTCGTACTTATGCCGCGCTGGTGTCGCTGCGCGGTGAACGGATTGCCAGTACGCTGGGACTTGGTCGGGCCGGTTCGGCGGCCGCCTGCCTGGGTTGCCATGCCACTCCGGCCGGAGCGCGCGGTGACCGTTTCCTGATTTCCGATGGTGTCGGCTGCGAAGGGTGTCACGGCCCGGCATCGGGCTGGATTGCCAGTCACTATGCGGTTGGGGCGAGCCACGCCGGCAACGTGGCCAGCGGCATGAACGCGCTCGACAACCCCAAGGTGCGCGCTGCGGTTTGTCTCGATTGCCATCTGGGCAGCGACAAGCCTGGCCAGTTCGTAACGCACGCGATGATGGCAGCGGGACATCCCCGTCTGTCGTTCGAGCTCGACCTGTTTTCCTCGCTTCAGCAGCATTGGAACGTCGACGCCGACTACACTGCGCGCAAACCCTCAAGCGACAGCGTCCGGCTGTGGGCAGTGGGCCAGGCCGAGGCTGTGCAGCGCTCGCTCAGCCTGTTTCGGCAGACAAACCTGGCCAGCAACGGGATCTTCCCCGAATTCACTTTCTACGATTGCCACAGCTGCCATCGCGGGATCGATGACAACCCGGAGCGGTCGCGGACGTTCGCGACCAATCCGGCGCGGCCGATCCCGTTCGGGCAGCCGCCCTACAATGATGAGAACATCATCATGCTCTCGGCCGTGGCACAGGTCCTGGCGCCGCGCGAAGCCGCACAGTTCGATGCCGCCGCACGCAGTTTCCACGCCGCGATGGGTAAAGGACGCCCCGAGGCGATGGCTGCAGCGGGACGGCTGGGTGCAGCAGCAAGCGCGCTCGGCGACGCATTGGCGCGCGGGCCGGGCGGCAGCGATACTGCATTCCGGGTGATCGCGGCGATCGGGGGGCGGGCGATCTCGGTTCGCTTCACCGACTACACCGGGTCGGCCCAGTCGGTGATGGCAGTCGATACGCTGCTCAACCTGCTGGTCCGCGAGGGCCGGGTCACGGTCGGCGCGGCAGCCGGGATCCGTGCCAGCATCAATCGTGCCTACGCCGCCGTAGCGACACCAGCAGATTATAATCCGGGTGCCTTCCGCGCAGCGCTGCGGCAAGCGGTCAATGCGATCGGTACGCTGCGATGAGAAGCCGGGCGGCGCACGTGCTGGGCTGGATCGCGCTGCTCAATCTTGCGGCCTGCGGCGGCGGGGGGAGTGCCAGCGGCGGCTCGGGCGGGGGCGGCGGAGTCATTACCCCCACGCCCACTCCAACCCCGCCACCGCCGACCGGATCGTTCTATTCCGCTCCGGCTGCGGAATCGCTGTCGGTTGCGGACGTGCAAAAGGTCTTGGCTGAGGCCGCGGCGCAGGCGCAGGCTGACAACCGCCCGGCGGTGATTGCGGTAACCGACCGGGTTGGCAATGTCCTCGCCGTGCTGCGGATGACCGGCGCTCCGGCATTTTCCGCGATACCCAAAGCGGCGGATGGTTCGCAGCAGGACATCCAAGGCCTGAATGTGCCGGCCGAAGCCGCCGCGATCGCCAAGGCCATCACCGGGGCCTACCTTTCGAGCAGTGGCAACGCTTTTTCCACGCGCACCGCGAGCATGATCGTGCAGCAGCGGTTCCCGCCGGCACCCTCGACCGTCGGGCTAGAGAGCGGCCCCCTGTTCGGGGTCCAATTCAGCCAGTTGCCTTGTTCCGACCTCGCCGCGCGGCTGGCACCGGGGCCGGCCAGCATGATCGGACCCAAGCGCTCGCCGCTGGGGCTTTCGGCCGATCCCGGCGGCTTCCCGCTGTACAAGAACGGGGTGGTCGTCGGCGGGGTCGGCGTTACAGGCGACGGGACCTATGGCTTCGACCCCGATGTGCTCGATGTCGACGGCGACACCGACGAGCGCAGTGGTCTGGCCGGCACCGTCGGTTTCGAAGCGCCGCTCGGGGTGCGCGCGAACCG
Source organism: Novosphingobium sp. (assembly GCA_031410955.1). GTDB lineage: Bacteria > Pseudomonadota > Alphaproteobacteria > Sphingomonadales > Sphingomonadaceae > Novosphingobium. Next base: position 13,036 of record JANOAD010000231.1, on the reverse strand, counting down.
GATTTCGGTCGACGGCACCCTGCTGCGTTATACCGACACCGATTATGCCAGTCTGACCAATCTCGCCGGGGCGACTTATGCCGCCACCGTTCCGGCATTGGGCGGATTGACCCCGGTGACCGGCTATTACCCGGTCACAGCGGTCCAGCCGGGCGCAACCTATGGCAGCGAAGCCTCCGGGGTGCGCCCGGCGAGTGCAGCCGAGTTTACCACCAGCGATGCGTTCGTCTTGAGCGACGGCTCGGGCCTCAACCGGTTCCCGCTGCGCGCGGGCAGTGACGGAGCCGAGGTCGGCACGCCGATCAGTGCACTCGAAGCGCAGCGCATTCTCGAGCAGGCATTCAGCACGATGGCCCATGCCCGCGCTCAGATCCGGCAGCCGCTCGACAGCCGGGCGCAAGTGACCATTTCGCTGGTCGATACGCGCGGAGTGCCATTGGGGCTGGTTCGCTCGCCCGATGCACCCGTGTTCGGCATCGATGTGTCGCTCCAGAAGGCGCGCACGGCGGCATTCTTCACCAATCCCAACGCCGCCGCGCAGCTGCTGGCCGATCCCAGTCCCGATGTGCGCAGCTTTGTTCCGGCGATGCGCAGCTTCTTCGCCGATCCGGCTGCGCTGACCGGCAAGCTGGCACTGTCCGCCCGCGCGATCGGCAACCTTTCGCGGCCGTATTTTCCCGATGGCGAAGTCGCGCGTCCCAACGGACCCTTATCGCGCCCGATTGCCAAGTGGAGTCCGTTTTCAACCGGGCTGCAATCCGCGCTGGTGCTGTCCAATCTGGGCCAGCATCTCAATTATGTCACCGGGGCGAGTGGCACCGATACTCCGGCCCGGTGCAGCTTCATTCCCGACGCGGCGCCGGGGCAGAACCGCTTGCAGAACGGCATCCAGATCTTTGCCGGCGGAGTGCCGATCTATCGCGGCAACACGCTGATCGGGGCAATCGGAGTTTCGGGCGACGGTATCGATCAAGATGATATGATCGCCTTCCTGGGGCTGAACAACGCGGGCGCGATCCTCGGCACGCTCGGCAATGCGCCTGCTGCGGTCCGCGCCGATGCCCTCGTCTTCGACCTCGGCAGCGGCGCATCGGCGCGGCTGCGCTATGTCAGTTGTCCCTTCGCGCCGTTTATCGGCAGCGACGCGCAGAATGTCTGCCAGGGCTTGTGATGGGGGCGGGTGCGCTCCTGTTGCCGCTGCTGCTGGCGCAGGCGATGACCCAGGAACCGCCCCCTCCCCCGCAGCTGCCGGTCGCCGATCCCGATGTTGCGAGCCCGCCAGAAGTCGACCCTCAGGTGATCGAAGGCCGCCGCCGCCCCGGGTTCGAGCGCGGCTTGCCCGAGCCGGTTTCGCAGGACAATCCCGGCGCGGTGCGGGCGCCGCCACCCGAGGCTTTCCCCACCGATCAGATACCTGTGCCCGATCGCTGGCGGATCATGACCGGCCTGTGCCCGGCCAAGGGTGCGGACCAGTCGCTGGTCAAACTCTATCCGAACCTGCGCCAGGTCTGCCATTCGAGGCGCGATCCGTTTCACCAGAACCTGCTCAAGGGCGATCTGCCTCTGGCGGAGGGCAAGCGGCCCGGGTTCCTGAAAGGGGACGACTGGTTTCTGACGCTCAGTCTGGTCTCGGACACGGTGCTCGAGCCGCGCACCTTCCCGATCCCGGTCGGGGTGCAGACCACCGAGCGACCCGGCAGCCTCGATGTGTTCGGCAAGGATGCGAGCTATGTCTTTTCGCAGACTTTCCTGGTCGGCGCGGCGCTGACCAAGGGCAACACCGCGTTCAAGCCGCCTGAGATTGAGTACCGGATCGCGCTGGGGTTCAATTTCAACTATGTCGACGTGCCCGAGCGGCGGGTGCTGTCGGTCGATCCCTCAAAGCCCAGCCACCGCGCTGATCACTTCGTCGGCTTGCAGGAATTGTTCGTCGACTATCACCTGCGCAATGTCTCGGTGCGCTATGATTTCGATTCGGTGCGGGTCGGGATCCAGCCGTTCCAGTCCGATTTTCGCGGCTTCCTGTTCAACGACAACCAGCTGGGCGTGCGCTTTTTCGGCAACCGCGACGGCAACCGCTGGCAATACAACCTGGCGGCGTTCTGGCGGCTGGAGAAGGACACCAACTCGGGGCTCAACAACGTGACCGAGCGCCCGCGCAATGACTGGCTGTTCGTCGCCAACCTCTATCGTCAGGACTTTCCGCTGCCTGCGCTGACCAGCCAGCTGACCGTGGTTTACAACCGCAATCGCGAAAGTGCCCGGATCAAGGTCGACGACAACGGATTCCCGGTGCGGCCCGCCTTGCTGGGCACGCTGCGCGGGCGCGATTACGATGTGGTCTATCTCGGCTACAACGCCGACGGGCGGATCGGCCGGTTTGGCTTTACGGGATCGACCTATCTGGCGCTGGGACAGGACCGCAACAGCTTCTTCACCGGCAGCCGGGCCAAGATCCGCGCAGGGTTCGCCGCCGCCGAATTGTCGTACGACAAGGATTGGAAGCGCATCCGCCTCTCGGCACTCTATGCCAGCGGTGACGGTAGCCCGCGTGACAACACCGAAAGCGGGTTTGACGCCGTGTTCGAGAACCCGGTCTTTGCCGGGGCGGACACCTCATACTGGATTCGCCAGACAATTCCGTTTGCCGGCGGCGGCCGCGCGGTCGCGCTAAACGGGCGCAATGGCGTGCTCAATTCGCTGCGCTCGTCGAAAGAGCAGGGCCAGTCGAATTTCAACAACCCGGGGACGGTGCTGGTCGGTCTGGGCGGCGATTTCGATCTGCGTCCGACGTTGCGTCTCACGGTCAATGCCAATCACCTGTGGTTCGCCAACACCGCAACCTTGCAGGATCTGCGCAATGAGGGCAGCATTCCGAAGGACATCGGCTGGGATCTTTCGCTCTCGACGATCTGGCGGCCCAAGGCGACGCAGAACATCGTCGTGCGGCTCTCGGCGGCGGCGCTGCTCCCGGGCGGCGGCTTCCAGGATCTGTTCGACAATGCGCAGCGCCACAACAGGTACTATTCAGTGCTGCTCAACACGGTATTCTCCTTCTGATGTCGATCCAGCGCGCTCTCCTGGCCCTTGCCACATTGACTTGCGCGGTGTCGGTCTTGCTCCATTCCTCCGGCATCCGGGCCAGTGAGGGTGCGAAGCAGATTGCCCGCAACTACGCGCTGGTGACGGCGCCGCCAGCCCCGGCAAAGCAGAGCGAAGACCAGGCCGCCGCCAAGACCGATGGTTGCCAGTCGTGCCACACCGCTACCGAAGCCCCGACCATGCACGTCTCGCCCGCGGTGCGGCTGGGCTGCACCGACTGCCATGGCGGCGATGCCAGCATTCGCGGCAATCCCTCGTTGCCGCGCGACGACCCGGCCTACACCGCAATGCGCGACCGCGCGCATGTGTTGCCGCAATATCCCGAGGCCTGGCATTTCCCCTCGTCGGCCAACCCGCAGCGCAGCTATTCACTGCTCAATCGCGAGGCGCCGGAGTTTATCCGCTTCGTCAATCCCGGCGATTACCGCGTCGCGCGCGAAGCCTGCGGGGCGTGTCATTTGCCGACGATCGAAGCAGCAGAACGCTCGCTGATGTCGAGCGGCGCGATGCTGTGGGGCGGAGCGGCATACAATAACGGGATCGTTCCGCTCAAGAATTACGTCTTCGGCGAGGTCTATACCCGCGATGGCAAGCCGGCCAAGGTGGTGGCGCCGGGAACGCTGAGCAAGCGCCAGGCCGCGCGCGGTGCGTTGGCTGCGCTTTATCCGTTGCCGCGCTGGAATGTAGTACCCCCGGGTGACGTATTCCGGGTGTTCGAGGACGGCGGGCGCAACAACGGCACCGGCTTTGCTGAGGTCGGCTTGCCCAATTCGACCGGCTCGATCCAGCGACTGGAAGAGCCGGGGCGTCCGGACCTCAAGCAATCGAACCGCGGTCCCGGGACCGGCCTCAGGGTCGCCATCCCGGTGCTCAACATCCACAAGACCCGGCTCAACGATCCCTTCATGTGGTTCATGGGGACCAACGACCAGCCCGGCGACTATCGCGGATCGGGCTGCTCGGGCTGCCATGTGATCTATGCCAACGACCGTGAACCGCGCCACAGCTCGATCTACGCGCAATTCGGTCGCGACGGACAGAGCGTGACGGTCGATCCGACCATATCTGACAAGATGAATGGCGCCGATAAGACCGCCGCTCATGGCGGACTCAAGGGCGATCACAATCCCCCCAGTGAGACTGGTGCCAGCGAGCCTGCCAAAGAGAGCGGCCATCCGCTCGGCCACGTCTTCACCCGCGCGATCCCGACTGCGCAGTGCATGAGCTGTCACATGCATCAGCCCAACGTGTTCGTGAATTCGTTCCTGGGCTATACCATGTGGGATTATGAGGCCGACGCGCCCTCGATGTGGCCGGGCCCCGAAAACCGTAGCCCGCGCTCGCCGGGGATGAGCGATGCGGAATACGAGCGCCTGTACAAGCACCAGCGCTATCCCGATGCTGCGACGATCCGCGCGATCAACGAACGCAACCCCGAAGCTGCCGCAGCGCGCGGACTGTGGGGCGATCTCGATTTCCTGCGCAACGTCTACGATCTCAATGCCGGCCTAAAGGACACCCAGTTCGCCGACTATCACAGCCACGGCTGGAATTTCCGCGGCGTGTTCAAGCGCGACCGGGCCGGGAACCTGCTCGATGCGGGTGGCTCGATGGCAACATGGGGGACCGACAAGGCGCATATTGTCGCAGCCGACGATCCCGAAAAATGGCGCCGTGCCGGTGAGGGCAAGTTCGTTCCGGCCGGGGTCAATCCCGGCAAGTCCGTCCACATGATGGACATCCACGCCGAGAAGGGCATGCAATGCGCCGATTGCCACTTTGCGCAGGACAGCCATGGCAATGGGCTGATCTACGGCGAGGTGGCCAATGCGGTCGAGATCGGCTGCCAGGATTGCCACGGCACCGCAGATGCCTATCCCAAGCTGCTGACCTCGGGCCCGGCGGCGCCGCCCAAGGGCAACAATCTGGCCTTGCTCCGCAACCCCGACGGTCAGCGCCGGTTCGAATGGGTCAATAACGATTTTGGCCGGCGGGTGCTGATCCAGCGTTCGATCGTCGATCCGGGCCTGTCGTGGCAGGTGCATCTGACCAAGGACAGCGTCGATCCCGCGTCACCCACATTCAATCTCAAGGCGGCGCGGGCCAAGCTGATGAGCCGGTCGGGGGCGGACGATGGAAGTTTTGGCTTCGGGCCAGGCGTGCCCAAAGCGGATCGTGCGCACCAGGACGGCAAGATCGCCTGCTTCTCGTGCCACCTTGCCTGGACGACCAGTTGCGGCGGATGCCACCTGCCGATCGAGGCCAACTGGAAAAGCTCGGTGAATCATTACGAGGGGGAGGAGACGCGCAATTTCGCGACCTACAACCCGCAGGTGGCGCGCGACGACATGTTCCAGCTGGGCAAGCATATGACCACCAAGGGCGGCGAGGTGACACCGGTCAGATCGTCCTCAGCGCTCATCCTGTCTTCAACCAACAGCAGCCGCGAGCGTATCTATGTTCAGCAACCACCGATCAGCTCGCCGGGCTTTTCAAGCCAGGCCTTCGCGCCGCATTTCCCGCACACTGTCCGCACCCAGGAGACCAAGACCTGCAGCGATTGTCATGTCGGCATCAACGACGACAACAACGCGATTCTGGCGCAGACGCTGCTGCTCGGTACCAACTACGTAAACTTCGTCGGGCTCAACGCCTGGACCGGGCTCGATGGCGGGCTCGAAGCGGTGCGGGTGACCGAATGGGACGAGCCGCAGGCGGTGATAGGGTCCTATCTGCAACGCTTTGCCTATCCCGATTATTACCGGTTGCACGTCGAACAGAACGGCCGCGAACTCAAGAACTGGACCCGCGGAAAGGCCACCGCTTCGCTTGGCGGAGGGGACAGTCATCCGGTCGAACAGTTCCGCAACGTCGTGCAAGGCACGCCGGACAAAGTCGGGTGCCTGCAACTGCGCGGCGAATACATGTTTGTCGCGCAGGGGAAGGGCGGCTTCCACGTCTATGATGTGGCGGCAGTGGCCAACAAGGGCTTTGCCGATCCGATCGTCTCGGCCCCGTTTGCCGGCGATGCACAGGTCGATACCACCAACGCGACCTGCATGGCGCTGCCGACCAACCAACCGATCGCACCCGAGCGCAATACCCAGGCGATGCGCGATGCGAACCAGGAACAACCGTTCCTGCCAATCTACAACTACGCCGCGATCACCGACAGCGTCGAGGGACTGATCCTGGTCGATGTGGACACCTTCTCCGACGGTGAATTCCGCAACAACAAGCTGCACCGCGCGGTGACCTGGAACCCCGACGAGGTGCTGAACGGCGCGCGGCATATCGTGCTGGCGGGGGAGGTAGCCTACATCACCGCCACCAAGGGGCTGGTGGTGGTCGATCTGTCCGATCCGCTCAAACCCCGGCTCGCTGCGGTGCGCGAACTGGTCGATGCACGGGCCAGCGCGCTGCAATTCCGCTACCTGTGGGTCACCGACCGTGATGGGCTCAAGCTGTTCGACGTGACCAACCTGCGCAATCCGCTGGCGGTGCCCGAAGCCACGGTGCCGCTGGCCGATGCGCGGCGCCTCTATGTCGCGCGGACCTATGCCTACGTTGCGGCCAAGGCGGACGGGCTGGTGATCGTCGATGTGACGCGCCCGCGCGAGCCCCGCATATACCAGAAGGTCACATTCGATGGGCAGCTGAGCGATGCTGAAGACGTTGTGGTTGCCGCGACCAATGCCTCGCTGTTCGCCTACGTCGCCGATGGCCTTAACGGGATGAAAGTGCTGCAGCTGACCTCGCCAGACAGCCAGCGCAACTTCTATGGCTTTTCGCCTGCTCCCATGCCGCAATTGATCGCCTGGGCGAAAACCCCGTCCCCGGCCATCGCCATGTCCAAAGGCCTCGACCGCGATCGCGCAGTGGATGAAACCGGGGGGCAAATCGCGGTGTTCGGCCGGCTCGGCTCGCGCCCGTTCACACGGCCCGAGATGGAGCGGCTGTTCCTCAACGGCAAGGGCTACCTCTACCGGGTCAATGACAACGGCGACATGAACGCGTGGCGCGCGGCGCGCTGAGGACCGCAGATCAGTCGCGCTGCTCGCGCGCGTTCTGGCGCACCAGTTCCTGCATTCCTGCATCGTAGCTTGCGAGCGCGGCCCAGGGCTGCCCGGCGGACAGGCTCTCGAAATGCGAAATCAGCCGTTCGCTGTCCCAACAATGCAAGGCGAAAGCGGCCGGTTCGTCGACGATCATTGCCCGGCCATCGGGCTGTTCGGAATCGATCGGAGACAGGTTGAGCGCGACAGTCGGCGCGGTCGATGGGCAGACCGTCAGCGGCACGCCCGCAACGCTTGCGTGGATCGTGCGGTGCAGGTGCCCGGCGAGGATCGCGCGGACCTGTGGGCGTCCGGCGATTGCCCCGATGAAGCGGGCGATCCATGCTGCCTCGGCACTGCCGTCGAGCCAATCGAGTCCGGAGACGAACGGGGGATGGTGCATCGCAATCACCACCGGGGTCACCGGGTCGGCATCGAGCTGGTCGCTCAGCCACTTGGCCCGGGCCTCACAGAATGCGCCCCCGTGGCGCCCCGGCTCAAGCGTATCCAGCGCGATCAGGCGCAGACCGGGCAAGGGCAAGACATATTGCACGAAGCCCTGTTCGAGCGGCGTCGCCGGAAAGGTCGCGCGCAGAGCAGCGCGGTCATCGTGGTTGCCGACCATCAGGTGGACCGGGAAGGGCAGGTCGGCGAGCATTTCTGCCAGCCGCGCGTAACTCGCCGCATCGCCGAATTCGGTGAGATCGCCCGAGAGCAGCAGCAGATCGGGCCGGTTGGGGCCATCGCGCAGCCGGCCGAGTGCGGCGCGCAAGCGCTGCGTATTGGCTCCGCCGACATCGCTGCGGAAGAAGCCCACATGGCAATCAGTGATCTGGGCGATCAGCATTGGCGCGGCCCCTCCGTCATCGCTTTCGTCGTGGCTCGACCCCGCGCGGAGCCAGCGGCTTGAGATGATAATCGTGGCACATCGCGCAGGTCGAGGAAACCTTGGCCCGCGGGGCCTCGTCGCCCGCATGGCAGCTGCGGCACGACTTGAGATCCGGCAGCAGCAGTTCGCTCGCCGAGTTGGAGCGATCAGCAAGGTGGCAGCTGGTGCACTTTTCCTCCTTGTGCGCCGCATGGTTAAACCAGCCGTGGTTGAAATATCGGGTGGTCTGGGTCACCGGCACCACCGAAAAACGCCCGCCCGCCAGTCTTGCCGTGTGACATTCGCCGCAGATCCCGTCACGCGACAGCGCTTGCAGGGCCGATCCAATCCCACCGCCCGACGGCGTGAAGCGCGCGAAATAAGTTCCCCCGTTGGCATATTCGCCGGGCCGGCGCCGCCCGGTCACGATCGGGGTCGATGCACGCGGTGCGACCGAGAGATCCGCGACCATCTGGTCGGTATCGCCGTGCTTCAGACGCCGGAAGGTCCCGCCGACCTTGTCATAGGCCAGGCTGTGGCACGCCTCGCAGTCGCGCTCCATGTCGATCGGCAGGAAGCGAACCCCATCAGCGGTCAGGTGGTGGCAATCGGCGCAGCCAAGTCCGCCGCTCCCCTTACCAAGCCTTAGCGCCATCTGGGCCACCCCGCCACGCGGATCGAGGTGTTGATCGTGGGTGAAGGTCAGCCCGCTCGCCTCGCGCGGATGTTCGGCGAGCGAGACCCGGGTCAACCTGTCGCTGCCCGCAGTGAGCGCCAGCGCGGGTCGGAACTCGGGATGGACCTTGCCGAAATCGGCGGCGTTGCCGAGTGCGGTATCGGGCAGGCGACCCTTGAGCGAGCCGTGGCAGTCGGCACAGAAGGCTTGCTGCGGCGGCGGCATGCGCCCGGCACCCTCGTGTTCGGTATGGCAATCGGAACAGGCTCCGGGGCCGGGTTTGCCGAACAGATGCGCGATTTGCCACTGTAGTTGATCAGCCGTGCTGCCTGACCCGCGGCCATTGGCGAGCCGGGTCGGCGCGGCGTGTTCGTGAACATCCTTGTGGCAGGTCAGGCAGGCCGTATCGCGCACAGCCTCGAACGGCTTGACGTGGCAGGCTTCGCATTTTCCCTCGAGCTGGTGGTGCGCAAGGCTGAGCGGGCCCGAACTCCACGCCGCATCGCCGACCACGCTCTGTTTGGCGGCTGGTTCGCGGGTCAGCTGGCTGATGATCGGCACCGCGAGAAAGGCGGCGAGGATCGCCAGCGCGAGCAGCCACGACATTGCCCGCTTGCCCGGCATGCGGCCAGCGAGCGAGAAACCGGACTTTTCATCCGTAGCGCCTGATGCCTCGGCGATCTGACCGATGGTGAGCAGAACCGCTGAATCCTCGGTCGCAGAAACCGCGATGCGATAGCTGCCAAAGCGCAGCTCGCCGCCGGCTTGCGGATCAATCGTGCCCTCACTGACCTGTCGGCCATCAAGGGTGAAGCCAGGCGAACCCAGCGCTTCGATTGCGAGCCGCCCGCCGCCGCTCGCCGTGATCGCCGCGTGGTACGGATCGAGCGCGAGATCGGGCAGATGGAGCGTGTTGTCGGCCGAACGGCCAAGGGTAATCCGTTCCGCCGCAAGGTCGCGGTCGCGCACGATTTCACGGCCCTGGGCAGTGGTCTCAACGGTTCTGAGCCGAAAGATCATGCCCCGGTCTCGCCCCCTACCAGTAGTAGAACACGCTGATCACATGCGCGGTCAAGGCAGCGATCAGGGCGAAAGTTGCGGGGACATGGACGTAGAGCCAAACCTCGAGCAGCGCCTTCAGCCGCATATGCCGCCGCATCCGGGCAAGCTGCGCGGCACGGCGCTGGAGCAGGGCCTCGACCCGGACCAGCGCCGAGTCGGCGGCCTCTTCCGTGCTGGCAAGGTTGAACGCGGCGATCGCCTGCTGGGTAGCGCCGCCGTGCTGGCGCACGCTCAGCCGCCGCCACAGGCCGCCGGAAAATGCTCCCTCACCCAGCGCCGCACGCACTTGTCCGGCCCAGTGCGGCTCGAGCGGCTGCGCGGCGCTTTGCAGCTGGCGGTCGACCGCGCTGAGTGCTTCGACCATCTGAGGCTGGGTCATCTCCTCGCGATTGTTGCTGAGCGCAGCAGGCAGCACCGCATAGGCGACAACTCCGAACAGGCCCGAGCCGATCACCAGCAGCATCAGCGCATAAGCCAGGGTGTGGACGTTCCACCCGAATTCAAAGCCGGTATGCAGGGTGGCAATCACAATCAGCGCGAGGCCGAGATAGACATGCGCCGAGGTCCAGGCCTTGAGCGACCAGGCCCCGCGCGTCATCGTCCGTTTGCGCACACCCAGCAGCGAGAGCCAGACGATCAACACGAGCCCGATGGTGCCGAGCGTGTACCCGAGCCAGGTCCCGCCATTGGGACGCGGCCGAACATCGATCAGCGCGTAGGCAAGAACTGCGACAACGCACAATGCTCCCGCTCGCTTGAGCCAGCGAAAGTTGCGATGGCGCAGGAAGCCTTCGTGATCGGCCGTCAGCTGGCGCGCGGTTTGTCGGGACGGGCGCGGGGCGCTGCCCATTCAATCGTCCTTCGCCAGGCGTGCGACCGAAAGGAAGGCTTCCGGAGCAACCCGGATCGCCGCGCCGGTCGGGCAGGCGCGGACGCAGGCCGGGCCGCCCTCGATCCCCGAACACATATCGCATTTGATCGCTTTTTTGGGCTGCTCGGCGCCTGCCGAATGCTTCTTGCGCCAGCCATAGCTCGGCTCGCCCGGCCCAGGTCCGGCCCCGAACAGCAGCCAGCTGAGCAGCGGCGGCTTGGGCGGCGGGACGCTGTCCATCCGGATCACCCCGTAGGGGCAATTGCGCTGGCAATTGCCGCAACCGATGCAGGTATCATCGATCACCACTTCACCATCGGGGCCGCGCTTGATCGCGTTGGGGGGGCAATCAGCCATGCAGTGCGGGTGCTCGCAGTGGCGGCACGAGGTCGGCACATGCAGGTGCGCGTAGGTCCGGCCGGCCTCGCGATCGAGCCGGGACAGCCCGTCATGGCTGTCGGCGCAGGCTTTTTCGCAATTGTCGCAGCCGATGCACAGGGTTTCGTCGATCAGCAGCACGTCGGTGGCTTCGCCCAGGCCATTGTCGACGAGGAATTGCGCGGTTTCGGAATACATGTCGACCGAGCCGGAGAACTGGTCCTTGCGGCCTTCGATAAAGGCATTGATGTCGCGCCGAACCGCCACGTCGGCAAGCGCCTTGCGGCGCAGCTCGGGCTTGCGCGTCAGCAACCGGGAAAATGCCTCACCGGGCAGGCGGATCACCTCGGAGCGGATTGTGGCCTTCACCGTGGCAACCCGCGGGGTCCCATCAAGCAGCGCCATTTCACCCACGTAACTCCCGGCGGGGAGGTAATTGAGGAACACCTGTTTACCGCCGATGCTCTTTTCGACCATCATCGAGCCGCGCCGGATGACGTAGATGTCGGTCCCGGTTTCGCCTTCGGTGAGGACAACCTCGCCAGCCTTGATGGTTTGGACTTCGGCCAGTTCCACGACTTCGGCGACATCATCGCGGGTCAGACCCGAGCCGAACATCTGGAGCAGCTGACGTTCGATCGAAACGCGCATGATCGCGCGCCCGGCCGCAGGCACGGTGGCGATCAGCTTGAGCGCTGCGGTACGCGACATCTCGACCGCAACCACTGGTCCGTCAGCACGCACCGTTGCCCCGCGCCGCCGTCCGGAAATCAGCCCGACCTCGCCGACGATTTCGCCCTGTCCGATCGGGACGACCTTGGCGGGGTCGACCTTGTCGATTTCGACCAGCACTGAACCCTCAGCCAAGGCGAAGAGCGACGAACCGGTGTCATTGCGCACGAACAGGGCCTCGCCCGGCGCGAGGTAGCGCGCAGTGCTATCGAGCATCAGTTCGCGCAGCTGGAGCGGCGAGACCTCGCGGAACACCTCGACCTGGCTGCCGAACAGGCTCAGCCACTCGTCAACCGAGCGCTGGCCGGGAAGCGCAGCGAATTTCGCCGCGAGGATCGGCTCGTCGGCTGGCTTCAGGGCGTGGTTGCCATTGATGAACTCGACCACATCGTAGCCCTGGTTCATGCAGTGCTTGATCAGCGGATAACCGGCCAGCGCGCCGATCACGTGGATCCCGGGCACCGAGGTCTCGAACGAGGGTGAAAGCGCGGGCAGCGCCAGCCGGTCGGGACCGGTAAATGCGATGCCGCAAGCCTCGACAAATGTGCGCGGCGGGGCCGAACCCATCCGCGCGATCACCCGGTCGCAGGGCACGATAACTTCACCGTCGCGGGTATCGAGCGCGACTTTGCCCTGATCGATCCTCGCAGTGGTGGTTTCGACGTGCAGGGTGATCCGTCCCGCATCGCGCGCGGCCATCAGCGCCTTGACGTTGGCGTCCTTCGCGGTGGCGAAGTCGGCCGAGCGATTGACCAGGCTGACCACATTGCCCTGTGCCGGGTCAGCCGCCAGACCCAGTGCATTTTCAATCCCGGCATCGCCGCCGCCGATCACGAATATGTGCTCGTCGTTGTATTCGGCGGGATCGTCGAGCTGGTACTGGACCACCGCGCCTTCCCCCACCGGGCAGCGGACAAGGTTGGGGTTGCCCTGGGTGCCGATCGCCAGGATCACCGTTTCGGCCCGCACTTCGCCGCCATTCTTGAGCGTGATGGTAAAATTGCCCGCGTCGCCAGCGATGCCTTGCACTTCGGCATCGTATAGGACGTTGACCCCATGCGCAGCCGTCTGCTCTTCCCAGCCGCCCAGTATCGCCTCGCGCCGACCGGCATCGAACGGCAGGTCCGAACGCAGCACCAGCGCGGCTGGCGTCGCCATGACATGCTTGCCCTTCTGGTATTTGAAGATTGTGTCCGACAGATGCGAAGTCTTTTCGAGCAGGACATGGCTCAGCCCCAGCTCTGCTGCTCGCGCCGCCGCGCTCAGCCCGGCCGGCCCCGACCCGACGATGG
>JANOAD010000230.1:0-3556 GCA_031410955.1 Novosphingobium sp. | reverse complement strand
CGTCATCATTGACCAGGACGTTGGGCACGATGAACAGCGAGATGCCCGTGCTGCTTTCCGGCGCGCCCGGCGTCTTGGCGAGGACGAGGTGGATGATGTTTTCGGTGAGGTCATGCTCGCCCGCCGAAATGAAGATCTTGGTTCCGGTGATCGCGTAGGAGCCATCCGGATTGGGCACGGCGCGGGTGCGAATAAGGCCGAGGTCAGTGCCGCACTGCGGCTCGGTCAGATTCATCGTGCCGAGCCATTCGTGACTGATCATCTTGGGCAGGTACTTGGCCTGCTGCTCGGGTGAACCCTTGGCGATGATCGCCGAGATCGCCCCGTCGGTCAGCCCCGGATACATCCCGAAGCCCTGGTTGGCGGTGGCGATGAATTCCTGCGCAACAAAACCCAGCACGTGCGGCAGACCCTGCCCGCCGAATTCCTCAGGCGCAGACAGCGTGCCCCAGCCCGCCTCGCGAAATGCGTCGAAGGCGGCCTTGAAGCCGGTGGGCGTGGTAACCGACCCGTCGGCATGGCGGGTGCAGCCTTCGCGGTCGCCCACGGCGTTGAGTGGGGCGAGCACTTCAGAGACAAATTTGCCGAATTCTTCGACCACCGTATCGACCAGGTCGGGCGTCGCCTGCTCGAAGCCGGGGAGATTGCCATAACTCTCCAGTTTGAGAACCTCGTTGACGACAAATCGGGTATCGCGCGTCGGCGCTTGATAGATCGGCATGACAGTTTCCTTTGATGCAGGGATCAGGCCTTCGCGGCGCCCGGATCAATGTTTTCGACAAGCGAGATGAACTGCGAAAGTTCGGTGATTGCGGCGTCAAGGTCGTCGCGTTGCTGGCGCAGTCGCTCGGCCTTGGCCCGGCACCGCTCCAAAGTGACCCGGCGCTGCTCGACCCGGCCGTCGCCCAGATCGTAGAGATCGATCATCTCCTTGATTTCGGTCAGGCTGAAGCCGACGTTCTTGGCGCGGAGGATCCACGCGAGCCGCGCGCGATCGCGCTTGGAATAGACCCGGGTCAATCCGATCCGCGCCGGCGCGATCAGCCCCTCATCCTCATAGAATCGCAGCGCCCTTGCGGTGACGTCAAACTCGGCGGTCAGGTCCGAAATAGAAAACTGCTCACGCTGCAGCGCATCGGGCGTGTCGAGATGCGCGCCGTCGTGGCTCGATGGATTGGCGGCAAGGTTGTCCATGCCGCGATTGTAGCTTCCCTTTACGTAAGCGTCAATCAGCGAGGCGGACCAGCTGACCACCTTCGAGCCTGCGATAGAAGCAACTGCGTTCCCCGGTGTGACAGACCGGCCCCGCGGGGCGTACGATCAGGACCAGCGCATCCTGGTCGCAATCCACGCGAATTTCTTCGACTTCGAGGACGTGGCCCGAACTTTCGCCCTTCATCCAGAGTCGGCCTCGCGATCTGGAGTGGAAATGCGCAAGCCCTGTCGCCACGGTCTGGTCCAGTGCTTCGCGGTCCATGAACGCGACCATCAGGACTTCGCGGCTCTCCGCATCGACTGCAACCGCGCTTAGCAAGCCAGCGGAATCGAACTTTGGCGTGAAGCCGGTGCCCTGCTCGATCTCGTGCTGGTCGCTCATCTTCATCGTAAAGCCTTGTTGAAATATAACAACATGTCGCAAAAAAAAAACGGCTGTGACACGCTTGGCTCTTTCAATCGAGAGCCAATTCGGTGATTCACTCGCTCGCGGAAAGGCCGACGGCCCCGGTTCAGGGACCCCAACCGCATGAGGGATCGGGCGCGGCAGCCCAAAGGGGGAGCTGCCAAACCACGCAAGTGGCGCCTGTTTGAGTTTCGTCACGAGAACGCCCGGAGCTTCGGTTCCGGGCGTTTTCGTTTGGCGCTCATGACGTCATGCCAGATGCAGTGCTTCGTCGAGCACTCTGGCAAAGCACGCCACCACAACCTTTTCGGCCCCGCCACGCTTGAGCGCGCGGATGCAGGCATCGCTGGTCGCGCCGCTGGTCAGCACGTCATCAACCAGCAGAACCTTCGCACCCACAAGCTGATTCCTTCGCGCCGGATTGACCGCTATCGCCCCGCTCAAGGCCCGCGCGCGGGCATTGCGGCCGAGCCCGCCGAGCGCCGGGGTGCGCTTGGTACGGACCAGACCGTCGACGAGGAGCCCGGTTCCGCCATGCTTCGCCAGTTCACCGGCCAACAGCGCCGACTGGTTGAACCCCCGGCCCCACAGCCGCCAGCGATGCAGCGGCACCGGTACGGCGAGCCAGCCCGGCCCCACCTCCTCGGGCAGCTGCGCCGCGATCATCCGGGCGAGGAGCGGGGCCAGCGCGATGCGGTGGCCGTGCTTGAGCGCAAGGACCAGGCGGCGCGAGGTCTCGTTGTAGAGCGTTCCCGCGGCAACCCCGTCGTGCCGGGGTGGCTGGGCCAGGCATGGCGCGCACAGCGTCCCGACTTCGGCCCCGTCTTCAAGCGGGCGCTGGCAGGTTGCACAACACGGCTCACCCGGCACTGCAAGCCCGTTCCAGCAGGTGCCGCAGAGCCCGGTCTGCGCCGCCAGACCCCCGCCGCACAGCGGACAGCGCGGCGGGAAAACCAGGTCGACGACCGGGGCGAGAAGCGGGTGAACCTCCATCTACCCGCCCCGTATCGCTTGCGCGGCACGGCGTGGCAAGGCAGGGCAAAATGATGGCCCAGAGCCCGCCCCCGTTGATCTTCTCTCCTGCGCGCAGGCTCGCGGTACGGCGGCGGATGCTGCACGCGCAGCTCGACCCGGGGGCACCGCGTTACCTGCTCGACGATATGGTCGCGGATGTGACCGAGAGACTGGCCTTCCTGCGCCACGAGCCGCACCGGGTGCTGGCGATCGGCGATCTTGGCGAGATCGGAGTCGCCCTCGCCTCGCCCGAGGTCGAAGTCACTGGGCTCGATCCGGGGCAAGGGTTCGACCAGGAGCTGCCTTATCCTGTCGGCGACTTCGACACCGTCATCAGCCTCGGTACGCTCGACACCGCCAACGACCTCCCCGGGGCGCTGATCCACCTCCGCCAGGCCGCAGCACCGGGCGGACTGCTGATGGCCAGCTTCGTCGGGGCCGGTAGCCTTGAGAACCTGCGTGCCGCGATGCTTGCCGGAGACGGAGAGCGCCCGGCCCCGCGGCTGCACCCGATGGTCGACGTGCGGGCGGCGGGGCAGCTGCTGCAGCGTGCGGGGTGGAGCGATCCGGTGGTCGATGTGCGCTCATTGCAGGTGCGCTTCTCGAGCCTCCATAGCCTGATTGCAGACCTGCGCGCGCAGGGCCTGAGCAATGCGCTGGCACGGCCGGGTCCGGCGCTCAGCAGGAAACAACTTTCCATTGTCAAAGAACAGTTTGGCAGCGGAACTACCGAAACATTCGAGATCCTGACCCTGACCGGCCGGCGCTAGCCCAGTGCCGCCTGCGCCGCCGCCAGTCGCGCGATCGGCACGCGATAGGGCGAGGCGCTCACATAATCGAGGCCCTGCTTCTCACAGAAGGCGATGCTCGCCGGATCTCCGCCGTGTTCGCCGCAGATGCCCAGCTTGATGTCGGGCCGGG
>JANOAD010000229.1:0-10541 GCA_031410955.1 Novosphingobium sp. | reverse complement strand
GGGGCCCCAAAAAACAGCCCCCCGCCCCCCCCCCGCGGGGGGGGGGGGCCCGCCGCCGGGGGGGGGGGGGCCCCAAGCCGCAGTGACAGTCCCCCTCCGTCAGCGCTGCGCGCTGCCACCTCCCCCACAGGGGGAGTTTCTTTGCCAAGTCCCCCTTGCCCTTCTTAACCGCGTGGTTAAACCGCGAGGGAGAAGGAGCAGGGCACATGGGACAGTTGATGGGCCGCACGGCGCTGATCACCGGGGCATCATCGGGGTTCGGTGCGCATTTCGCGCGGCTTCTGGTGGCTGAGGGCGCGCGGGTAGTGATCGGCGCGCGGCGGGTGGACCGGCTGGCGGCGCTGGCTGAGGAGCTTGGCGACGCAGCGCTGGCGGTGGCGATGGACGTAACCGATGAAGCTTCGATCATCGCGGCTTATGATCAGGCCGAAGCACGCTTCGGCACGGTCGATACGGTGATCGCCAATGCCGGGATCGCCAATGCCGGGCGCTCGATCGACCTGCCGTTGAGCGATTTTGCTGCGGTCGTCGAAACCAACTTCACCGGGCTGTACCTTACCGCCCGCGAAGGCGCGCGGCGCATGATCGCCGCCGGGTTCAAGGCGCACGGTCGCGGGCGTGTGGTGCTGATCGGCTCGATCACCGCGCAGATGACCGGCCAAGGCGATTCCGCCTACGCCGCGATCAAGGCCGGGGTGGCGCACCTGGGCCGCCAGTTCGCGCGTGAATGGGTGCGCCAGGGGATCAACGTCAACACCATCCAGCCCGGCTACATCGCCACCGAAATCGGCGGTGACTGGTTCGAGACCGATGGCGGCAAGGCCCAGATCGCCGCCTTCCATCGCAAGCGGATGTGCCCGATCGAAGCGCTCGACGCGCCGCTGTTGCTGCTTGCCTCGGACGCTTCGGCGCATATCACCGGGTCCACGCTTAGCGTAGACGACGGGCAGGTGCTGTGATGGCCCTTCGACAGGCTCAGGATGATCGGACCCCGGTTATCATCGGTGTCGGGCAGGTTTCTGAACGCGTGGGCGAGCCGGGCTATCTCGAACGGTCACCGATGGACCTCGCGGGGGCAGCTCTGAAAGCGGCCTTTGCCGACGCGCAGGCCAGACGCAGCCTGCCGCAGGCGCTCGATACGCTGGTCGGGGTGCGCCAGTTCGAGCAATCGGCGACGCGCTATAGTGCGCCGTTCGGCTGCGCCGACAATGTGCCCCGCGCGATTGCGCGGCGGGTCGGGGCGAACCCCGAGCATGCCATCCACGAGGTGGTCGGCGGCGACCGCCCGCAGCGACTGGTCGGCGAACTCGCGGCAGAGATCGCGGCGGGACGCTCCAAGATGGCGGCCATCGCCGGGGCCGAAGCACTCTCTACCATGCGCGCGCTGTTGGCGCGGGGTGAGACCCGCGACTGGTCCGAGCACCGCCGGGGTGACATCGAGGATCGCGGGCCGGGGCTGGAAGGGGAACTGGCGAATCTAGGCTTGTCGGCGCGGCCGGCGGAGCGGCGGGCGCAATTGTCCGACGCACAGCTCGATCGAGGGCCGGGTCTCGAAGGAATCGCCGACCGGACCGCGCTCAAGCACGGGGTTGCCGCGCCGATCTTCGCTTATCCGCTGGCTGAGAATGTCCGTCGCGAGCGGCTGGGGTTGAGCCTCGCCGACTACCGGTTGGAGATCGGCAGGCTGTTTTCGCCGTTCACGCGGGTTGCTGCCGCCAATCCGTATTCCGCTGCGCCCAAGGAATGGAGCGCCGAGGAACTGGCGACTCTGACCGAGCGCAATCGCCTTGTGGCCGAACCCTATGGGCGGCTGGTAGTGGCGCGCGATCAGGTCAACCAGGGCGCGGCGATTGTGCTTGCCAGCGTCGCCGAAGCACGCCGGTTGGGAGTGCCCGAGGAACGCTGGGTCTATGTTCACGGCGTCGCCGACTGCGCCGAGCCGACGCTGTTCTCGCGGGCCGATATGGAGAAGAGTCCGGCTGCCGTGGGGGCAATCTCAAGTGCGCTTGAGCTTGCCGGAGTGGACTGGGAAAAGCTAAGCGCTGTCGATCTTTACTCATGCTTTGCAATCCCCGTTTTCAACTTGATCGACGCCTTCGGGCTCGACCGCGACGACCCGCGCGGCTGGACCCTGACCGGCGGTCTGCCGTTCTTCGGCGGGGCCGGGAACAACTATTCGACCCACGCGATTGCCGAGGCCGTAACGCGTTGCCGCGCCGCGCCGGGGAGCTTCGCGCTGGTCGGGGCGAACGGCGGGACCATGAGCAAATATGCCGCCGGGGTCTATTCGACCGCGCCCGCCGACTGGTCGCAAAGTCGCTGGCAATCGCTGGGCAAGATCAAGCCCGCATTCGAGGTGCTGGACAGCTATGACGGCGAGGCGGTGGCGGAAAGCTTTACCGTAATCCCGGGCAAGGCGGGCGAAACCGGAACAGTTGTCGCGCGGGCGGGAGCGGCGCGGGTCTGCGCCAACACCAGCGACCCCAGCGTGGTCGCAGCGCTGCGCAGCGGCAAGGTCTCGGGCCGCCCAGTGCGGATCGAGGAAGGCGAGGACGGCCTGAACCGCTTCTGGTTTATCTAGCCAGCTCAGTAAGCAAGGAAGGCGTCAGCACTTGCGGCAACTGCTGCGGCGCGCCGCCGCCTTTGGGATACCACAGGTACAGCGGCACCCCGGCAGCGCCCTGTTCGGTAAGGAACCGGCTGATCGCCGCATCGCGCCGGGTCCAGTCGCCGCGCAGCACCACCACGCCCGCCTTCTCGAACGCGGCGCGGGTATCCTCGCGCTCGATCGCGGCGGCTTCGTTGACCTTGCAGGTCAGGCACCAGTCGGCGGTGAAGTAGAGGAACACCGGCTTGCCCGAGGTGCGGGCCTTGGCCAGAGCCCCTTCGCTGAAGGGCTGGGTAGCGAGTATGGAGCTTTCGGCTTGGCGGGGCGGGTTGATTGTCGCCGGAAGCAGGAGGCCGAATAGGAGGGCGAGCGAGATCACCGAAGCCCATTGCCACTTGCCAACCTGACGGCCCAGGCGCTGCGCCAGACCAATCTTCGCCAGCTGGCCCAGCACTCCGAAGGCAATGAACAGCAGCCCCGCAACGAACCACTGGCCGCCAACTCGCCACGCCAGCCACACCAAGGCCAATGCGGTGAGCCCCATCGGGAGGGCCATTGCTTTCTTGAACCAGGTCATCCACGCGCCCGGCCTCGGCAGAATCCGGCGCAGCGCCGGGACGTAGGCGAGCGCCAGAAACGGCAGCGCCAATCCCAGGCCGAGCGCGCCGAACAGCAGCAACGCGGGTCCGACCGGAAGCAACAGCGCCGCCCCCATCGCGGCAGCCATGAATGGCCCGGTGCACGGCGTTGCGGCAAAGGCTGCCAATAGTCCGGTGGCGAAGGCCCCTTGCGGCGAACCATTCCCGGCAAACCCCGGTACCGCGAATTCGAACAGTCCGGCAAGGTTGGCGGTGATCGTCACCGCAAGCAGCAGCAAAGCGGCGACCACCAGCGGCTGCTGCAGCTGGAACGCCCAGCCGACTTGCTCGCCGCCCGCGCGCAGTGCCAGCAGCAATGCACCGAGCGCGAGGCAGGCGAGCACCACGCCGGCGGTATAGGCCAGCCCCTCGGCCCGCGCCTGCGCCTCGCTCTCACCCGCCCGGACGAGGCTCAGCGCCTTGAGGCTGAGGATCGGGAAGACGCAGGGCATCACGTTCAAGAGCAGCCCGCCGAGCAACGCAGAGAGCAGCAGGACTGCCAGCCCGGTCTTCGGACCCGCGAGGGCGAGCGGTTCGCCTCCGTTTGGCACTGTGCCCGGTGCGGCCTCGAGCGTGACCCCGTCGCCGGCGAGATTGAGCCGCAGCACGGCTTCCAGCTTGCTGGGCACCACCGGCTCGAACTTGCCGCGCGGCAGTTCGACCACCAGCGTATTGCCCACCCGCGAAAACACTTGCGGCGCAGCATGATCGACCACGCGGTCGGTCGCGACGAACAGGTGCGGGTCATCGAGCCTCACCGCCGCGGGCAGCGGCACCGCGACGCGCACGGTGTTCCCGGAAATCGCGAAGTGCGCCGGGTTGCCGAGCGGGGCGGGCAGCGCCGCGCGCCATGCATCGAACCGCGCATCGCGTGCGCCGGGCTGGCCAACCTTGACAGTAACCGCGATGTCGCCCTGTTCGGGAACGCAGATCTTGTCGGTGCAGGCGAGCCACTGGGCCTTGCCGGTCACCTGCAAAACGGATCCCGGCGCGGCATCCGCAGGCACTTTCAGTTCGGCCAGTAAGGCATAGTCATGCTCGTAAACGTGGTTCATCAGGCCCGAAACGAGCAGCGTCCCCGGGACCGGGAAGCGCAGCGCGCCCATGCCTGCGCCCGTGGGCAAATTCCACTCGACCGTGAGTGGCTGCCCGGCATCGCCGGGGTTGCTCCAGTAACCGTGCCAGCCGGGGCTGGGCCGCATCAGCACCGCCAAGGTCACCGTGTCGCCCGGCGCCGCCGCCGACTCGGCGATCAGCTCGGGTGCGATATGCGGCGCTCCGGCGCGCGCCGGCACCGTCCCCGCGAACAAGGCGAGTACCAGAAATGCCAGCATTTTGAGGGCAATGGCCCGCATCGCCAATTAACTCCATCAACCCGCTTCGCCGCGCTTGCAACTGTCACGCGCTGGCTTCATCAGGGCTTTGACCACATTGCCGTGCAAGATCAAGGAAGCCCGATGCGCCGCTACTTCGCTCCCCTGGCGTTGATCGTTACCCCGCTGCTCGCCGCCTGCGCCGCCGCACCCGCGGCCGAGCCCGGCTATGCCGCGCCCGTGCCCCGGCCAAGCGGGCCGCCACGGCTGATCGTGGCGATCTCGGTCGATCAGTATTCGGCCGATCTGTTCGCGCAGTACCGCCCGCATTACCGTTACGGCCTCGCGCGGCTCCAGCAAGGTGCGGTGTTCCCTTCGGGCTACCAGTCGCACGCCGCGACCGAGACTTGCCCGGGGCACTCGACCCTGCTCACCGGCGATCACCCGGCGCGTACCGGGATCATCGCCAACACCTGGTACGAGCCCGGCGGGCCGCGCGGGACCAAGCCGATCTATTGCGCCGAAGATGACCGCAACCCCGATTCCTCGGCGCGCAACCCGGTCGTTTCGGCTTATCACCTCAAGGTCCCGACGCTGGGCGAATACATGAAGGCCGCCGATGCCCGCAGCCGCAACGTGGCGGTTTCGGCCAAGGACCGCGCGGTGATGATGATGGGCGGGCACACGATCGATGCCGCCTACTGGTGGAAAGGCGCGGGCTTTGTCACGCTGGCCGGCCGCGATCTCGCGCCGTCGGCGGTGGCCGCGAATGCGGTGGTGACGAACTCCCTCAAGACCGGAGCTCCGGCACTCGCCGCGCCAGCCTGGTGCCAGTCAACCGATCATGCCGTCGCGCTGGGCAAGAAGGGCACGGCCGGCCAGTTCCGTTTTGCGCTGCCTGCAATCGCCGGCGAGGCCAAGGCTCCCGACTTTTTCCGCATTTCGCCGCGCATGGACGGCGCGACGGTCGATCTTGCCGAGCGGCTGGTTGACGAGATGGGCCTCGGCAAGGGCGGTGCGCCTGATGTCCTTTCGGTCAGCTTGTCGGCGACCGACTATATCGGCCATGCCACCGGCACTGCAGGCGTGGAGATGTGCATCCAGATGGCCGAACTCGACAAGAATATTGGCCGCCTGATGGACCACCTCGATGCGGCAGGGATCGATTACATGGTGGTGCTCTCGGCCGATCACGGCGGGCTCGACACGCCAGAGCGGCTTGACGAACAGGCGCTGCCGCGCGCGGTGCGGGTCGATCCGGCGCTCACCCCGGATGGCCTGTCGAAGGCGGTTTCGGCGAAGACCGGGATCAAGGTCGATGGTCCGCTGCTGCTGGCCGATTCCGCGTTCGGTGATTTCTACGTCAATCGCGCGGTGCCCGCAGGTCAGCGCCCCGCGGTGATCTCGGCACTTGTCGCCGCCGCCAAGGGCAATCCGCAGGTCGCAGCGGTATTCACCGCCGAAGAGCTGGCCAAAAGCCCGCTGCCTGCGGGCAATCCGCAGGACTGGTCGCTCAAGGACCGCGCCCGCGCCTCGTTCGATTCCTCGCGCTCGGGCGACGTGGTGATCCTGCTCGACCGCACAGTGGTGCCGATCCCCGAACCGATGCCCGGCGCCTACATTGCCACCCACGGCAGCGCCTGGGACTACGACCGGCGCGTGCCGATGCTGTTCTGGCGCAAGGGCCTGCCCGGTTTCGAGCAGCCGCAGCCGGTCGAAACGGTCGACATCGCCCCCACCTTGGCGGCGATGCTGGGACTGACATTGCCCGATGGGACCTTCGACGGGCGCTGTCTCGATCTAGATGGCGGCAGTGCCAACACTTGCGGGGCGAAATGACCGACAAGCGCGATCTCCTGATCCTGGGCGGCGGGCTCGTCGGCATGACGCTGGCGCTCGCCGCAGCGAAGCAGGGGCTCACCAGTCACGTGGTCGACAAGGCGCTGCCCGAGGAGCTGACCGCCGTGGGCACCGACGGCCGCGCTTCGGCAATTTCGACCGCGAGCTGGAACCTGTTCACCAACATCGGTCTCGCGCAGCGGCTCGAGCCGCTCGGCTGCCCGATCACTTCGATCGCGGTGACCGACGGGATGAAGCCGGGGCGGATCGATTTCCAGCCGGGGGCGGACGACGGCAGCCTTGGCCGGATGTTCGCCAACCGCGATATCCGTCTCGCGCTGTTCGAAGCGGCGCGGGCTGAACCGGCGATCTCATGGTCGAGCGGAGTTGAACCGATTGCGCGCGAGCGGGGCGAGCATGGGGTTGCCGTGACGCTGAGCGATGGCCGCAAGCTCGAAGCCAGCCTGATGATCGGGGCCGAGGGACGCCAATCGCCGACCCGCGCCGAGGCGGGGCTCTCTTCGGCGCGCTGGGACTATCGCCACCGCGCTTTCGTCACCGCGATTACTCACGAGAAACCGCATGACGGGGTGGCGTGGGAGATCTTCTATCCCGCCGGGCCGCTGGCGCTGTTGCCGCTGCTCGATCTGCCCGATGGGCGACATCGCAGCGCGGTGGTGTGGACCGTGAACGAGAAGGATGCGGCCGGGATCACCGGCCTGTCAGATGCGGTGTTCCTGGGTGAGATCGTGCGGCTGATGGACGACATTTTCGGCATGGCTGAATTGGTCGCGCCGCGGATGTCCTGGCCGCTCAATTTCCACCACGCCGGGCGGATCGTCGAGCAACGCCTCGCGCTGATCGGCGATGCCGCGCACGGGATGCACCCGATCGCCGGGCAGGGGCTCAACCTGGGGCTGCGCGACGTCGGCTGCCTGGTCGAGGTGCTGAGCGAAGGCATGCGCCTCGGGCTCGATCCCGGCGATGCGCAACTCCTCGCGCGCTATGAGCGCTGGCGCAGCCTCGATGCGACCACCGTCATGGCCACCACCGACGCGCTGGTCCGCCTGTTCGGGATTCCCGGCTGGCTGCCCAGCCTGGTGCGGCGGATGGGGATGGGGGTCATCCAGCGCACCGGCCTGATCAAGCGCTTCTTCATGGACGAGGCGCGCGGCATGTCGGGCGACCTGCCGATGCTGCTGAAGGCGCATTAAGCTTCAATTCGCTTCCCCCTTGATGGGGGAAGGATGCGAAGACTTGGTGACTTGTCACCTAGTCGCAGCTGGATGGGGGTGTGCCAGCCGGCGGGCGATGCGCTTGATGGGGAACTCACCCCCACCCAACCTGCGCTAGCGAGCAAGCTCGCAAGCTGCGGTATCCCTCCCCCATCTAGGGGGAGGTGAAGCGATGGATCAACCCGCCGGCGTGGCGGCGGGCAAACCCGGCTGCCTTACCGCTTCGCCGTTGCCGTCCTTCAGCAATTCAGGCTCGGTCAGTGCGGCCTGTTCGATCTGGTCGAGCGCGGCCTGCGCATCGGCATAGCGCCGCGCTGCCACCATCCAGTCGCGTGCCTGGGCGCTTTCGGGCAGCTTGGACACTTCGGCGATCGCGGCTTCGACCTGCCCGCTGCGCAGCAACATGCGCGCATGGTCGAGCCGCTGGTCGGGGCTGGCGGTCTTGCCGTCATCGTGACGGATCACGAACAGGCTGGACAGTTCGCGGGTGAACCGGCTCCAGCCGTCTTCGCCCTTGGGCCGGGCGAGCAGGGCCGGGGCCAGACCGTCAAGCTGCGCGGCGAGCTGGTCGAGCGTGGCCGGCGTCTTGGCCGCTGCAACGAGCGTGTTCACCGCCGCCGGTCGCGCCACGCCAAAGCGGGTGCGCAGCTGACTTTCGAGGTATTCGAGCGGCTTGCCTTGTTCAATCGCTCGGCGGGTTGCCAGCGCCACGAGCAGGCCCTCAGCCCGCGCCGAATTCCCCCCGAGCGCCGCAGTCTGGAGGTTAAGCTGCGCCATCCGCCGTTCGAGCGCGGCGACCTGCTGGTCCATCGCTGTGGTGGGGACCGGCGGCGCCGGGCTTGGACCCGCCAAGAGTGGCTGTCCCGAGTCGACTGTCGGTGTCTTCGAAGTGGAACCGAGCTGGATTTTGTCCTGCCAGACCAGCCACCCGATCAGCAGCGCACCGCCAAGGAAGGAAATCAGCCCCGCGAGCAGGATCCCCCGGAGCGAAGGTCCGGCACGCGAAGGCACGGCGGGTTGAGAAGTATAATAATCGTCTGGCATTGATCTCTGTTCTAATCAGCCGGAGTTGCGTCCCGCAGGCCACGGCTCTTGGCACATCTGGCGGGCCAAGGCCAGCAGCGCCTTGTCCTCGGGATGCGCGGCGACCGCAACCTCGCCCCAGCCATCGCCCGCAGCGGCGGCGATGCGCGAAGACAGTGCGGCGAGCCGCAGCGGGGCGCGGCGGATGCCGCGGCGCACGCATTCGGCAGTGAGGTGGTGCGCCGCCTCGGCCGAATGGAGCAGGGCGATGGCGGGTTCGCGCAGCAACGCCTCCAGCTCCGCGGGCAGCGGGCGCGGCTGGCTGGCATAAACCACGCGCTCGTCGATGGTCACGCCCGGGGGCAGCGTCAGGCTGATCCGCTCCTGCCCGGCGAGCCGCAGCAGGCGGCGATGGCCGGGAGCGACCTCGCCGAGCAGTGCCTGCAGCGATCCCGATCCAGTGACGACGACGGCAAACCCTGCACTCCGAGCCGCCGTTGCGGTTGCTTCGCCCACCGCGCAAACCGGCAGTCCGCGCAAAGCTGCAAGCCCGCGGCCGCCGTGAAGGAAGACCTGCGTGCTGCCGATCAGCAGGGCATCATAGTCACCGGGCGGCACCGCCTCCCAGCTTTTCGCCACCACTTCGAACAGCGGCCAGCTGCGTGCATCGAGCCCCGCCGCGCGGGCGGCCGTGGTGCTGGCTTCATTGCCCGGTTCGGGACGGATGATCACCAGCGGAACCATGGCTACTCCCCTTGTGGCGGATCGAAATGGGCGCGGATCGCGGGCCCCGCGCGGCTCAGCAGGTCGGCGGCCAGCGCCGCCGGGGCATCGGCATCGCCCGGGGCAAAGTGTGCGGACCCGCGCACTTCCTCGGCCCCGTCCGGGCTGAGCAGCGCTGCGGTCATCACCAGCATGTCGCCCTCAGCCTCGGTCAGCACCGCGATCGGGCTGTGGCAATTGCCGCCCAGCGCGGCGAGCAGCGCGCGTTCGGCAAGTACCGCATGGTGGCTGGGCGCATGGTCGATAGCGGCGAGTAGCGCACGCGTTGCGGCATCAGCGGTGCGGCACTCGATCGCGATCGCGCCTTGCCCCGGCGCGGGGAGCCAGTCGCGCGGATCGAGCGGCACACCGGTATCGCCCATGCCCAGCCGGTTGAGCCCGGCCTTGGCGAGCAATGTCGCGTCAGCCTCACCGGCTGCGAGCTTGGCCAGCCGGGTCGCGACATTGCCGCGGATGCCGACAACGCGGCAATCCGAACGCGCGCGCAGCGCCAAGGCGGCACGGCGCGGCGCGCTGGTGCCGATCCTCGAACCCGGCGGCAAGTCTGAGAGCGACTTTGCCCCAATGAGGCAATCGCGGACATCCTCGCGCGGCAGCACCGCGGCGATGGTGATCTCGGCGGGGCGGAGCGTCTCGACGTCTTTCAGCGAATGGACCGCAAGGTCGATCTCCCCCGCCAGCAGCCAGGTATCCAGCTCCTTGGTCCACAGCGCCTTGCCGCCGGCATCGGCGAGCGAGCCCTGAACCCGGTCGCCGCTCGCGGTAACCGGCAGGATCTCCACTTCCAACCCCGGATGTGCCGCCATCAGCGACGCGCGCGCCACATCCGACAGCGACAAGCCGAGCGGCGAGCCGCGGGTTACGAGACTGAGTCGGGGACGGTCAGGCATGGCCGCTTGTGCTAGTGTGCAATGCCTTTAAGGGAAAGTCGGGATGGGGATTGTCCTCGGAATTGAATCGTCTTGTGACGAGACTGCGGCCGCTTTGGTGGATAGCGGTCGCACAATCATTGCGCAGCGCATCGCTTCGCAGGACGACGCGCATCGTCCCTATGGCGGGGTCGTCCCTGAAATCGCCGCGCGCGCTCATGCCGAACGGCTCG
>JANOAD010000228.1:0-13602 GCA_031410955.1 Novosphingobium sp. | reverse complement strand
CGAGCGGTGAATGAATCTGCCGCGCGATCACCGCCGCCTTGAAGTTGGGCGCGTGATCGGTGACCGTGTCGATGATCAGTTCCGCCACGGCCTCGGTGCTTGTCCCAATCGACCTTGGGATCGAACTGCTGGCAGAACAGGCTGGCGACATGCTGTCCCGGCGGGGCCAGACTGTCATCGACCGTGCTCGGGATCTTGATCTCGACGATCGGCTTCTTCGACCAGCCGTGCTGGACCGCGTCGTAATAGGCCTGGTCCATGTAATCCATGCCCGGGGCGATGATGATCCCGGCGGTATGGTGCTCGGCCTTCTCCTTGCCCGGGAGCACGGTGAATGAGGGCAGTTCGCTCAGCGCGACGTTCATCCGGAAGGTGCCCGAGCAGGTCTTGAAGCCCTTGATCCGACGCTTGAACTCTTCACTAAGGTCGCTCGGGTCGACCAGCTGCGGGTAGAGCAGCGCAGGTCCCGCGTTCGAGGCGACGATGCTCGCGGCGATTTCTTCCCCGCTTTCGAGCTTCACGCCGGTGACCTTGTTGCCATCGACCAGGACCTGTTTGACTGGCGCCTCAAGGCTGATCTCGACCCCGGCATCCTCGCAGGCGCGCGCCATTGCCTGGGTGATCGCGCCCATGCCGCCGACCGAGTGGCCCCAGGCGCCAAGCTTGCCGTTCACTTCGCCGAACACGTGATGGAGCAACACGTAGGCCGAGCCGGGGGTCGAGACCCCGGCGTAGTTGCCGACCACCGCGTCAAAGGCGAAGGCGCTCTGCACATAGTCATGTTCAAACCAGCCATCGAGGAAGCTGCGCGCCGATTTGGTGAACATGTCGAGCACGTCGCGCTGCACTTCGATATCGAGCTGCGCCATCGGCCAGCCCTGCTTCGCCGCGGCGATCAGCGCGGGGAGTCCACCCCCGAGGTTGGGCGGGATCTTGAGGCTGAGATCGCGCAGCACGTTGGCGACCTTTTCGAGTGCGGCGTCGTAAGCGGGATAGGCGGCCGCATCCTTCTTCGAGAACCGCGCGAACTCCGCCTCGGTGCGGCCAGCGCCGCCGCCGAGCTTGATGTAATCGTCGGCGAAGGGGAAGAAGTTGGAAATCGTCCGCTCGATCACGCGGTAGCCGTAATCGTGCAGCCGCATGTCGGCGATCACCTTGGGGCGGAGCAAGCTGACCGTGTAGCTCGCGGTCGAATTGCGGAAACCGGGATGGAACTCCTCGGTAACCGCCGCGCCGCCGACAATGTGCCGCCGTTCGAGCACCCGCACCCGCATCCCCGCCTTGGCGAGATAGAACGCGCAGACGAGGCCGTTATGCCCCCCGCCAATGATCAGGGCGTCGTAAGTCTTGGTCATGCTTTGCTCCAGCCCGGTGCGGGCGCGTGAGGCAACCGGGTCTCGGGGATCAGGGTGCGGATTTTGCGGGCGAAGCTGCGCAAGCAGACCTCGCTGGTGGCGAGCGGGCCGACGCTGTAGCTGCGGCTGGCCATGCCTTGCTGGACCTGACCGATCAGCCAAGTGTCCTCGGCATTGACCACGCGGTTGATCCGCCAGTTGGCATAGCGCGCAAGCTTCATCTCGCGGCGCTGATCGGGCAGGCAATAGGCGACCTCGCGCAGCAGACAGGTGGTTGGCGAGGTCGGAATCCACTGCATGAAATCGATCTGGTCGGCGTAGATATCGAACGCCATGTTCGGCCAAAGCTTGAAATAGAGCCAGCGGCCGTGCGCTTCGTTGGACAGGTGCTCGACCCGCGGCAGATTAGTGCGGTAGAACCGCTCCCAGAAGTTCTGCTTTTCGTTGCGCACCACATCGCCGAACAGCCGGTCCGCCCAGCCATGCGCTTCGATGCGGTAGCTTTTGCCGACCAGCCGGATCAGCCCGTCATGCGCCACCGGGATGTGCAGGTTGTCCGAATAATTGTCGCCGACGTTCTTCCAGTTGACCGCGCGCAGGCGGTGACGCACCGCCCCCATCGGCTGCATCGCCTCGAACCGGTAAGGCTCCACCTCGGCATCGAACGGCGCCATCATTTCACTGGGCTTCGGGAACCCGCGATCGTCGAGGCAGACGAACGCGAAGCCGCGCCACAGGTCCAGAGCGACCGGGTGCAGCCCGTTCTCCTCCAGCTTCAGCGCGGGATATTCGCTGCGCATCGGCACGCCGGTCAGCCGCCCGTCGGCATCGTAAGTCCAGGCGTGGTAGGGACAGACCAGCTTCTTTGCGCAGCCTGCCGGACCTTCGACCAGCCGCATCGCGCGGTGGCGGCAGACGTTGGTAAAGGCCCACACTTCACCA
Source organism: Novosphingobium sp. (assembly GCA_031410955.1). Classification (GTDB taxonomy): domain Bacteria; phylum Pseudomonadota; class Alphaproteobacteria; order Sphingomonadales; family Sphingomonadaceae; genus Novosphingobium. Next base: position 11,305 of record JANOAD010000228.1, on the reverse strand, counting down.
TCAGCCCCGCGGATCACGATCACGCTTTCGCCGAGGTAGTCGAGCGTGCGCCAATCGCCTGCGTTCGGGATCTCGTTGACGTGGCAGACGATCTGCCACGAGGGGCGAATGACCTGCTCCATCTCGACCGCGAAGTATTCGGGGTCGTGATAGAGCCAGCCGGGAAGCGACCAGTCGGCCAGCGGATCGGCCGCCGGACCATCGATTTCTGCCCGAAAGGTTGCTGCGCTGCTGGTCAATGTGCGAACCCCGTCTTGCTTGTTGGACGATCGTATAACAAGTGCTAGGATCCTGCAAGTGAGCAATGCCCCCGCCTTCACCCGCGCCGAGCCCGATGTCCGCCGGCTCAGTCTGATCGAGGCCTGTGCACGGGTTCTGGCGCGCGCGGGCGCGGCAGGTACCTCGGTGCGCGCTGTCGCGCAGGAGGCTGGGGTCTCGCCGGGACTGGTCGGGCACTATTTCGGCAGCATCGACGCGGCGGTCACCGCAACCTATGTCCACGTCGAAGCGCAGGTCAGCGCCGCGCTCGACGCAGCATTGGCCGGAGCCGGAGACGATCCGCGCGCCCGGCTCGATGCCTATGTGACTGCCAGCTTTGCCCCGCCGATCGCCTCGGGCGAACTGCTCGCCACCTGGATCGCATTCTGGAGCCTGGTGCGCAGCCGGTCCGACATCGCCCGCCAGCACGACGATCAATACGCCCAATTTCGCGCGCGCCTCGAAGGGCTTCTCGCCGCCTGCGGATTGCGGGCGAGCGACCTGCGCCGCGCGGCGATCGCGGTGACCGCGCTGGTTGACGGGCTGTGGCTCGAGCTGTGCCTTTCGCCGGGCGCCTTCAGCGCCGAAGAGGCGGGCGCGATCGCCCGCGCCCAGCTCGACGCGCTTATTTCGACAGGTCGGTGAACAGGCTCAGATAATAAGTGATACCCGGCGCGATGTTGGACAGCGGAATGCGCTCGTTGAGCCCGTGCGCGAAGTCTTCTGAGTCCTTCGAAAAGGTCGGGCTGGCGCCATAGCTTGGCACCCCTAGCGCGCGGTACCACATCGAATCCGACGCGCCCGAGGCCTGGCTCGGGAAGATCGGCAGCCCCGGATTGACGAGGTGCATCGCCTTCTCGACCGCTCCGGTGAAATCGGGCCGCATCGGTGAGGCCGGGGCGGCGATGGAATCTTCGCCCGAGGTAGCGGTGACCTTGACTGCCGGATCGCCGATGACCTGTTCAAGCACTGCACGCACCTCTTCGCGGCTGTGCCCGGGGAAAATGCGGCAGTTGATGTTGGCCGTGGCGCGCTGCGGTAGTGCATTCTGCGCATGGCCGCCCGAGAGCATCGTCGCGACGCAGGTCGTGCCGATTTTGCCAACATAGCTGGGGCTGGCGCGCAAGGTAGCGGCTGCGACCTCATCGTTCGGATTGGCGGCGAAGGCGCGCATTGCTGCGGCAAGCTTGGGATCGCCCTCGAACGCGGCAGCCCTTTCGAAATAGGCCTTGGTCAGCGGGCTGAGTTCAGGTTGGAAGCGATAGGCGCCGACCTTTTCGAGTGCGCCTGCGAGCTGGACGATCGCATTGACCGGGCGCGGGGCCGAGCTGTGTCCCCCCGAATTGGTCACCTCAAGTTGGTAGTCATCGTAGGTCTTCTCCGCGCCCTGCCAGGTCCAGTAGATTGGCTTGCCGGTCTTTTCGGCGAGCGCACCGCCGCCGCCATCGATGTTGAGCACCAGTTCGGCACCCGCCAATTTCTTGGCGATGACCCGCGAAGTGCGCATCGTCGTTTCCTCGTCGCCCGAGAACTGCAGCACAATCGTGCGCCGCGGCTTGTAGCCCGAGCGGCGCAGCTCGATCAGGCTGGAGGTCGCCATCGCAGCGTCAAACTTCATGTCGCTTGCCCCGCGGCCGAACAGGTAACCGTTTTCGACCACCGGGGTGAATGGATCGCGCTCCCAGTCTGCAGGCTTGGCTTCGACCACGTCCATGTGGCCCGAAATGACCAGCGGCTTGAGACTGGGGTCACTGCCCGGCCAGGTTGCGATCAGGTATGCGGTATCACGAAACGGGGTGATCTCGACCTGGCCGTCCTGCCATCCGCCCGCGACCAGCGCCTGCTTGACCACCTGCAGGGCCTCACCGGTCTTGTTGCCTTCGCCTTCGACCGAGCGGAGCGCGATCAGCTTCTTGGCAAGATCGAGCGTCTGCGCTTCGGCGGCCGGGTGCGAAGCCGGCTTGGCGGTTCGCGCCGCAAGCTGCGGCGCGGCAACCCCGGCAAGCAGGGCAATGATGGTGGTCACGTGGGCTGGACGCATGGGCGAATCTCCTGTCGGCCAAAGACTTAGGCCCATGCTGTACCGGCGGTAAAGGGCCGGGACTTGGTAAGGCCCTCGGTAACCCGCCACACACAAAATTAACGCTGCAGCATGTACGGGAGCAACGCCAAAAAAACAGGGTCCGGCGAGAACACATGGTTAGCAAGCAAGCGGCGCTGCGCGTCGCCATTCCGGAAGAGCTGCGCGATTGGGTCGATAATCGGCTCATTTCCGCGCACATCCGGATGGTGCGTCCGATGGTATTGGGCACCCTGCTGAATGCCGCGATGGTGGTTCTTGCGCTGGTTGGCCAGATCCCCACCATACACATAGCGCTGTTCGCCAGTTCGATGGTTGCGGCATGCCTGCACCGGATGTGGCTCGCCGAAGGCATCGAGCGCGGCCGCCGTCGCCGCCGCAGTGCCAAGATTATTGCGGCCTTCTGGTGGAACTCATTGTGGCTCGGCCTTAACCTCGGGACGCTCAGCGCGCTCTGGTTTACGCACGTTTCGCCAGGCGTCCAGTTGCTCCTGGCCGTTTGCACGATCAGTCAAATCGCTTCGGCGGCCTATACGGTGCGGACCTTGCCGAGCGCCGCGAAGGTCTATGTAGCCGCCCAGTCGCTCGGCCTTGTTGCGGGACTTGTCCAGCTTGGCGGCCTGACCGCGCTCGCGACAACCACCGTACTGTTGGTTGCCAGCGCGCTTCTGGTGCGCATGGCCTACACCGCGCACGATCTTTTCGTCTCGCGGATCCTGTCGGACCGCGATCTCCACAGCGCCGCGAAGACCGTCAAGCTGCTGCTCAACGAGTACGAAGAAAACGGCTTCGACTGGCTGTTCGAACTCGATTCCAAGCGCTGCCTGATCCACGTCTCGGCCCGTTTCTCTCAGGCTGCGGGCGAATCCGCCGAGAAACTGGCCGGCCGCGCGCTCTCCACCCTGTTTGCCCCTGGTACCGGGCAAGACGAACTTGAGCAGGCGCTGGTTTCGGGCCGGCCACTGCGTTCGCTGGTGGTAGCACTCGACGGCTTGGGAGAAGCTGGTCCGCGCTGGTGGTCGATCAGCGGGCGGCCAAGCCACTCGGGTGACGGGGTGCATTATCGCGGGGTCATTTCGGATGTCACCGAACTGCGCCAGGCCGAACATCTCGCCTTGCAGATGGCGCATTTCGACGCGCTGACCGGCCTGCCCAACCGCAGTCAGTTCAACCACGCGCTGTCGAGCCTGTTCAACAACCACCAGGATGGCGAGCACATCGCGCTGATCCTGCTGGATATCGACCATTTCAAGAGCATCAATGACATGCACGGCCATCCGGTCGGAGATGCGTTCCTGCGCATGTTCGCCAGCCGGCTCGCTTCGGTGGTGGGAACCAGCGGGCTGGGCGGAAGCGAACCGATCGTGGCCCGGCTGGGCAGCGACGAATTTGCCATTGCCGTAAGCGGCGGCGATGCTTGCGACCATGCGGTGCGGCTGGCCGAACTGCTGGTTTTGACTTTGGGTGAACCGCTGACCGTAGAAGGCATCGAATTGCCTTGCGGGATCAGCCTCGGCATCGCGCTGGCACCGTTCCACACCGACCAGCAAGCGCAGCTGCAAAGCTATGCCGACATCGCGCTGGGAGCTGCCAAGGGCGGCGGTCGCGGCAACTGGGAAATGTTCGAGCCCGGCATGGATGCGCGGTTGCACGAACGCCACACGCTGGCCCGCGATCTGCGCCATGCAGTGGCGCGCGGCGAGCTCAAGCTGTTCCTCCAACCGCTGGTCGACGTCGCGAGCGAGGCCAAGACCGGATACGAGGCGCTGTTGCGCTGGCAGCATCCGGTGCGCGGGCTGGTCCCGCCCGATGTGTTCATCCCGATTGCCGAGGAAACGGGCCTCATCGTGGCAATCGGCGAATGGGTGATCCGTACCGCCTTTGCCGAGGCAGCCAGGTGGCCGGGCGAGGAAGTGATCGCGATCAACCTTTCACCGGTGCAATTCTCCAGCGCCAACCTGCTCCCCGTGATCGTCAATGCGCTGGGCGAGTCCGGGATCGCTCCCGGCCGGGTCGAATTCGAGATCACCGAGGGCGTGCTCCTTGGCGATTCGGAAGCCAATATCGACCTGCTGTGCCGGATGCAGGCATTGGGCCTGAAGATCGCGCTCGACGATTTTGGCACCGGCTATGCTTCGCTGAACTATCTGCTGACCTTCCCGTTCGACAAGATCAAGATCGACCGCAGCTTCATCGCCAGCCTGTCGACCCGCAAGGAATCGCGCGCAATTGTCGCCTCGATGATCGGGCTCGCCAACGCGCTGGGCATGTGCACTCTGGCGGAAGGGGTCGAGGATGCTGATCAGCTCGACCAGCTGAAGGCGCAGGGCTGCCGGATGGTGCAGGGCTGGCTGTTCGGCAAGGCGCTGCCGAGTGAGGAATACCATCCGCGAAGCGCTCAACTGCCCGTCGCCCCGATTGCTCCGGTCCGGCTGCCTCGTCAGCGCAAGGCCCGCGTCTCACAGACGTATTCACACCGCCAGCGCGCCTGAACTGCACCCCGCCGCACTGGCGCACCCCTCGCCCTGCTGCTAACTCCGCACCCTGCCCAGTCGCTCGGCCGAAGGTCGAGTGGGCTTTGGGCACGGGAGTGAATTGGCATGAACTTCACCGCAGACCGCCTGCTGCTGTTCGGTGCAACCGGCGACCTTGCCCAGCGCATGCTGCTGCCCTCGCTCTGCGCGCTGCACGATGACCAGCTGATCGCACCCGAATTGACGATCATCGGCACCGCGCGGTCCGAATATGACGACGAAAGCTACCAGGCCTTCGCCCGCGACGCGCTCAACAAATACCTGCCGGAATTCCGCAAGCACGCAATCGACAGCTTCCTGCCGCGGCTCAAGTACCAGGTGCTAGATGCGACGCTGGCCGACCACTTCACCAAACTGTCGGATGAGATCGGCACAGTCGACAAGGGCATGGCGATCTTCCTGTCGACCGCGCCCAGCCTGTTCGAGCCGACCATCGCCGGGCTCAGCCAAGCCGGACTGACCGGAGACAAGGTGCGCATCGGGCTCGAAAAGCCGCTCGGCACCGGCCTTGCCTCCAGTCGCGAGATCAACGATGCGGTCGCCGCCGCCTTCCCCGAAGACCGCATCTTCCGGATCGACCACTACCTCGGCAAGGAAACGGTCCAGAACCTGCTCGCGCTGCGTTTTGCCAACATCATGTTCGAGCCGCTGTGGAACGCCGCGCATATCGACCATGTCCAGATCACCATCGCCGAAACCGTGGGGCTGGAGCAGCGCGCCGGTTACTACGACGGCGCCGGTGCACTGCGCGATATGCTGCAGAACCACATGCTGCAGCTGCTCGCACTGGTCGCGATGGAACCGCCGACCAGCTATGACGCAACCCCGATCCAGGACGAAAAGGTCAAGGTCCTGCGCGCGCTGCGCAAGGTCTCCCACACCGAAACGGTCACCGGGCAGTACCGCAAGGGCGCGATCGAGGGCCAGCCGGTTCCCGGGTACGACGACGAACTGGGCAGGAATTCGGACACCGAGACCTTCGTCGCGATCAAGGCGCATGTCGACAACTGGCGCTGGCAGGGGGTGCCGTTCTACTTGCGCACCGGCAAGCGGCTGCCCGAGCGCAAGACCGAGATCGTGGTCAACTTCCGCTGCATCCCGCACTCGATCTTCGCCAGCCGCGGAGCCAAGGTGCTCCCCAACGCGCTGGTCATCGGCATCCAGCCCGAAGAGAACATCCAGCTGCAGCTGATGGCCAAGGTCCCGGGGCTCGACCGTGACGGGATCCGTCTGCGCCAGGTGCCGCTCGACATCGCGATGCCTGATGCCTTCGCCGGACCCAAGAAGCGCATCGCCTACGAACGCCTGCTGCTCGATCTGATCGAGGGCGATCGCACCCTGTTCGTGCGCCGCGACGAGGTTGAGGCGCAGTGGACCTGGATCGACCAGATCCGCGCCTTGTGGGCCGAGCACGCGGTCAAACCCAGGACCTATTCGGCGGGCAACTGGGGCCCCAGCGCAGCGATCGCCCTGGCCGAGCGTGACGGGGTGACCTGGAATGACTAGCCTGCATGCGGCGGTCGAGCGGGTCACGCAGCGGATCATCGACAAGTCGAAGGACAGCCGCCGCCGCTACCTCGAGCTGATCGAGCGTGAGGCCGAGAAATTCCCCGGCCGCAGCGCGCTGTCGTGCTCGAACCTGGCGCATGGCTTTGCCGCAGCGCTCGAAGACAAACCGGCGATCAAGTCGGGCCGCGGGCCCAACCTGGCGATCGTCACCGCCTACAACGACATGCTTTCGGCGCACCAGCCCTACGCCCGCTATCCCGAGGCGATGAAGCTCTATGCCCGCGAAGTCGGCGCGACCGCGCAAGTCGCCGGCGGGGTCCCGGCGATGTGCGACGGGGTCACGCAAGGTCAGGACGGCATGGAACTGTCGCTGTTCAGCCGCGATACCATCGCCCTCTCCACTGCGGTGGCCATGAGCCACGCGATGTTCGATGGCATGGCGCTGCTCGGCATCTGCGATAAGATCGTGCCCGGCCTGGTCATCGGCGCGCTGCGCTTCGGCCATTTGCCGGCGATTTTCGTGCCGTCGGGGCCGATGCCCTCAGGCCTTGCCAACAAGGAAAAGCAGAAGGTCCGCCAGCTCTACGCCGAGGGCAAGGCGACCCGCGCCGACCTGCTCGAAAGCGAAAGCGCGAGCTATCATAGCCCCGGCACCTGCACCTTCTATGGCACTGCCAATTCAAACCAGATGATGATGGAGATGATGGGGCTCCACGTGCCCGGTAGCGCCTTCGTGCCCCCCAATACCCCGCTGCGTTCGGCGCTGACCCGCAAGGCGGTGCACCGCCTGACCGAGATCGGGCGCGAAAGTAACGATTACCGCCCGATGGGCCGCGTCGTCGACGAGAAGGCAATCGTCAACGCCTGCGTCGGGCTGCTCGCGACCGGCGGTTCGACCAACCACGCAATCCATATTCCCGCCATGGCCCGCGCCGCCGGAATCCGGATCGACTGGCAGGACATCGATGAACTCAGCGCCGCTGTGCCCTTGATCGCACGGGTCTATCCCAACGGCGGTGCCGATGTGAACCACTTCCACGCCGCCGGCGGCATGGGCTACGTGGTGCGCGAGCTGCTCGATGCCGGGCTGGCGCACGCCGATGTCTTGACCGTGGCCGAAGGCGGGATGCGCGCCTATGCGCACGAGCCGGCATTGGAAGGCGACGGCCTCGTCTGGACCCCTGCCCCCGAGCAGCCGGGCGATCCCGACATCCTCGCCCCGGCGGCCGCACCGTTCAAGCCCGACGGCGGCATGCGGCTGGTCAAGGGCAATCTCGGCCGGGCAACCTTCAAGACCAGTGCGGTCGACAAGGAACGCTGGACGATCGAGGCCCCCTGCCGGGTGTTTTCGACGCAGGAAGAAGTCCAAATTGCGTTCAAGGCGGGCGAATTCAATGGCGATGTGATCGTGGTGGTGCGCTTCCAGGGTCCGCGCGCCAACGGCATGCCCGAACTGCACAAGCTGACCCCGCCTTTGGGCGTGCTGCAGGACCGCGGCCACAAGGTTGCGCTGGTCACCGACGGGCGGATGAGCGGCGCGAGCGGCAAAGTCCCCGCCGCGATCCACGTCACCCCCGAGGCGCTGGCTGGCGGAGCGATCGGCTATCTGCGCGACGGTGACCGGGTGCGGCTCTGCGCCGAAACTGGCACGCTCGAGGTGCTGGAAGACATTTCCGATCGCCAGCCCGCCCCCGCCCCGCAGGCCGAGATGGGTATGGGCCGCGAACTGTTCGCGATGCTGCGCCGCCACGCCGACGGAGCCGAAGAAGGTGGCTCGGCGATGCTGGCGGAGGCCGGACTGTGAGGCTCGTTGCTGTCGATATCGGCGGCACCCATGCGCGTTTCGCGCTGGCCGAGATTGCCGCCGATGGCGCAATCGCGCTAGGCGAACCGGCCACATTGCACACCAAGGATCACGCCAGCTTCCAGACCGCGTGGGAACATTTTGCCGAACTGCAGGGCGGTAAATTGCCGGATGCCGTTGCCATCGCCATCGCCGGGCCGGTCGGCGGTGAAGTCATCCGCTTTACCAACAATCCGTGGGTGATCCGCCCCGCGCTGATCCCGGACAAGCTCGGCGCACAACGCTCTACCGTGATCAACGACTTCGGCGCGGTGGGCCATGCGGTGGCGCGGGCGGGCCCCGAGTTCTTTATTCATCTGGCCGGACCCGATCTGCCGCTGCCCGAAAGCGGGACGCTGTCGGTGCTCGGCCCCGGAACGGGCATGGGCGTCGCCCATGTCTGGCGCGATGGTACCGGGGCTTACCGTGTGCAGGCAACCGAGGGCGGGCATGTCGACTATGCTCCGCTCGACAGCATCGAGGATGCGATCCTTGCGCGCCTGCGCCAGCGCTATCGCCGGGTTTCGGCCGAGCGGGTGGTTTCAGGCCCAGGGCTGGTCGACATTTACGAGGCGCTCGCTGGCATGGAAGGCCGCGCGATCCAGCCGGTGGACGACCGGACGCTGTGGGGCCTTGGCACCAGCGGCGAAGACAGTCTCGCCGCTGCAGCGGTCGACCGGTTTTGCCTGTCGCTTGGCTCCTTCGCAGGGGATATCGCGCTGGCGCAAGGCGCATCGGGCGTGGTCATCGCCGGCGGGCTTGGCCTGCGCATCAAGGACACCTTGCTGCGCTCGGGCTTTGCCAACCGCTTTACCGCCAAGGGCCGGTTCGAAGGCCTGATGGCCGCGCTCCCCGTAAAGCTCATCACCCATCCCCAGCCCGGCCTGTTCGGCGCCGCGGCCGCTTTTGCCAAGGAACACCTATCGTGACGCGGATCGAGGAAATCATGCGGATGGCCCCGGTCATCCCGGTGCTGGTGATCGAGGACGCGGCGCACGCGGTTCCGATCGCCCAGGCACTGGTCGCGGGCGGGCTGCCGGTGCTCGAAGTGACCCTGCGCACCGCCAGCGCATTGGAAGTGATCCGCCAGATGAAGCAGGTCCCCGGCGCGATTGTCGGGGCGGGCACGGTGCTCAACGAACACGCACTCGACGATGCGCTTGAAGCCGGGAGCGAATTCATCGTTTCGCCCGGGCTGACCGACAGCCTCGCCAAGGCGGCGATTGCGGGAAGCGTTCCTTTCCTACCCGGAATCGCCACCGCCAGCGACGTGATGCGCGGGCTCGACCTGGGGCTCGATCGGTTCAAATTCTTCCCCGCCGAAGCCAATGGCGGGATCCCGGCGCTGAAGGCGATTGCGGCGCCGTTTGGCATGGCGAAATTCTGCCCGACCGGCGGGATCACCCAGGCCTCTGCGCCCGACTGGCTCGCGCTTGACGCAGTGCTCTGCTGCGGCGGCTCGTGGCTGGTCGGCAAGGGACCGCCCGATGTCGCCGCAATCGAAGCCGCGGCGCGGGCCGCGCGCGCCTTGGCCGGATGAGCCTCCTGGGCCAGCTCGACGCGCGGCTCAACGAGCTGCACATCCGCACCGCGGAAACCCCGCTGTTCAACCCGGTGTTCCAGCTGAGCCTCGAATTGTCGCGGCGGATTGAGAGCGGGGAATTGCCGCTCAGCGCAGTCGCCAATCTGGTTGCCGAGCTCGAGTGCGAAGGCCTGCTCGCCCGCGCCGCGCGGCTCGAGCATCTGGTCGCCCCGCTCGGCGAAGCGGACAACCACGCGCGCATCGCCGCGCTGATCGATGCGCCCGATTTCGCCAGCTTTGCCGCGCGGGTCCGGCATCCCTTCTTTCACGTGGTTTTCACTGCGCACCCGACTTTCCTCCTCACCCGCCGCCAGGGCGAGGCAGTAGCCGATGCGGCGACGCACGGGTCGATCGATGCGGGGACCGCCTGCGTTGCGCCGCACCTGCGCGATGCGATCACGCTCGATAGCGAGCATACCGACGCGATGGCAGCGATTGCCCGCGCCCAGACCGCGCGAGATTCGATCAACCGCCAGTTGCTGGGTGCGGCGCGCGCCAAGTGGCCCGACCAGTGGCACAAGCTGAACCCCATGCCGCTGCGTTTCGCCAGCTGGGTTGGCTACGACATGGACGGGCGCACCGATATCTCGTGGGCGACCTCGCTGCGCTACCGCCTCGCCGAGAAAGCCGAGCGGCTAGCGAGCTATGCCGCGCTGCTGGGCGAGGCTGCACCGGCTATTGCCGCCTTGCTGCGCGCTGCGAGCGATTTTGCCGGGCTGCAGGCGGAGCGGCTCGCGGTGCTCGACCTGGCCGATCCGGCGGCGCTTTCCGGGGCTGCCAATGCCCTCACCAACGACCACCCGCACAAGCTGACCAGTCTCACTGCCGTGATCAGCGAATTGGAGGCCGAAGCCGCCGCGGCCGACGATGCCACCGCCGAAACGCTGCTCGTCGCTGCCGCCGCGATGCGCGCCGACGGGCTCGGGATGGGCTGGATCCATTTCCGGGTGAACTCGAGCCAACTCCAAAACGCGATCCGCCGCCGGATCGATCCCACCGGCAAGCTCGATCTTGGCAGTCAGGCTGCCTTGGTGCGGATGCGCGAGCTGCTTGCGGCGGTAAAGCCGCTGCGCGCCAATTTCGCCGCACTGGCGATCGAGAATTCAACCGCGGTGCGCCAGTTCCTCGCGATGGCGCAGATCCTCCATCACGTCGACGCCGACAGCCCGATCCGCATGCTGGTGGCCGAATGCGAGCAACCCAGCACGGTACTCGCCGCGCTGTATTTCGCGCGGCTGTTCGGGATCGCGGACAAGGTCGATGTCTCGCCCTTGTTCGAGACCGAAAGCGCGCTCGAACACGGCGGGCGCTTCCTCGATGCCTTGCTCGCCGAGGAAGCCTACCGCGATTATGCTCGCGCGCGCGGCCGAGTGGCGATCCAGACCGGGTTTTCCGACGCCGGTCGATTCGTCGGACAAATCCCCGCCGCACTGGCGATCGAGCGGCTGCAAGGCCGGCTAAGCGAGGCGATGGTCGCCAACGGCCTGACCGATGTGGCC
>JANOAD010000227.1:0-34343 GCA_031410955.1 Novosphingobium sp. | reverse complement strand
TTGCCGTCGGCCAGACCGGCGCGCAGGCTGAGCGAAAGTAGCGCCTGCTTTTCGCCCTGGTTAAGCTGGGTGACGTACTGCTCGACCCGCTCGACCGTGGTCGACTGCGGCGCAACCTCGACCCGAACCGGGTTGGAGATGAACTGCTTGCCCAGATCGGCGATCGCCTTGGGCATGGTCGCCGAGAAGAACAGGCTCTGCCGTTCCTTGGGCAGCATGTTCGCCACGCGCTTCAAGGGCACGATGAAGCCGAGGTCCATCATCTGGTCGGCTTCGTCGAGCACAAATATTTCGACATTGCGCAAAGTCAGTGCGCGCTGGTCGATCAGGTCGAGCAAGCGCCCGGGAGTGGCGACGAGGATGTCGACCCCGCCCGACAGTGCGCGGGCCTGCTTGCCCACCGGCACCCCGCCGAAGATGCACTGGACCGAGAGGTTCAGGTACTTGGCATAGCCGCGCATGTTCTCGGCGATCTGCGCGGCGAGCTCGCGGGTCGGCGAAAGCACCAGCATGCGGCAGCTTGCGCTCATCCGCGCTTTGGGATTGGCGGCAAGACGGTGCAGCGAGGGCAGCGAGAAGGCCGCGGTCTTGCCGGTGCCGGTCTGGGCGATACCCAAGAGGTCACGGCCTTCGAGCAGTGCCGGGATGGCCTGGATCTGGATCGGGGTGGGGTCGGAATAACCCTTGGTTTCGAGCGCACGAAGCAAAGGCTCGGCGAGACCGAGGTCGGAAAAATAGGACATGAAAATTCTTTCAATTATAGCCGTGCACGCGCCGGAAATCGGCGCGGCTGGGCAGGTGCATCAAGTGCAACCCTGCGTGACAAAGGCGGCTGGTAAAACGGTCAACCGGGCGTTCGGGGCTATCCTGCCATCAGGCAGGCTTCACGCGGCGCCAAACTGGCTTGCCGGGGCGGATGCCCGGGCAAGGTCCGGTTGGATGTGGGGCGCATATATGCTGCGTTGCGGCAAAAAGCAAGGAAATTGCGCGGAAGCCAATCGTACTGAGTTCGCGAGCATTTGCGAGGTGCAGGATTGTGCTAACCTAGTTGCGCTCATTTGCTCGCGGAAAGGATCCCAGCCATGGTTCGAAAGCTGCTCGTCATCCTGGCGTCTCTCATTGTCGGTTTTGCCAGCCCGGCATCGGCTAGGGACCAAACTGCTACGGCTTTTGTCCGCACCGAAGCCAAGGTTGCCGATCCGGGGCATGCGATAATACCGGTGTACATTTGGGCGCCCACCACAGGATCGTCGCTCGGGCTTGTCGTCATTTCGCACGGCGCCAGCGCCGGGGCGGAGAGCCATGAAGATACCGCGGTGGCCTTAGCCAGAGCGGGCTTTGTGGTGGTAGCGCCAATGCATCCTGGCGATAACTACAACGATGTCAGCGCTGTCGGCACTGCGCACTGGTTCACCGACCGTACGCGTCAGGTCACGCGGGTCATCGATTTCATGCTGACCCAGTGGGCGGGGCACATGCGGCTCGCGGCAGATCGGATCGGGATGTTCGGTTATTCCGCTGGCGGAACGACTGCGCTAATCGCCAGCGGCGGCAGGCCCGATTTTGGTAAGATTTCGACGCATTGCGCGAAGACCGCTGAATTCGTCTGCAATCTGATGGTCCTCGGCAAGGATTTCTCGACCACACCGGCCTTGTCGCGGGATCGCCGGATTAAGGCGATCGTCGTGGCTGCCCCGGCTTTGGGCTTTACGTTCGCGCCAGCCGGACTGATCCAGGTCAAGGTTCCAGTCCAGCTGTGGGCGGGGGGCTTGGATACGGTCGCTCCGCCAGCCACCAATGCCGACGTAATCAGGTCGCTGCTCAAGGGCAGGGTGGATTTTCACCGCGTCCCCTTGGCACAGCACCTGTCGTTTCTGGCCCCGTGCGATGCGGACAGCCCGCAGTTCCTGTGCAAGGACGCCGCCGGTTTCGATCGCCCAGCGTTTCACCGGCAATTCAACGGGGCGGTCGCTGCATTCTTCAAGCGTGAGCTGCGATCGCGCCGCTAACCAAACTCCTACGCTTGGAACCCTGCCCATTGCCCCGCGTTTCCACACCAAAGGAGGCGCAGCGCATGGCAGCACGGGCATATTGGCAGGGGCAGATCAGGTTGGCGCTGGTTTCGATCCCGGTCGAGATTTACGCCGCGACGAAGTCTGGCGCGAAGATTGCCTTCCGCCAGATCCATGAGCCGAGCGGCAAGCCAATTTCGTATGAGAAAGTCGCCGAAGGCGTCGGGCCGGTCGACAAGGACGACATCATCTCGGGCTACGAGATCTCCAAGGGCAACTACGTCCTGCTTGAGGATCGCGAGATCGAGGCGGTCAAGATCGAGAGCAAGAAAACGCTCGAGCTGGTGCAGTTCGTCGGGGCCGATGAAATCGACCCGCTCTATTTCGAGAAACCCTATTACGTCGCCCCGGCGGATGACCTGGCCGAGGAAGCTTTCGTGGTGCTGCGCGAGGCGCTGCGCAAGGCGGGTAAGGTCGGGCTGGGGCAGCTTTCGATCCGCGGCTCGGAAAAGCTGGTCGCGCTGAAGCCGTGCGGCAAGGGGCTGCTGCTCGAAACATTGCGCTATTCGGACGAGGTGCGCAAAGGCCAGTCATTCTTCAGCGAAGTCAGCGGCGAGAAGCCGCGCAGCGACCTGCTCGACCTCGCTTCCACCCTGATCGAGCAGCGCAGCGCGCCGTTCGATCCGGCTGAGTTCCACGATCGCTACGTCGATGCCTTGCGCAAGCTGATCGACAAGAAGGCCAAATCGAAAAGCAGGAAAGCGATCCTCGAGGACGCCGATGAACCGGCTCCGCGCAGTGGCAACAACGTGATCGATCTGATGGCGGCGCTGAAGAAGTCGGTCGGAGATACGGGGGCTGCTGCGCCGAAGAAGGCGCCGGCCAAGAAACCGGCGCGCAAACGGGCCTGAGATGCCGCAATCGAGCCTCGCCAAATACAACGCCAAGCGCGATTTCAAGCTCACTGCCGAGCCCGCGGGCAAGGTCGAGCACTCGGAAAGCGGCAACCACTTCATTGTCCAGAAACACGATGCGACCCGGCTGCACTGGGACTTCCGCTTGGAAGCCGACGGCGTGCTCAAAAGCTGGGCGGTGACCAAGGGGCCTTCGCCCGACCCGGCGATCAAGCGTCTGGCGGTGCGCACCGAGGATCATCCGCTGGCCTATGCCGAGTTCGAGGGCTCGATCCCCAAGGGCGAGTACGGCGGCGGCACGGTGATGCTGTGGGACCGCGGCACCTGGGCCCCGGTTCCGGGCAAAAGCTGGAAGGACATCGACCGCGGGCATTTGCACTTCACGCTGCAAGGCGAGCGGATGAAAGGCGAGTGGCTGCTGATTCGCCTCAGGCCGCGCGCGAACGAGAAGCGCGAGAACTGGCTGCTGCGCAAAATCGCGGACGGGCACGAGGCCGAAGGCGATCCGCTGGTCGAGCGCGAGCTGACCAGCGTGCTGACCGGGCGCTCGATGGCCGAAATCGCCGCCGACGCGGGCGGAAGCCATTCACTTGCGGGCAAGAAGGGCAGGGCCTTCGCCGCGGAGATGAGCAGCGCGGCCAAGCACAATGCGGCCAAGGCACCCAAGCAGAAACGTAAGGCCAAGGCAGCGGCCAAACCGAAGTTCCGCGATCCGCAGCTGGCCACGCTGGTCGATGCGGTTCCGGCCGGGAACAATTGGATGCACGAGATCAAGTTCGATGGCTACCGCGCGCTGATCACCGCCCAAGGCAACGACGTCACCGTCTGGACCCGCAACGGCAAGGACTGGACCGACAAGTTCGCGCCGCTGGTCGCGGCGCTCGCCCAGCTCGACCTGCCGAGCTGCCTGATCGATGGTGAGATCATCGCGCCGGACAAGGACGGCAATCCCGATTTCTCGTTGCTGCAGGGCGTACTCAAGCGTGGCCACGGCTCGCAGGCCCCGGGCGACCGGCTCGAATTTCATGCCTTCGACCTCATCGAACTGGACGGCGAAGACCTGACCGGGCTGCCCAATATCGAGCGCAAGGAGCGGCTCGAGGCGCTGCTGCGCGCGGCCTCGCCGCCGATCCACGTCGCCGACCACGTGATCGGCGCGGGCGAGACGCTGTTCAAGGCGATGTGTGCAGCGGGGCAGGAGGGGATCATCTCCAAGCGCATCGACGCGACCTACCGCGCCACCCGGAGCAAGGACTGGGTCAAGGTCAAGTGCACCCTGCGGCAGGAATTCGTGGTGGTCGGCTGGAAGAAGTCGACCAGCAAGGCGCGGCCGTTTTCATCGCTGCTGCTCGCCCAGAACGAAGGCGGCAAACTGGTCTATAAGGGCAATGTCGGCACCGGTTTCGGGCAGGACAACATGTTCGACCTGATAAAACGCATGGCCCGGCTGGAGACCGATCAGCCGGCCGTTGCGGTCGACAAGGCCGATGCGCGCGGGGTGACCTGGTTGCGCCCCGAACTGGTCGCTGAAATTGCCTTTGCCGAATTCACCGCCGAAGGATCGGTGCGCCATGGCAGCTTTATCGGCCTGCGCGGTGATAAGCAGGCGGCCGATGTGAAACCCGAGCGCGCCGATCCGGTGCCCGAACCCGAAGTGGGGATCAAGGTCACTAACCCAACCCGCGTGATCTTCCCCGAAAGCGGGCAGACCAAGGGTGATCTTGCTGCCTATTACGCCGCCATTGCCCCGCTGATGCTGCCTTTCGCTGGCAACCGTCCCTTAAGCCTCGTGCGCTGCCCCCAGGGGAGGGGCAAGCAGTGCTTCTTCCAGAAGCATGACAGCGGCTCGTTCGGCCCCGCGGTCAAGCACGTGCCGATCCGCGAGAAGGACGGCGGGAGCGAGGATTACCTTTACGTCACCGTTGCCGCCGGGCTGCTCGCCTGCGTCCAGCTGGGCACGTTCGAGTTCCACTCGTGGGAATGCCGCAGCGACGCGATCGAGGCGCCCGACCGGATGATCTTCGACCTCGACCCCGACGAAGCGCTCGATTTCAAAGACGTAATCGGTGCGGCCAAGCATATCCGCGATACCCTGTCCGACCTCGGGCTGGTCAGCTTCGCGATGCTTTCAGGCGGCAAGGGCGTGCATGTGATCGTGCCGCTGCGCCCGGGCCACTCGTGGGAGGTGCACAAGGATTTCGCGCGCCGCTTTGCCGAAGCGTTGAGTCAGGCCGAACCAGAACGCTTCGTCGCGACGATGAGCAAGGCCAAGCGGCAGGGGCGGATCTTCATCGACTGGCTGCGCAACCAGCGCGGCAGCACCGCAGTGGTGCCCTATTCCGCCCGCGCCCGCGAAAATGCGCCGGTCGCGGTGCCGGTCGCGTGGGACGAGCTCGATGCAATGAAGAACGCGCATCCCTGGTCGATCGGCGATGCCGGCAAATTGTTCGAGCGCAGCCGCGACAAGGCTCTGGCGGGCTGGGGCTTTGCCGACCAGCGCTTGCCCGAACTGTAAACCAGCGCCTATGGGCGCGGGACCATGCTGCGCCTGTCGGACCTTGCCCTGCCGCTCGACCATTCGCCCGAAGCGGTGCTGCCCGCAATTGCGGCCCGGCTTGGGCTGAGCGAGACCGAGGTGCTATCGCACCGGCTGGTCCGCCGCGGCAACGACGCGCGCAAGCGCGGGGCGATCAAGCTGGTTTACTCGTTCGATGTCGAGCTGGCCGACGAGGCGGCAGTATCGGCGCGACTGGCGGACGACCCGCACGTGCGGCCAACGCCGGATACCAGCTATCGCCCGCCGGTGCAGGCTCCGATCGGCTGGTCGGGACCGCGCCCGGTGGTGATCGGGGCGGGTCCCTGCGGGCTGCTCGCGGCACTGGTGCTGGCGCAGATGGGCTTCAGGCCGATCATCATCGAACGCGGCAAGGCGGTGCGTGAACGCACCAAAGATACCTGGGGCCTGTGGCGGCGCGGGGTGCTCGAAGTGGAAAGCAACGCCCAGTTCGGCGAGGGCGGGGCGGGGACCTTCTCCGACGGGAAGCTCTATTCGCGGATCAAGGACCCGCGCCACCTTGGCCGCAAAGTGCTGACCGAATTCGTCAAGGCCGGCGCGCCCGAGGAAATCCTGACCGAAGCCCATCCGCACATCGGCACTTTCCGCCTCGTCACCATGGTGATGTCGATGCGCGAGACCATCGAAGCGCTCGGCGGCGAATACCGCTTCGGCACGCGAGTCGAGCAGTTCGAGCGCGAGAATGGCAAGATTACCGCGCTGCACCTGTCAACCGGCGAGCGGCTTGAGGCGAGCCATGTCGTGCTCGCGGTCGGCCATTCAGCGCGCGATACCTTCGCGGCGCTGCACGAGGCGGGCATCCATATCGAGGCCAAGCCCTTCGCCATCGGAGTGCGGATCGAGCACCCGCAAGGCTGGATCGACCGCGCCCGCTATGGCCAGGAAGCGGGCAACCCCTTGCTCGGCCCGGCAAGCTATGCGCTCGCGCACAAGGCGAGCAATGGCCGCTCGGTCTATTCGTTCTGCATGTGCCCGGGCGGGCGCGTGGTCGCCGCGACCTCGGAAGAGGGCCGCGTGGTGACCAACGGGATGAGCCAGTATTCACGCGCCGAATTCAACGCCAATTCGGGGCTGGTGGTGGATATTTCACCCGAGCGCGATTTTCCCGGGCACCCGCTGGCGGGCGTCGCCTTGCAGCGCGAACTGGAGGCGCTGGCATACGTTTCGGGCGGGAGCAATTACCATGCGCCGGGGCAGATGGTCGGCGATTTCCTGTCCGGCGCGCCCTCGACCGCCTTCGGGTCGATCGAGCCGAGCTACAAGCCGGGGGTCAAGCCGACCGCCCTGTCCGAATGCCTGCCCGCCTTCGTCACCGACGCGATCCGCGAGGCGCTGCCGGTGTTCGGACGGCAGATGAAAGGCTACGACCATCCCGACGTGGTCATGACCGGGGTCGAAACCCGCACCTCCTCGCCGGTGCGGATCACGCGCGGCGCGGATTGCCAGAGCCTCAATACCCGCGGGCTCTACCCGGCGGGCGAGGGCGCGGGCTATGCCGGCGGTATTCTCTCGGCCGCAGTTGACGGAATCAAGGTGGCCGAAGCCCTCGCGCTCGACCTGGTGGCGGAGTGAGCGAGCAATACGACGCGATTGTGCTCGGTGCGGGCGCGGCGGGGATGTTCTGCGCCGCGCTGGCCGGGCAGCGCGGCAAGCGCGTGCTGCTGCTCGATCATAACGAGGAACCCGGCCGCAAAATCCTGATTTCCGGCGGCGGGCGGTGCAATTTCACCAACCTTAATACCGTCCCCGAGCGGTTCCTCTCGGCCAATCCGCATTTCGCCAAGTCGGCGCTCAGCCGCTACACCCCGCAGGATTTCATTGGCCTGATCGAGGCTTACGGGATCGCCTGGCACGAAAAGACGCTGGGGCAATTGTTCTGCGATGGCTCGG
Organism: Novosphingobium sp.; assembly: GCA_031410955.1. Lineage (GTDB taxonomy): Bacteria > Pseudomonadota > Alphaproteobacteria > Sphingomonadales > Sphingomonadaceae > Novosphingobium. The sequence goes on along the minus strand of JANOAD010000227.1, from coordinate 26,952 downwards.
CGCGGCAAGTCGTGGACCTGCTGCTCGCCGAATGCGCCAAGGGCGGGGTGGAACTGCGGTTGGGAGAGGCAGTCGGTCCGGTCGAGCACCGCGACGGGTCTTTTGTAGTCGCTGGCGCGACTGCACCGGCCTTGGTCATCGCAACCGGCGGCCCTTCGATCCCCAAGCTCGGCGCGAGCGGCCTGGCTTACGATCTCGCCCGCCAGTTCGGGCTCAAGGTGGTTGAGCCGCGCCCGGCCTTGGTGCCGCTGACGCTCGGCGGCGACGAGGTGCTGTTTCGCGAGCTGTCGGGCGTCTCCGCGCCGGTCGTCGCCAAATGCGGCAAGGCGGCCTTCGCCGAGGCGGCCCTGTTCACCCATCGCGGACTGTCGGGTCCGGCGATCCTGCAAGTGTCGTCCTACTGGAAGCGCGGCGAACCGGTAGGGATCGATTTCCTTCCTACGCAGGTCGCCGGCTCGATCGCTACCGCCAAGCGCGAGGCACCGCGCAAGCCGGTGCGCAAATTGCTGGCCGAGGTGCTGTCGGAGCGACTGGCAACGGTGCTGACCGCCCGGCTTGGCATCGATGGCGAGCTTGGTCAGTTTGGTGACAAGGCGCTCGCTGCCGCCGAAGCCGCGTTACGTAACTGGAAATTCCACCCCAACGGCAGCGAAGGCTTCGCCAAGGCCGAAGTCACGGTCGGCGGGATCAGCACCGCCGAGCTGTCCTCCCAGACGATGGCGGCGCGCCGGGTACCTGGGCTCTACGCGATTGGCGAGGCGGTGGATGTCACCGGCTGGCTCGGCGGGTACAATTTCCAGTGGGCCTGGGCGAGCGCGGCAGCGGCGGCGGGAGCGCTTTAGGCTCGAACAACTTCCTGCCACGCCGACTGCAGTGCGGCGGCGCTGCCGGTGCCGAACACGTGGCGGTCGGGCCGGACCAGCACCGCCTCGGACTCGTGCGCAGTCAGCCAACCGGCGAGCTCGGCGACGAACGCTGTAAGTCGCGCGTCCCCGGCTTCGATCAGCCACGGGCCATCGCCCAACAGGTCGTCAGCGCGAGTTTCGTCGGCCACGAATTGCGGGAAGTAGCTCCCCGCGCCCGGTGATCCCGCCAGAATCGCGCCTACAGCAATCGGCGGATAGGCGAGCGCACCATCGGGCGACTGCCCCGCGGCGCGTGCGGCGAGCATCTGTTCGTCGCGCTGCCGTGCCTCTTCGGGATCGCTGATGCACACGGTTCGGCCCATCATGATCGCCATGGCGATCGTCGCGCGGACGTGCGGCTCGCGCTCCAGCTGGTAACTATCGAGCAGCGCGGGTTCGGATTGGCCGGCACAGACCGCCGCCAACTTCCAGCCGAGATTATCGGCATCGCGGATCCCGGCGCACATCCCCTGCCCGGCGAACGGAGGGGTCTGGTGCGCGGCATCGCCTGCCAGCAAGATGCGCCCTTTGCGCCATTCCTGCGCGACGCGGGCGTTGAAGCGGTAAACCGCCTTGCGTTCGAGCGTGATGGCGCCGTCCACCCGCCAGGGTTCCATCAGTCGCGCGATAAACGCATCGTCCAACACCTGCTCGGCAGTCTCGCCGGGGAGCAGCATGAATTCCCAGCGATGCCGCCCTTCGCCCATCAGTACGCAAGTGGTTGGCCGCGCGGGGTCGCAGATTTGCAGGTTGATCGCCGGCAGCCGGTCGAAATCGTGGACCAGCGCGTCGATCACCAGCCAGGGTTCGTCGAATTCGAGGTCGTCGAGCTCGATCCCGGCCATGATCCGCACCGGGCTGCGCGTGCCGTCTGCGCCTACCAAATAGCGGGTGCGGACTTCTTGCCGGCCTGCGGTGGTGTCGAACTGGGCCGTGATGCCGTCCGCATCCTCGGCAAAGCCACAGCAGGTCCATCCGCTGCGCAGTTCGGCGCGGTCTTGCAGTGCAAGCCGCCCGCGCAAAGCGCGTTCGACCGAGGGCTGGTGGATCATGTTGCCGCCGGGCCAGCCGCCAGGTCCGATCCGGTCCATGCCCTCGAACAGCAAGAGCACCTCATCCGCGGCGTTACGGAATTCATAAGACGAGCTGGTCCGGCTGGTTGCGGCGATTTCGTCCGCCGCGCCGACTGACTGGAAGATTCGCATAACCTCGTGGTCGACATGCGCGGCGCGGGGGAGGGGATAGATGTCCGTCTCGCGCTCGCAGACAATCACGCTGGCCCCGTGCCGCGCCGCAGTCAGCGCCAGCGTCACCCCCGTCGGCCCGCCGCCGACCACCAGAACGTCGCAGTCGAACAGTGCCATGGCTCAGGGCTCCTGCGCCATCGTGGCCTCGATCGCGCCGAGTTGGTCGATCTCGCAGCGCACCACGTCCCCGGCCTTGAGGAACTGGCGCGGGTCCATTGCTGCGCCGACCCCGCCGGGGGTGCCGGTGAAGATGAGGTCGCCCGGCTCAAGCGTGAGGCCGACCGACAGATGCTCGATCTGCTGCCACAGGTCGAAGACCAGCTGAGCAGTGTTCGAATTCTGCCGCATCTCGCCATTGACCAGGCAGCGGATGCCAAGGTCGTGCGGATCGCCCAGTTCGTCGGCGGTGGTAATCCACGGGCCGATCGGGGCATGGGTATCGAACGATTTGCCCAGCGACCATTGCGGCCCGGCGTGTTGCCACATCCGCTCGGTCACATCGTTGCCGACGCAGTATCCGAAGGCGTAGTCCTTTGCGTCCGCCGCGCTGACATGCTTGGCGCGCTTGCCGATCACCGCGACCAGTTCAACCTCATAATCGGTGGTCATGGTCCCGCGGGCGATCAGGATCGGGTCCGACGGGCCGTTGATCGAGGTCAGGGCCTTGGTGAACCACACCTGCCGCTCGGGCGTGCCCATGTTCGATTCGGCGATATGGTCAGCGTAGTTGAGGCCGATCGCCCAGATCTTGCCCGGTCGCTGGACCGGGGCGCAGAGTTTCATTGCGCTGAGCGGCTTGCCGCCACCCCCCTCCAGTTTGGCCTCGAATGCGGGGCGCAGTTCGTCCCAGCGCTCGATCGCCTCGATCATCGTGCCTGAAAAGCCGCTGTCGATGACCGTATCGCCGGAGACAATCCCGATCTTCAGGCCGCCATCGTCATAGGTTGCAAGTTTCATGCAGGGATTCCTTTCGGGCTGCGGCGGAAGAGCCGCTTGAGGCGCAGGTTAAGCGCGAGGATGAAGGCGACAAGGCTGGGTGGCGGAGCATGCTTGCCGGCCTGCGAAGGATGCGGCGCGCCCCACTGCACCGCGAGCAGGCTGGACACCGGCATCTTCTGCGGCGGATCGGCGGCGGTGAACAGGTCGCCGTCGGTCCAGTGCTCAAGCTCGTGCCCCCAGGGATCATTCCAGTAATCGAACACCTGACTCCCCATGATGTGGCGGCCGACACCCCAGGCCTGCGTGCGCCCTTTCGCCTTGAGGTGCGCATGGCCGAGCATCAGGTCGTCGAGGTTCGCGACTTCGAAGGCCGCGTGGAGGAACTCGGGCTTGCCGGGTAGCTGGGCCAGGAACAGCGTGTGGTGATCGGCCGGGCGATCCCCCAGGTTGCAGCGCATGAAGGCGCCTAGCGGCAGGTCCTTGGCGGCTTCGACCTCGTCCGAGGTGAGGAACCCGAAGCGCTGCTTGTACCAAGCCTCGGAAGTGCGGAAGTCGCGCACCTTGAGCACGCAATGGCCGATGCGCAGGACCTGTGCGGGGCCCGGTTCGAGCCGCACGGTTGCGCGAAAGCGGGGATGAGTGGCGGCGCTGTTGCGTAGTTGCTCGGCGCGAACCGGGATTGGTGAAGTGTTGGCCTGCCCCGCGATCACCTCGACTGCGTAACCATCGGGATCGGTCAGTCGCACGATCTTGCCGCCGCCCGGAAAGTCACTGTCTTCAACCGCAACGCCCTCGGCCGCCGCCAGCTTTTCAAGATCGGCGATCGATGCTGCGCGCAACCCGAGCGCTTTGAACGCCGGTTCGCCCGGTTCGGTCACGTGGACGAATGGGCGCCCGTCCGCGCCGCGACCATAGAGCCGTCCGTCTTGCTCGAATCTCTCCAGCCCGAAGTCGGTCAGGAAGGCGCGCATCGCGCCAAGATCGGGCGCGGCGAAGCGGACATGCGCGATGTCCTCGACGTTGATCAGCCCCATGAAACATCTCCGATTCGATTTGACTTTTTGGTCAGATAAAGATAAATGACCATTTAGTCAAATCATGAGAGATGCGAAGCGTGGCCACTGCCTCCGAAAAAACCGGTGATCGCCGCTCGCGCACCCGCACGGCCCTGCTCACGGCCGGGCAGGGACTGTTCGCCGAGCGCCCTGTTGACGCGGTCTCGGTCGACGAGATCGTCCTCGCCGCCGGGGTCGCCAAAGGCTCCTTCTTCAACCACTTTGCCGACAAGCATCAGTTCGCTCGCGCCATCGCCGCAGACATCCGCCGCGCCTTCGAGAGCGAGGTGGCGCGCATCAATTCCGGCGAACGCGATCCGGTTGTCCGGCTCACCGGAGGTATGCTGATGGCGGTGCATTTCGCGCTCGCACAACGCGATCAGACCTTGGTGATGCTGCGCACCTCGCCGCTCGCCACAGCGCGCGACCATCCGCTCAACCGCGGATTGCGGCTCGATCTCGCTGCCGCGAGCGATGCTGGGCGGCTGCGCGAGGAGGGGCACGAGGCCTCGCTGCTGTTCTGGCTCGGGGCCTGCAACATGCTGATGATCAACATCACCGAGCGCGAATTCGGTCGCGTGCGCGCGGCGCAGCGGCTGGAGCAGATGATGGTGCTCGCGCTGACCGGTTTGGGCATAACGCCGGATGAAGCCCGCACGCACGCCGCACGTCGTGCCGCGCAGCTCAAGGCGATGGGTTAGGTAATCACCCCATAAAGATCGTGCGCGTCGGCGTCCTCGATCAGCACTTCGGCGAAATCGCCCGATTGCAGGTTCGCCGGCACGTTGCGCAGGTAGACCGCACCATCAATCTCGGGCGCATCGGCCTCGCTGCGCGCGGTGGCGCCGATGTCGCCGTCCTCGTCCGCCTCGCCCACTTCGTCGACAATCACCTTGATCCGGAGCCCGACCTTGGCGGCGAGCTTGGCCGCGCTGATTGCCTCGGTCTTCTCCATGATCCGGGCGTAGCGCTCTTCCTTGACCGCTTCGGGTACCGCGCCGGGGAGATTGTTGGCCGCCGCGCCTTCGACCGGTTCGAACCGGAACGCGCCGACCCGGTCGAGCTGGGCTTCATCGAGCCAGTCGAGCAGGTACTGGAAGTGTGCCTCGGTCTCACCCGGGAAGCCGACCACGAAGCTTGAGCGGATCGTGATATCGGGGCAGATCTCGCGCCACGAGCGCAGCCGTTCGAGCACTTTAGCTTCATTGGCCGGACGCTTCATTGCCTTGAGCACCGACGGCGCGGCGTGCTGGAACGGGATGTCGAGGTAGGGGGTGAGCAGCCCCTCCGCCATCAGCGGGATCACCGCGTCGACGTGCGGGTAGGGGTAAACGTAATGCAGCCGCACCCACGGCGTGTGGCCGTCCGGGGTGCGCAAGCCCCCGAGTTCGCGGGCGAGGTCGGTCATGTGGGTGCGCACTGGGCGACCCTTCCACATGCGCTCCTCGTGCCGCACGTCCACCCCGTAGGCGCTGGTATCCTGGCTGATCACCAGCAGCTCGCGCGTGCCCGCTGCGACCAGCTTTTCGGCCTCGCGCAGCACCGCGTCGATCCGCCGGCTGACGAGCTTTCCGCGCAATTGGGGGATGATGCAAAAGGCGCAGGCGTGATTGCAGCCCTCTGAAATCTTGAGATAGCTGTAGTGGCGCGGGGTCAGCTTGATATCTGGCTGCGGGATCAGGTCGATGAACGGGCCCTGGCTCGGCGGCGCGGCGAGGTGCACCGCCTCGACCACCGCCTCGTATTGGTGCGCCCCGGTCACTGCCAGCACCGCGGGGAACTTGGCGCGGATCAGTTCGGCCTCGCTGCCCATGCACCCCGTCACGATCACCCGGCCGTTCTCGGCAATCGCCTCGCCGATCGCGGCGAGGCTTTCCTCCTTGGCGCTGTCGAGGAAACCGCAAGTGTTGACCAGCACCACGTCCGCTCCGGCGTAATCGGGGCTCATCGCATAGCCATCGGCGCGCAGCCGGGTGAGGATCCGTTCGCTGTCGACCAGCGCCTTGGGGCAGCCCAGGCTGACCATGCCGACGCGCTTGGCATCGGGGATCGAGCGCAGCTCGGGAATTTTCGGGCGGGAAATCTCTAGGGTCATCGGCGCGGCGCATAGGCGCATTTGTGCGCCGCGTCACCCTTGGCTAGAATGCCGCCATGCAGATCACCTTCACCAAGGGCCGTGGCGAGGACTGGATCGGGATAGTACGTGGCGACGGCACCCGCGCCGACACGCGCTTTCCGCACAAAGGTCCGGTGCCGCACGATGCTGTCCATCTGTTCGTCGAAGTGGGCCTTGGCCTTGCGCGCGGCTTCTGGGGCATGGTCGGTAAAGGCCGCCATCACGAGGAACTGGCCGAACTGGCCAAGCTCGGCGGCCATGCCAGCGCCAAACGCGCCGCGGCGCCCGATGACGGTATAATCGAACTGCTTCAGGCCGAACGGCTGGTCGAGGTGTTCGAGGCCGACTTGTGGAGTGGCAGCCATAGCGATGAATGCGCATTGCTCGAGCTGGGGCGCACGGCTTGCAGTTACTCGCACGTTCCACTGCCCGATGTGGCGGAGGGCGCGATAGCGACGATTCAGTTCGCGATAGCCGAATTTGCGGGAGTCTGGGCTCCTGCGCCGATTGGCCACGTCGCCGAATTTTCATGGCCCTTGGTCCTTGCTTGACGTTGGTAGAATGGCTGTTGCCATGCTGTGCCGCGCGTGGCCCAATGCTGCCGGGTTGCTGGTTTTCGGGGGAGAGAAGCGATGTGGCAAATGAACTGGATCGCCGTGATCGGGGCCGCGCTGGCGGGTTTCTTGATCGGTGGGCTGTGGTACGGGCCGCTGCTGGGCAAGGCGTGGCAGAAGGAAAGCGGGTTATCAGACGAGGCGATGAAGAACGCCAATATGGCGCAGATCTTCGGGCTGACCTTCGTGCTCAACCTGATTTCGTCGTTCATTCTCGGCCATGTCATGGCCACATACGGTCATCCCGGGCTGCACATTTCGGCGATGATCGGGTTCGGCGTCGGGCTGGGCTTCGTCGCCACGTCGATCGGGGTCAATTACCTGTTCGGGCGCAAGTCGCTGAAGCTGTTCCTGATCGACGGCGGCTATTGGACGGTGGTCTATACCGTGATGGGCGCGATCTTCGGCGCTTTGGCCTAGCGTCTCTTTTTCCTCCCCCTTGATGGGGGAGGGATGCCGCAGCTCGTGAGCGTAGCGAACTAGCGCAGGCTGGGTGGGGGTGTGTTTGCCTCGCAGCGCAACGCATCCGGCCAGATCACCCCCATCCAGCTACGACTAGGCCGCTACGCGACCAAGTCTGCGCATCCTTCCCCCATCAAGGGGGAAGCGAGGGTGCCTAACGCTTGCTCAGGTAACGCGCCGGATCGAGCGCCAGCTTGTTGCGCCTGATTTCGAAGTGCAGCTGCGGTTCGGTGGCGAGGCCGGTCTGGCCGACCAGCCCGATCCGCTCGCCCGCCTTGACCTTGTTGCCTTCCTTGACGGTGATCTTGCTCAGGTAACTGTAAGTCGTGGTCCAGCGGCCTGAATGGTAGATGATCACCGTCATTCCGTATTCTTCCGGACCTTGCCCGGCAAAGATCACCGTGCCCGCCGCCGAGGCGCGCACCGCGGTGCCTTCCGCGCCCAGCACGTCGATCCCCTCGTGCCCCGGATTGGTGCCGAGCGGCGCCGAATAGGCGCGGCGCACCTTGCCCTGCACCGGCCAGCCAAAGGACGGCGCGACCGTATCGGGTAGGCCTTTCGGAGCATCCGTCGAGATCGAGGGCGCGGGCACCATCTCGCCATTGCCCGCGAGCGTGGGGATCACCAACTTCTGGCCCGGCTTGATCTTCGCCCCCGGCTTGATCCCGCTCGCCGCGGCGATCTGTTCCCACGCCACGCCTTCATCCATCGCGATGTCGAAGGTGGTCTCGCCCTCTTTCACCGTGTGGCTCTTGCGGCGCGGGATGACCAGCTTTTGCCCGGCCTTGACCGCATAGGGTGCCTTGAGGTGGTTGGCCTCGATGATCAGCACCCGCGGCACTTCGGCGCGGTTGGCGATGCCGGCCAGGGTCTCGCCAGCCTGCACCACGTGGAGCGTTTCAACCTTGGGGTAGGTGGCTGGCGGCTTGTCCTTGGCCAAGCCCGGCATCGCGGCCATGGCCGCAATCACCAGACCAAGACCAAGCCGGCACCTCATCCCGAATAGCGCTCCGCCAGCGCGGTGAGCGAAGCCTCGTGCGTCAGGTCAAGCTGGAGCGGGGTCACCGATACGTATCCGTCCTGGATTGCCTCAAGGTCGGTCCGGTGCCCAGGGGTGTGCTCGATCCCATGGAGGCCAAACCAGAAGTACTGGTACCCGCGCGGGTCGGTGCCTTCAACCACCGATCCGCGCGCGTAATCGTGGAAGCCCTGGCGGCACACCCGAATGCCCTGAACGTCATTGGCGGCGACCGGGGGGAAGTTGACGTTGACCATGGTGCGCGGCTCGAACGGCACGCCGAGCAAGGGGGCGAGCACTCTTGCTCCCCAGGCTTCAGCGGCGGCGAAAGGCACGGTATCGCCCATGCCTTCCTTTTCGTAGACCTGGCTGAAGGCAATCGAGCGGATGCCGGCCAGCGCGCCCTCGATCGCGGCGGAAACGGTGCCCGAGTAGGTGACATCGTCGCCAAGGTTGGCGCCGCGGTTGACGCCCGAGAGGATCAGGTCCGGCTTGCCCGGCAGCACCTTCCTCAGCGCCATCATCACCGCGTCGGTCGGCGTGCCCGAGACCGCAAAGCGCCGAGGACCATGCTGGCGCAGCCGCACCGGGCGGCCGAGCGTGAGCGAATGGCCTGCGCCCGATTGTTCTTCCGACGGAGCGACGGTCCAGACATCGTCCGAAAACTGCCGTGCGATTGCTTCAAGCACTTCGAGCCCGGGGGCATGGATGCCGTCGTCGTTGGTGAGGAGGATACGCATCAGGCCGGCACCAGCCGGTCGATCCCGCCCATGTAGGGCAGCAATGCCTTGGGCACCTCGACCGAGCCATCGGCCTGCTGGTAATTCTCCAGCACCGCCACCAAGGTCCGCCCGACCGCGAGGCCCGAGCCGTTGAGCGTGTGGACGAACTCGGTGCCTTTCCCGCCCTCTGGCCGGTAGCGCGTATTCATCCGCCGAGCCTGGAAATCGCCGCAGTTCGAGCAGGAACTGATCTCGCGGTAAGTGTCCTGCCCCGGCAGCCAGACCTCAAGGTCATAGGTCTTGCGCGCGCCGAAGCCCATGTCGCCGGTGCACAAGAGGACCTTGCGGTACGGCAAGTTCAGCGCCTGCAGGATCGATTCCGCTGCACCGGTCATGCGTTCGTGCTCGGCGTCGCTGTCTTCGGGGCGGACGACGCTGACCAGCTCGCACTTTTCGAACTGGTGCTGGCGGATGAACCCGCGGGTGTCCTTGCCCGCCGCGCCCGCTTCGCTGCGGAAGCACAGGGTCAGCGCGGTCATGCGCAGCGGCAGGGCCGATGCGTCGAGGATCTGCCCCATGACTGAGGCGGTGAGGCTGACCTCGGCGGTCGGGATCAGCCAGCGCCCGTCGGTGGTCCGGAATGAATCTTCGGCGAACTTGGGCAGCTTGTCAGTGCCGTACATCGCCTCGTCACGGACCAGCACCGGGGTGCTGCACTCCGAGTAACCGTTCACGCCCGTCTGGTGATCGATCATGAACTGCCCGAGCGCGCGGTGAAGCCGCGCCATTGCCCCTCGCAGGAACGTGAACCGCGCGCCCGAAAGCAGCGCGCCGGTTTCGAAATCGAGCCCCAACGCCGGGCCGATATCGGCATGTTCCTTCGGCGCAAAATCGAAGCTGCGCGGGGTGCCCCAGCGGCTGACTTCGACGTTATCGTTTTCGTCTGAACCCTCTGGCACATCGGCAGCGGGAAGGTTGGGGATGAGTGCCAGCATGTCGCCTAGCCGCCGCGTCATCTCGCGCTCTTCGCCTTCGAGCGCGGGGAGTGTGTCCTTGAGGCTGGCGACCTCGGCCTTGAGCCGTTCGGCTTCGGCCTGATCGCCGCAGGCCATGGCGGCGCCGATCGCTTTGCTCGCTTCGTTGCGGCGACCCTGCGCCTCCTGCATTCGCGTCGCCACCGCACGCCGCTCGGCATCGAGCGCAAGCAGCGCGGCCGACGACCCCGCAAGTCCGCGGCGGGCAAGGGCGGCATCGAAAGCGGCGGGATCGTCCCGGATCAGGCGGATGTCATGCATAGCGAGCGCGCTATGCCGAGTTGGGCATCTGCGCGCAAGGCCGCGCGCCTACCGCGCCTTGCCGGTATTCACCCCGATCAGGCTGTACAGCGGGCAGGTGCGCAGGAACCCAGTGACCAGCGGGATAATCCCGATCCAGCCCCACGGCGTCTTGGGTCCGACGAATACCAGCGCGATCAGCACGAGGCCGACGATGATGCGCAGCAGGAGATCGGCGCTACCGACATTGGTCTTGAACATGATGCGACTCCTTCATGCATACCTCGACAACCCGCTCAGGCTTCGCGGCAGCGCACCCAGCGCTTGCGTCCGTTTCGCCAAACCGAGCCGTCATAGAACGCGCCCTTGCGGGTAGCACGTAATACCAACTCCTGGCGGTCTGCTTCGGGTGAGAACAGTACAAGCCGGACTTCGGAAGAGTCCAGCCACCATTGCGGTGCGCTGACCTTCACAGCGTTGCCATCGTCCAGGAGCCGGGACAAAATAAGTGGTGCTCCGAAACCGTGGGAGAAGCCTACCGCCACCTCGATCGGTCGCGCTCCGGAGGTTCTGCAGTTCAAGCCGCCTGTAGCCGCAGCAGGGCTCGCGAGGGTCACCGAAGCAAGCGCGAGAAGAAACGTGAACTTTCGCATCTCCCTTTAGTGGCACCCGCCCGATGAACGTTACGTGGCTTTCAAAGCAGCCCTTTGCATCACATATTCGGATAATTCGGCCCACCGCCGCCCTCCGGCGTGACCCAGTTGATGTTCTGGTTGGGGTCCTTGATATCGCAGGTTTTGCAGTGGACGCAGTTCTGCGCGTTGATCTGGTAGCGCGGACTACCGTCTGGGTTTTCAAGCCATTCGTACACACCCGCCGGGCAATAGCGGGTCGATGGTCCGCCGAACACGTCAAGCTCGCTGACCTTCTGCAGCTCCAGATCTTTGACCTGAAGGTGTACCGGCTGGTCTTCGGCGTGGTTGGTGAAGCTTTGTGCCACCGATGACAGGCGGTCGAAGCTGATCACGCCGTCGGGCTTGGGATAAGCGATCGGCTTATACAGGTCGGTGCGGCGCAGGGCTTCGTGATCGGGGTGATGCTTCATCGTGATCGGCAGGCCGATCTTCAGCGTGCGCATCCACATGTCGATGCCCGCTATTACAGTGCCGATATCGTCGCCGAACTTCTCCATCGCGGGGAGCACGTTCTTGACCAGCTTGAGCTCTTTGGCGATCCAGCTGTCCTGCACCGCCGCATCGTATTCGCTCAACGCATCGCCGCCCCGGCCCGCACCGATTGCGGCCGCAGCCGCTTCAGCCGCCAGCATGCCGCTTTTCATTGCGGTGTGGCTGCCCTTGATCCGCGGCACGTTGACGAACCCGGCCGAGCACCCGATCAGCACCCCGCCAGGGAAATCGAGCTTGGGCACCGATTGCCAGCCGCCGTCGTTGATCGCCCGCGCGCCGTACGAAACGCGGCGGCCGCCTTCAAGGATCGCCCGGATTTCCGGGTGCTGCTTCCAGCGCTGCAGTTCCTCGAACGGGCTGACGTAGGGGTTGGAATAGTTGAGCCAGGTGACGAAGCCGACCGCGACCTGATTGTTCGCCTGATGATACAGGAACCCGCCGCCATTGGTGCCGGTTTCAGAAAGCGGCCAGCCCTGGGTGTGGATGACCCGGCCGGGCACGTGCTTGGCGGGATCGATGTCCCACAGTTCCTTGATGCCAAGGCCATAGATCTGCGGCTGGCTCTCATCAGCAAGGCCGAACTTTTCCTTGAGCTGCTTGGTCAGGTGACCCCGCGCGCCTTCGGCGAACATCGTGTATTTGCCGTGGAGCTCCATGCCTTGCTGGTAATCGCTCTTGTGGCTGCCATCCTTGGCGACGCCCATGTCCTGCGTGGCGACGCCCTTGACCGAGCCATCTTCGTTGTAGAGCACTTCGCTGGCGGGAAAGCCGGGGAAGATTTCCACCCCCAGTCCCTCGGCCTGTTCGGCGAGCCAACGGCACAGATTGCCGAGGCTGCCCGTATAGCAGCCCTTGTTGCTCATCAGCGGCGGCATCGGCCAATGTGGGATCGAGGTTTTTTTGGCGCTGCTGAGGACCCAGTGCCAATTGTCGGTCACCGGCACCTCGGCCATCGGGCAGCCCTGGGTCCGCCAGTCAGGCAGCAGTTCGTCGAGCGCCTTGGGATCGACCACCGCGCCCGACAGGATGTGCGCGCCCACTTCCGAACCCTTTTCCAGGATGCAGACGGTGATTTCAGGGTTGATCTGCTTGAGCCGGATCGATGCGGCAAGACCAGCCGGACCGCCACCGACGATCACCACGTCATACGGCATCGATTCGCGTTCGCTCATGGTCCCTCGTCCTTCGCCCTGTTGTTGCGCGTGTGCGGCCCCGACCCTTGATTGCTCGATATGGCAAGGTCAAGGGGCTGCGGGCGGTTTGGCTGGCCGTGCCGCGGCGCGCAACCCGGCTCGAAGGGCACTTGGCAACCGCGATTTGGGGGAAACAATGTCGACCATAAGATCGCTGACCGCAGGATCTTATGGTGGGCGCGACAGGGATTGAACCTGTGACCCCACCCGTGTGAAGGGTGTGCTCTACCGCTGAGCTACGCGCCCGTTTCCAAAGCGGATGCGGGCCATTAGAGGTGGCGGGGTGAATTGACAAGACCGGAAAGCGCACTAGGTGCCGCTGCCATGAGCGAAGACCAGACCCCCGCCGAAACACCTGCCGGGCCCGCCGCCGCAGACGTTCCGCCCGATCACATCGCGGTCGATCCGCGCAGCCCGCACTTCGATGCCGAACGGCTCCAGCGCGGGGTCGGCATCCGCTTCAAGGGCAACGTGCGCCGCGATGTCGAGGAATATTGCATCAGCGAGGGCTGGGTGAAGGTTCAGGCCGGCAAGACCATGGACCGCCATGGCCGTCCGCTGCTGCTCAAGCTCACCGGGCCGGTCGAAGCCTGGTTCGAGGATCTGGGGGACGACCCCCCAATCGCCAAGGCTTGATCCGGCACCAGCACATGCCTGTGTTGCACATGCGTCACAGTGAATTCTTTTTGCGGCCTCAATACATCTGAATCGTTCCCCGGATCGTTTGGTCCTTAGAGACCCCACGTAACGAACGGAGCGATATGATGAAGTTGCGCACTTATTCCACCTTGGCAGCGCTGGCCCTCGCCGGGGTTGCAACCCCCGCGCTCGCCGACCAGGATGAACGATCCTTCACCGGACCCTACATCGCTGTGTCGGGCGGCCTTTCGACCACAGACAACAAGAACGACGATCGGGTGGTGTTCGACACCAATCGTGACGGCCAGTATGGCGAGGACGTCTTCACCTCGACCCGCGCCAATGCGTTCAGCCCCGGGTTCTGCAAGGGCAGCTCGACCCTCAACTCGCAGACGGTCACTCTGTGCGATCGTGATCATGACGATGCGGCTTACGCTGTGCGGCTCGGATACGACGGGCGTATCGGCAGCAATATCGCCGGCGGTATCCTGATCGAAGCCTCGAAGAGCGATTCGACCGACTCGGTCACTGCCTTCAGCACGACGCCTGCAGGCTACAGCTTTACGCGCGGCATCGACTATGCGGTGTCGATCCGCGGACGGATCGGGTTTGCCCCGGGCGACCGTGGTCTGATCTATTTCACCGCTGGGCCTAGCTATGCCCGGATCAAGCACAGCTTCACCACCACCAACACGGCGAACAGCTTCACGGCGGTCAATCCGGACAAGATGATGTTCGGTGGCCAGGTCGGCGGCGGCGCGGAAATCATGCTGGGCGGAGGATTTTCGCTTGGTATGGAATACCTCTACAACCGCTATCACGACGACAAGTACTATGTCGCGATCGGTAACGGCACGGCCGGCCCGACCAATCCGTTCGTGCTCGCCGGCGGTGTCAATGCGCGCCCGAGCGGTGGCGGTCGCTACGACTTCCACACGTTCAGTGCGGTGCTAGGCTTCCACTTCTAAGCGTTGCTGCGGGCCTACCAGCCCATCTTCTGACCGATAATGTCCCCGATCGAGCCCCGCGCTGCCTTGGTACTGCGCGGCCCGGTCGGGGCATTGCCGTAAGCGCCGGGGAGGAGCGAAGCCGGGCTGCCGTTCTTTGCTTTTGGCTTGGCCTGAACCGAGCCCAGTAAAGGAACAGCCAGGGCTTTGGGCGGCTTGCCCGAATAGATGAAGCCCTGAACCGGCCAGATCGAACCGCCCAGCGCCTGGATCGGGGCGTACCAGACGCGCACCGCGCTCCAGTCGTTTTCGGGCGAGACGTCGATCACCTTGACGTTGTCCTCGATCTGGCCGCGGCGGCCGTTGATCGGGCTCCAGTTGGCGTGGCGGATCAGGATCGTGCGGCTATCGATGACCCGGCTGACCGCAGCGACATGGCCAAGGTGCGAATTGCCGTGCGGTTTAAGCGCCATCACCGCGCCGACCTTGGGCCGAAAGCCGCGGGCATAGCGGCCGTCGGCCTGGTCCCACCAGGTCCAGGCATCGCCGCGAATCTGGATGCCGGTTACCTGGCGCGCATAGGGTACGCACTGCAGGTAAGGGGGCAGAAGGCTCGATCCGCCGCCGGAGACGACATCGTCATCCGGCACCGCGATTTTTGCGCCGAGCGCACTGAGCGGCAGGGCGCCAAGCGCGACCATTCCGCATCCGATGAGTAGTCCCCGTAGCCCCATGCCAGCCGGAGTCGCACAGGGATGGTTATTTGCAGGCTGCAAACTATGGTTAACGGCGAAGTAAGGAATCCCACTGCGCTTGCAAAAATGTGCTTCTGCGCCCAGTTGGCGGCCATGGCGCTCCCTCAAGTTATCATCATCGGCCGGCCCAACGTCGGCAAATCGACGCTGTGGAACCGGCTGGTCGGCAAGAAACTCGCGCTGGTCGACGATCAGCCCGGGGTGACGCGCGACCGCCGCATGGGCGATGCGACCTTGCTTGGGCTCGATTTCACGCTGGTCGATACGGCGGGCTGGGAAGACGAAGATAACGCCACCCTGCCGGGGCGGATGCGCCAGCAGACCGAGGCTTCGCTGGTTGGCGCGGACGTGGCGCTGTTCGTGATCGATGCCCGCGCCGGGCTCACCCCGATGGACGAGGAAATCGGGCGGTACTTGCGCGAAAGCTCGGTCCCGGTGGTGCTGGTCGCCAACAAGGCTGAGGGCCGCTCGGGCGATCACGGATTGTACGAAGCGTACTCGCTCGGCTTCGGCGACCCGGTGCCGTTCTCAGCTGAGCACGGCGAGGGGCTGGGCGACCTGTTCGAAGCGCTGCTGCCCTTGCTCGATGCAGGCCAGCGCGAGCGCGATGAATTTGTGCCCGAGGAAATCGACGAGGAAGACGAGGAAGCGCTCAACCGTGCGCCCTTGAAGCTCGCCATCGTCGGACGGCCGAACGCCGGCAAATCAACGCTCATCAACGCGTTCCTTGGCGAAGACCGGCTGCTGACCGGGCCTGAAGCCGGGATCACCCGCGATTCGATTGCGGTCGACTGGGTGTGGCACGATCCCGAGCTGGATGAGGACCGCGTGGTCCGGCTGATCGACACCGCGGGGATGCGCAAGAAGGCGCTGGTCCAGGACAAGCTCGAAAAGCTCGCGGTCGCAGATGCGCGCCACGCGATCGACTTTGCCGAAGTGGTCGTGCTGCTGCTTGACGCCACAAGGGGCCTGGAGCACCAGGACCTCAAGATCGCCTCGCTGGTGCTCGAAGAAGGCCGTGCGCTGATCATCGCGATCAACAAATGGGACGTGGCGCAGGACGCCTCCGGCCTGTTTAACGGTATCCGCGCCGCGCTCGATGAAGGGCTGTCGCAGGTCAAGGGTCTGCCGGTGCTGACGGTCTCGGCGCGGACCGGCAAGGGGCTTGACACGCTGCTCAAGGCCGCGTTCGAAATCCGCGCCGCCTGGTCAAAGCGGGTGCCCACCTCGGCGCTCAACCGCTGGTTCGAGGACGCCGTCAATCGCAACCCGCCGCCCGCGCCGAGCGGCCGGCGGATCAAGCTGCGCTATATCACCCAGGCCAAGACCCGCCCGCCGGGCTTCGCGATCTTCGGCACCCGGCTGGATGATCTGCCGGTCAGCTATCAACGCTACCTGATCAACAGCCTGCGCCGCGATCTGGGCTTCGATGCGGTACCGGTAAGGCTGATGCTGCGCAGTTCGAAGAACCCGTTCGGGACGGGGTGAGCCCGCGCTAGCTCAAGATCGATTCATCGAAGCGTAATATGCTTCGCGTTCGCTGACATGGCGCTCCAAAACGCGCATGAGTTCTGCGTCAGATTGGACAGTCAGAGTGTCGAGCGCATCCAAATCCTCGGTCCAAAGCTGATCTAGAATGTCCCATCGCTCGTCCGATGTCGCAGCTGGAAGATGCTGTCCCAGTCCTTTGATCACCGCACTGAATTGCGCCGCAGTTTCGTTCAAACCCAGCTCCTGCAAAGCTTCGAGCACTGACTGGGTGTTGAGTTCGGGCGTGACGGTGAGGAACGAGTTGATGCCGCCATTGTTCGCGGTGCCCATATACAGACTGGCAACAGCAGCGGCGCGACACTTGCTGTCTGTCTCCGCTAATGGAGGATAGCTGTTGAGAACGAAATTGTTCCAAGCTTGATGCTCCGAAGATTCGCTCATTTGGCCCTCCATCACCGCCGAAACCCCAACACCCGCCACTCGGTCAAACTGCGCCACAACCACTCCAGCGGCCCCTGCCGATAGCGCGTCAGCCACGGCTGGCTCCATGACAGGATCAGCGCCCAGACCAGCAGCACCAGCGTCCAGCGCTGCGCTGCGCCGAACTGGCCGAACAGGCCGAGGCCCCAGCCGTAGCACAGCGCGGCCATCACTAGGCTGGTGCCGAGGTAGTTGCTGAAGGCCATGCGGCCCGCAGCTTCGATTTGGTCGCGCAACGTGATGATTGGACGCAGCAGCCGAGTGTCCCCCTCCCGCTTGCGGGAGGGGTTAGGGGTGGGTTCTTGCTCGGCGCCGGACGCTTCTTTCGCCCTGACAGGCCCACCCCCGGCCCCTCCCGCAAGCGGGAGGGGGGAAGAAAGTACCAGCAGCGCGGCGTAGCCCAGCGCCATTGCGGTGTGCGGCAGCACTCCGGCGAATTGCATGGCGAAGCGCAGCGCGATTTCGGGATAATGCTGGCTGGCCGCCCACGCGGTGAAAGCCAGCGTCACCGCGCCGCCCAGCGCCAATCCCGCTACTGCCAGCTGCACAATGCGCCGCTGCGGCCATGCCCCGGCGAACAACCCGCTCTTGAGCAGCGCCATGCCGATCAGCATCCACGGCAAGGTCTCGCCCCAGTTGAACCCGACGAGGCCCAGCGGATCGGGGGCCCGCTGGGTCAGCTTGTGTTTGGCGAGCGAGAGCCATGAGCGCTTGGCGTCGATTGCATCCTGCGCATCGTTCGCGCGGAACAGCGCGAGATCGGCGGCGTAGCGCTTTTGTGCCGCGGGCGCGGCCTTGCCGGAGACTACTGCAGCTTCGTCACCCAGGCTGCCGCCCCAGATCGAGAGGCCCCAGCCTTGCCACACCGTCAGCGTGAGCGCTGCGGCGAGCACCATCTGCCTGGGCGACCAGCGGCGCAGCAACAGCGCGACGAACCCGGCCACCGCGTAAAGGAACAGGATGTCTCCATCCCACACCAGCATGAAGTGGAGATAGCCAAACAGCATCAGCCACAACAGCCGCCGCGCCTGCAACCACGTGCCGTCGCGTCCGGCGGCATCCATGCGCTCGATGAACAGCAGCAGGCTCGCCCCGAACAGCATCGAGAACAGCGCGCGCATCTTGCCTTCGAACAGCACGAAGGTGATGAGCCATGCGGCGTGATCGGCCGCACTGCTGGCGTGCGGCAGGTCGGGCGAGACCGCAGCGCTGCCCGGTGCGGCAAAGTTGGCGACGTTGACCGCAAGGATCCCCAGCACCGCGACGCCGCGGATCAGGTCAAGGACGCGGAGGCGGGTGGTGGATGTGGTCTGCAAAGGTCCGCCTGCCAATTCGCTTCCCCCTTGATGGGGGAAGGATACGAAGCCTTAGCCGCAATGGCGGCTTAGGCGAAGTTGGATGGGGGTGTGTTCTCCCCAAAAGCTGTACCAGGCGGGCAAATCACCCCCACCCAACCTGCGCTAGCGAGCTCGCTCGCAAGCTGCGGTATCCCTCCCCCATCAAGGGGGAGGTGAAGGGTTCAGCCCGGCACCGCCGCGCAGGCGATGCCGGCCGCCTTGAGCTTGGCACAGGCGGCCTTGGCGGCGGCCTCGCTATAGCCGCCGGCCTGGAGCTTGGTCACCGCGGCGGCCTTGACGTTGAGCCGCGGGTGCCCGGCGAGTTCGGGGCGGCCTTTGACCTTGGCCCACATCGCATCGGCATTGCTGGCGACCCCGAAGGCGCCGAGCTGGACGCGCCAGGTGCCGCCGGCTGCGCTTGGCGCGGGAGCCGGGGCCGGTGCGGGCGCAGGAACCGGCTTCACAACCGGACGCGGCGCGGGCGCAGGCGGGGTTACCCTTGGAGGCGGGCCTTGATGCGCGGCAACGGGGCGCGGGGCGGGAACGGGCGGCCGGGCATAGTCCGCACCCGCAGAGGCCGGGCTGCCGCGCTGCGCCTGCTGCGCCGCATCGTTCGCCGAGGCGACCGTTGGTCCCTTGATCGGCGGCGCGGAGGGCTGGGCACTGCCGGGGACCTGACTGCCCAGATCGACCGCGGCGAGCTGCCGCGCGCGGGTCGCGTCGGCTTGGCTGCCGAGTTCGCTGGCCAGCTGGACGCCCTTCTGGCGCTGGTCGAGCGGCACGTACTGGTCCATCTGGGCCAGCGCTCCGGCGGCCTGCGGCAGGGCCTGCTGCTGCGCGAGTGTAACCAGCGCGTAGGCGCGGACCCAGTCCTTGGGGACCATGTCGCCGTTGAAATGCGCGATGCCAAGCAGGTACTGCGCGCGCGGATCGCCGCGATCGGCGGCGGCGCGCAAGTAAGGCAGCGCCTTGGCCTTGTCGCCGCGCTGGAACAGCAGCAGGCCATAGTTGTCCGCTGCCTGGAGGTGGCCCATCGCCGCGGCCTGGCCGAACAGCTGCTCGGCCTTGGTCAGGTCCTGCGGCACGCCCTTGCCGAGGCGATAAGCCTGGCCAAGGTTGAAGATCGCGTCGCCGTCACCCTTGGCCGCTTCCAGCTGCCAGGCCTTGACCGCACCGGCGAAATCGCCGCGTGTCCACGCGTCAACCCCAGCCTTTGTGTCCGCCTGCGCGGGGGTGGCCAGTGCCAGACCCGCGCCGAAAATCAGCCCCGTGAGCAAATTTTTACGACCCATCGTATTTATCCCGTTCCCTCTCGGCGGTTTACTTTTGGCGAGTGGCCCGACCCCGACCGCACATCGCCACGCGCTCCACCATGCCTAACTGTCATAGTAAATGCACCCTTAGCAAAGGGTTTATGCGCCCGGCAAACCGCAGGATGCCGAGAGTCCGGTGTGCGCGTTAACTCAAAATTAGGAACGTTCTGCGATCCCCCACGGCAAGTCTTTTCAGGTTTGCAGCATTTCTTAGGGGACAGACTTTGCGGGTACTGGCTTTGGCATCGCAGAAGGGTGGATCGGGCAAGACGACCTTGTCCGGGCATCTTGCCGTGCAGGCGCAGCGCGCCGGGGCGGGCCCGGTCGTGCTGATCGATATCGATCCGCAAGGCTCGCTGGCCGATTGGTGGAACGAGCGTGAGGCGGAATTCCCGGCTTTCGCCCAGACCACGGTGGCGCGCCTGGCCGCTGACCTTGCAGTGCTGCGCCAGCAGGGCTTCCGCCTGGCGGTGATCGATACCCCGCCGGCCATCACCATGGCGATCCAATCGGTGATCAATGTGGCCGAACTGATTGTCGTGCCGACCCGCCCGAGCCCGCATGACCTGCGCGCCGTGGGCGCGACGGTCGATTTGTGCGAACGCGCCGGCAAGCCGCTGATCTTCGTGGTCAATGCCGCAACGCCCAAGGCCAAGATCACCTCGGAAGCCGCGGTTGCGCTGTCGCAGCACGGCACCGTTGCCCCGATCACGCTGCATCACCGCACCGATTTCGCCGCCTCGATGATCGATGGCCGCACCGTGATGGAAGTCGATCCCAATGGCCGCAGCGCCGCCGAAGTCACCGCGCTGTGGAGCTATATCTCGGACCGGCTCGAAAAGAACTTCCGCCGCACCGTGTTTGCCGCGCCGACTGCGGTCTCGTCGATCCAGGGTGTGCATCGCCCCGCTGGCGGCTTCGGCCGCCGGGTCGCGGGTTCGTAAGGGCGCTCGGGGGCATGGCCGACCATAAATCCGAACACCGGCCCATCGCGTCGCTGACCCCGCGGCTGCTTGCCCGCAAGGGCGGCGCCAAGCCAGCGATGCGTCCGCAGGCCAGCGCGCTCGCCCTCAGCCATGAAGATCTCGGCTGGAACGATATGGGGCATGATGCTGGCGATTTCGGCCAGGTCGTGCCGATCGAATCCGGCCGCGAAGTGCCTGAAGTTGTCCGCCAGCAGCGGACACTCGGCCGCGACGTCGCGCGCCGCTCGGCACTCGCCGACGGTCGCCGCGCCGCATTTACCCTGCGCGTCGACGCAGAACGCCATCTCCAGCTGCGCCTGGCCTGCACGGTCAAGGGGCGCAGCGCCCAGCAACTGGTGACCGAGGCGCTCGACCGCCTGCTCGCCGAACAACCCGATCTGGCATCGCTCGCCGCGCAAGTGGCGAAAAGCCGCACATGAGATTTTTCGAGGAAGGGACCTATCCCATGCAGACCAGCAAGCTCCGCAGTTCGATCCTGCCGCTCGGCCTCGCCGGCGCGGTTGCGCTCGCCATCGCCGCAGGTGCCGGGTTCAGCTCGGGCGCGGTTGCCAAGTCGAGCACCGACAAGGCCGCGTCGGAAACACAGAAGGCGCTGTCCAAGGGCGATGCCGTCAAGGCGGTGTCGCTCGCCGAAGCCCTGGTTGCCGCCAACCCGCGCGTTGGCACGTACCGCGCACTGCTCGGCCAGGCCTACCTGCGCTCGGGCCGCTTCGAAAGCGCCGCGACCGCCTTCAACGATGCGATGAAGCTTGGCGACAATTCGGCCAAGACCGCGCTGTCGCTCGCGCTGGCCGACATCGGGGCCGGCAGGAACGGCGAAGCGGTGGCGATCCTCAACGACTGGCGCGATGCCATTCCCGCGGTCGATCTTGGCCTGGCCTATGCGCTGGCTGGTGATAGCGGCCGCGGCGTCGCCATTCTGCACGATACGCTGCGCGGCGGCGACAATTCGCCCAAGGTGCGCCAGAACCTCGCTTACGCCTTCGCGCTCGACGGGCGCTGGCGCGAAGCCCGGATCATGGCCTCGCAGGACGTTCCTGCCGACCAGCTCGACGGGCGGATCAGCGGCTGGGTCATGCAGGCCCGCCCTGAAGATGCGAAACTGCGCGTCGCCTCGATGCTGCGCGTCCCGATGGTCGCCGACGGCGGACTGCCGGCCGCGCTCGCGCTCAATGCCAGCGGCGATCAGGAACAGCTTGCCGCCGAAACCGGCGCGGTGAAGGCCGATACCCCGGCGGTTGCCGCAGCGGGTGAACTGCCTGCAGCCGCTGCTCCGGCGGCCAACCTGGCCCAGTACCAACCGGTCGATGCGCCGATCCCGGTTGTCGCTCCGACGGTTGCCGAGCAGACCCCGGAAGCCTTCTCGCCGGTCTACAATTCGAACCCCGTGGTCCAGCCGCTGCCGCAAAGCGGTCCGGAGGCAATGACTCCGCCGACACCCGCGCGCATGGCTGCTGCCTCGCGTCCCAAAACCGTCACGCACCGTCCGGGCCTGCGCCCGCGCCACGCGCTGGCCAAGGTTTCGGGTCGCGGTTCGACGCACCGCGTCCAGCTCGGTTCGTTCGCAAGCGAGCAGGGCGCCCGCCGTGCCTGGGGCCACTATGCCGCACGCAACCCCGAGCTGCGCAATTTCAAGATGACGATCACCCAGGCCGACGTGAAGGGTAAGCACTTCTGGCGCGTTGCCGCTGCCGGCCTCGATGGCCGCGGGGCCCAGGGCCTGTGCTCGTCGGTGAAGAACCGCGGCGGGGTGTGCTTTGCCTATACCGCCAGCCGCTCGATGCCCGGCCGCCCGGCCAATGCCCCGGCGATGGCCAAGGCGGCGATCAAGCCCAAGGTTCAGGTTGCAGTGAAGCCGGTACCGTCGGTCGGCCCGACCAATGCGCGTCGCCACTAAGCGAATTCAGCAATAACACCGGGAGCGCAGCCCCCTTCCGCCTCGGCGGGAGGGGGTTTCTCGTTCAGCCGACTTGCTTGCCGCCCTTGAACAGCGCGATGACTCGGCCTTCCACCCCCTGCTTGTCGAAGGGGGTGTTGCCCGCGCTGGCAGCCATCTTGTCCGAATCGACGATCCACGGCTTTGCCGGATCGATCACGGCCAGATCGGCTTCATGGCCGACCTCCAGCTTACCGACGTCCACGCCCAGCAACTGCGCGGGATTGGCCGCAAGCAGCGCGAAGGCGCGGGCGGTGTCGATTACATTATCGCGGATCAGGCCCAGGCTGAGCGCCAGCAGCGTTTCGGCCCCGGCCATGCCCGGTTCGGCGTCGGCAAATGGCAGGCGCTTGTCCTCGGGGCCGCGTGGATCGTGGCCCGAGCAGATCACGTCGATCGTCCCGTCTGCCAGCGCCTCGCGCACCGCCATCCGATCGGCTTCGCTGCGCAGCGGCGGGGAGAGTTTCGCAAAGGTGCGGAAATCGCCGATCGCGGTGTCGGAGAGCATGAAATGCGCCGGCGTCACACCCGCGCTGATGGCCAGACCGCGCGCTTTGGCGGCGCGCACCAGAGCACAGCCGGAACGGGTGGTGATCTGGCGGAAATGGAGCCGGGCGCCGCTGAGTTCGGCCAAGGCAATGTCACGAGCCACGGCCAGCGCCTCGGCTTCGGCGGGGGCAGAGGGAAGCCCGTAGCGGGTCGCCATCTCTCCGGCGGTGGCCACGGCATTGCCGGCAAGGCCGGCATCTTCGGCATGAGTGATGACGGTCAGACCCAACATTGCCGCGTAGGACAACAGGCGGTGCATGGTCCCCGAATCGCCGATCCAGCGCCGCCCGGTCGCGACCGCCTTGGCCCCGGCGTCGCGCATCAGCGCCAGTTCGGCGAGTTCCGCGCCCTCAAGCCCGCGAGTCGCCGCCGCCAGCGGGTGGACCCACAGGTCGGGCTTGCCCGACTGCGCGGCAAACCGCACCCGCGCCGGATGATCGAGCGGTGGGGTCTGGTCGGGCATCACGGCCGCGCGGGTGATGCCGCCGAAGTGGAACGCGGCCTTGTCGATCGCGAAGACGCCAAGGTCGACCAGGCCGGGCGCGATTAGCTGGCCCTTGGCGTCAAACACGGTGTCGCCGCTTTCTGCGGCAACATTGCCCACGGCAACGATCCGTCCGTCTTCGCAACGAATCCCGCCCGCCTGCGGTTCGCCTGCGGCAAGAACCAGCCGGCCATTGGTGATCGTCAGGGGTGCGGTCATGCTCATGCCCAGCCCTCCTGCCCACGCGCCTTGCGAGTCAGCACGTCGAGGCAGGCCATGCGGATTGCCACCCCCATCTCGACCTGCCGGGTGATTGCCGAGCGACCGGCGAGGTCGGCCACGTTGCTGTCGATCTCCACCCCGCGGTTCATCGGCCCCGGGTGCATCACCAGCGCATCGGGCTTGGCCCGCGCCAGCCGCTCGAGCGTCAGCCCGTAAAGGTGGCGATACTCGCGCGGGGAGGGGATGAACTGCCCGCTCATCCGCTCCTGCTGGAGCCGCAGCATCATCACCACGTCAGCGCCGTCCAATGCGGCATCGAAGTGGTGGAACGGGGTCACCTTCATCTGCTCAATCCCCGCCGGCATCAGCGCGGGCGGGGCGCAGACGCGGACCTGCGCGCCCAAGGTGGTCAGGCAGTGGATGTTCGATCGCGCGACCCGGCTGTGCAGGATATCGCCGCAGATCGTCACGATTAGGCCGCCGATCTCACCCTTGGCCGAACGGATGGTCAGCGCATCGAGCAGACCCTGCGTGGGGTGCTCATGCTGCCCGTCTCCGGCGTTGAGCACCGGGCAATCGACCTTGTCGGCAATCAGCTGCACCGCGCCCGATGACTGATGGCGGATCACGATCGCATCGGCGTGCATCGCGTTGAGCGTCATCGCCGTGTCGATCAGCGTTTCGCCTTTCTTTACAGAACTTTGCGCGGCATGCATGTTGACCACGTCGGCCCCCAGCCGCTTGCCCGCGATCTCGAAGCTGAGCAGCGTGCGGGTGCTGTTTTCGAAGAAGGCATTGATGATGGTGAGGCCATGGAGCCGTTCATCGCGCTTGCTGGCGGAGCGATTGAGATCGACCCACTGCTCGGCCTCGTCCATCAGGAAAAGCAGTTCCCACGGAGCAAGTCCCGCCAAGCCGGTGAGGTCGCGGTGCGGGAAGGCGGCGCTGCCGACTTGGTAGCGGCTCGCGGCTCTGGGGTCTGGCGATGTCATTAAAGTCGATGCCTTAGCGATCCCGCTGGCATGCGGCAAGTAGGCGCGCATCGGCGGTTGGTCGATGCGGCTCTGGCCTTTGCCGACGGTGCCCCCTATGGCGCGGAAAGCTCAAGAAGACAGGACATCCGCATGCAATTCGCCCGCAAGGTCTGGCATCTGTTCGTTGCGATCAAGGACGGGCTTGTCCTGCTGTTTATGCTGCTGTTTTTCGGGGTGCTTTACAGTGTGTTGATCGGTCGCCCCAGCCAGGCGGCGCTGAAGGACGGTGCGCTGCTGGTGAAGCTTGACGGCTCGGTGGTCGAAGAACCGGCCGAGCAGGACGCGCTCAAGCTCATCGCCGGGGTCGAGGCGCCGCTGCGCCAGCACCGGGTGCGCGATGTGGTGCGCGCGCTCGAACTCGCGGCGAGCGACGATCATGTGAAGGTCGTGGTGCTCGACCTGGCGAAATTCACCGGCGGCGGGCTGGTCCACATGGAGGAAATCGGCGCGGCGATGGACAAGGTCCGCGCGGCGAAAAAGCCGGTGCTGACCTATGCCACCGCCTATATCGACGACGGCGTGATTCTCGCCGCGCATGCCAGCGAGGCCTGGGTCCATCCGATGGGCGGCGCCTTCGTCATGGGGCCGGGCGGGACCATGCCCTATTACGGCAAGCTGCTGAGGGACTACGGGGTCAAGGTCCACGTCTTCAAGGTCGGCACCTTCAAGGACTTTGTCGAACCCTACGAACGCAATGATGCCTCGGCGCCCTCGCGTGAGGCTCGCGCGGCGCTCTATTCGGCGCTGTGGGAGGAGTGGAAGGCCGATGTCGCCAAGGCCCGCTCCAAGGCGCAGATCGAGGCGATCACCAAGGATCCGGTCGCCTGGTTCACCGCCGCCAAGGGCGATGCCGCGCAAGCCGCGGTCAATGCCGGGCTGGTCGATCATGTCGGCGACAACGTCGCTTTCGGCGAACGGGTCAGGCAGCTGGCCGGACCGGGCGAGGACAAGGACCTGCCCGGGACCTACGCCTTCTCCAAGCCCGAAGCGCTGCTAGCCGCGTATCCGCTGGACCGCGATGGCAAGGCCGTGGCGGTGGTGACGATCGCGGGCGACATTGTCGATGGCAAGGCCGGGCCCGGCACTGCCGGCGGTGACCGGATCGCCAAGCTGATCGACAAGGCCAATGGCGATGATGCCCAAGCGCTGGTCTTGCGGGTCGATTCGCCGGGGGGCTCGGTGCTGGCGAGCGAGCAGATTCGCGGCGCGATCGAACGGTTCAAGGCGAAGGGGCGCCCGGTCGTGGTGTCGATGGCCAATGTCGCGGCGAGCGGCGGCTACTGGGTCTCGACCCCGGCGCAGCGAATCTTTGCCGAACCCGGCACGGTCACCGGCTCGATCGGGATCTTCACCGCGCTGCCCAGTTTCGAGGATACCCTGGCGCGCTACGGGGTGACCAGCGACGGGGTCCGCACCACACCGCTTTCGGGCCAGCCAGACCTGCTTGCCGGGCTCACGCCCGAGGCCGAAAAGCTGCTCCAGGCCAATATCGAGAACGGCTATGCCCGTTTCATCGGGCTTGTCGCCAAGTCGCGCGGCAAGAGCCCCGAGGAAGTGGACGCCATGGCGCAGGGCCGCGTCTGGGACGGCGGAACCGCGCGGCAGAAGGGCCTGGTCGACGAATTCGGCGGCCTTTCCGAAGCGCTGAACTACGCCGCAAAGGCCGCCAAGCTCGATAGCTGGCATGCCAAGTATTATGGCTCCGAGCCCAACGGCTACGGCAGCCTGCTCGCTCTGATGATGGGCGGCGATGACGTGGCCGACGATGGTGGCGAAGGGCGCGACCTTGCCGCGC
Organism: Novosphingobium sp.; assembly: GCA_031410955.1. Lineage (GTDB taxonomy): Bacteria > Pseudomonadota > Alphaproteobacteria > Sphingomonadales > Sphingomonadaceae > Novosphingobium. The sequence continues at coordinate 252 of JANOAD010000227.1, read as the reverse complement.
TGCTCGCGCTGCGCCATCAGGACTCGCTGGCCCGCGTCGCCACGGGTCTGGCGCGGCTCGGCAAGGTTCAGGGGATGCAGGCGCTGTGCCTCGACTGCGCGCTTGCCGCCCCGGTTCGCGACGTGCCAGCGCCGGCGGGTTGGGGGGCAATGCTGGCAAGCGTTCTCGGCCTGCGCTAATTTGTCTGGTGCGCTTTTCGCTTCCGCGAAAAGCTTGGCAACACCGGCCCGCGCCCCCTGCCCGACCACCCCC
>JANOAD010000226.1:0-9100 GCA_031410955.1 Novosphingobium sp. | reverse complement strand
GTAGAGACCCGACAGCGCCCCATTGGCCGAGGAGGCGCGATCGGCGTCCAACAGCGATGCATAGGATACCTGCACCGCCGAATTCGGGTCAACAACGCTGGCATAAGGCACCGCGGTGATTTGAACCGAGACCGCAGTCGGCGCATAGACCAGGGTCGGGCGCAGGATGGCACTGATCGAGGCGCTGGCCCCGAAGGTGCCGGTGACGGCGTTCTGCGCGGTCAGGAAGGTATAGACGTCACCCGCGCGCGGCATGGAACCGCCCAGCACGTTGAACAGCACCGTTCCGCCGACATTGGCGATACCGCTGCCCGCCGCACCGGTCTGGACGACGATCTTGTCGTTCACCCCGACTGCTCCGATATCGATCAGCAGAACCGAGCCCGAGGCGAAGATCGTGTTGCCCTTGAAGGTCAGCGTGCCGACATTGCCCGCAGCGCCAACGGTGCCCGGCGAGATCGTGCCGGCGACGTTGGTGTAGAATGGCGTGGTGATGAGGCCGGTGCCGTTGAGCCCGCCGGCGAGCATGAAGTAGTCGCCATTGGAGGTCAGCGCGCCGTTGACCGACATGTTGCCGGTCGACTGGGTGACGCTGATCCAGCTGGTCAGCGATCCCGCCGCACCGATGTTGAGCGCCGCGTTGGCATTCGAAAGCGTCAGCCGGTCGATCACTACCGTGGAGCCCAGCGTGGTGGTCCCCGCCGCGCCCAGCGTCACGTCGAAGTAACGCGGATTGACACGGGCGACGCGGTCACCGTCGTAGTTGTTGGGCACGAAGTTGGTCGCGCCGGGCAGCCCGCTGGCGAGCGTCGGTGCTGGGAGAACCGCAGTGGTAGCCTGCGCTTCGAGCGTGCCGCCGGTCGGACGCGAGCCGACAGTACCGGCATTGACCGCCGTTTCGCTAACCGCCTCGACGGACTCGCCGACCTGGGCCTGTCCGGCATCGTTGGCCGCAGTGCCGATCGGCTTGACGACCACGGTTTCGGTACCACTGGCGATGTCGAGGCAGTCGCTGACGCCCCCCGACTCAAAACAGGCCTGGCCGAAGCCCGGCTGATCGGTGTTACCAGCGCCCGGCGCGGTCGGGATGCCGTTTACTAGCTGACCGTTGACGATGATCTGGTAGTTGGGATCGAGGTTGGTCACCCAGTGGGTCGGATCGGTCCAGTCGCCGTTCCCGGCAATCGAGCCGACATAGTGGTACGGATTGTTCGCCGCAATCCAGTCCCAGTAGAGATAGAGCGGTTGGTAGAACGCGGCGGTGCCGTAGCCATTGGCCGGCTGGCCGTTGAAGAAGCGGGTATAGCCGCCCGACAGCACACCGAGGACAACCGACTTCGCGAAGGTCCGGTCGAGAATGAGCGGGCCGCCCGAATCACCGCTTGAAGTGATACCTTCGTTGGGCAGGGCGTTATCGCGCCAGGCGTTGAAGTCGAACGCCGAAGCAGTCCCGGTCCCGCGGCGCGGGTCGTCGAAGTCGATCCAGTAGAGGTTCTGCGGGTTGGTTGCATCCGAAGTCCCGCCTGGACCGAACAGGAATTGTTCGAAGTCTCCCAGCGAGGCCAGCGCGCCCAGCGTGTTTTCGGCGATGCGGCGGCGGAAATCGATGGCGGTGCTGGAGCCGGCGATGCCGGTACCGTTGCGTCCATAGCCGTCGATCGTGACGTGATAGCCGGTGCCGTTGGCGGTGATCGGAACCGCGGGAAGCTGCGAGAACAGGAGCGCCCAGGTCGGGATGTTGGTTGCAGCGGTATCGAGCGAGGCCATCGCAATATCGGCGTAAAGGAAGCTGCGTGCATTCGCCTCGGTCGATAGCGGGTTATAGTTGACGTAGTTGGCATTGTAGAATGCCTGGGCCACATTGGTCTTGTACTTCGCGGTGGTGGCGTTGCCGAACAGCCAGGTGACGAGTTCGTCGGTTTGACCAGTGGCATTCGCCCGCGTGTTGGTTTCGAAACCGAAGCCGATCGCCTGGCCGCCGCTGTTCGAGCCGTAATTGCCCGCGGTCTTGCTGTTGACGCAGTGCGCGGCGAAGATGACCGTGCGCGGATTGATCAGCGTGCCGGTGCACAGGCCGACGCTGCCGCCGCCGGCATCGACGACCATCTGGCCCACGCCGGTAATATTGACAGGATCGCGCGCCGTGGTGGGCGTCCCGGGGTTGGCGATGAGGATTTCGGGAACCGGCGCGACCGCGGCGACGCCGGTCTGCGGTTCGGGTGCAACCTGCACGATCTGCGTCGATCCCTGGGCTTCACGTTGCACCTGGAGCAGATCAATCCCGCGGGCGATCGCGGCGGCATCGGGCGCGGCCGAGCTTTCGGCCAGCGCCGGCGCGGCGGTCAGGGCGATGGCAAGCGCGGAAAAGCTGGCTGAGCGCACGGCGGCACGGCGCAGCAACCCGGACCGGGAAGAAATGGATGTCATGATTTGAATGCCCCTATTGGTTACCCTATTGTTAACAGGCTGCGCGATATTGTTTTGATTCGCAAACGGTTTGCTCGAATCGAACCGCCCTGAATCGAGAATCGTTGCCATTTCCCGCAACACTATGGCGCGGGGGCAACAGCCCCGAATTTGCTGGAATCGATTGCAATGTTGAACGCGCGTGGCGGCGGCTACGCTTCCGCGCTTGTCCGCCGCGCCATTCCCCCTCTAAGAGGCGTGCCATGCCCGCACCCAGCTTTCCTGCAGCATCCTTGCTCGTCGCCCTTGGCGGCGCGGCCGGGTCATGGTTGCGCTATGCGGTCGGTGTCACGCTGGGCCGCATGGGCGCCACCACCGCGCAATTCCCGTGGTCGACGTTGGCGGTCAACGTGACGGGCAGCTTGCTGATGGGCCTGCTCACCGGCTGGCTGGCGCGGCATGGCAGCTGGGGCGAGAGCTGGCGGTTGTTGCTCGGCGTGGGCGTGCTGGGCGGGTTCACCACTTTTAGCGCCTTCAGCCTGGAACTGGCGCTGATGATCGAGCGCGGTTCGCTTGTTTCTGCGGCGCTTTATGTTGCTGTTTCGGTGCTCGCAGGTGTCGCCGCGCTGTTCGCCGGACTTGCCGTGATGCGGGTAGCAGCATGAGCGAAGTCGTCCGCCAGTTCACCGTCGAACCCGACGACGACGGGGTGCGGCTCGACCGCTGGTTCAAGCGCCACCTCCCCGCCATCGGCTTTGCCACGATCAGCCGCTGGGCGCGCACCGGACAGATCCGGGTCGACGGCAAGCGCGCCGATCCGGCCGACCGGGTGACCACCGGGCAAGTCGTGCGCGTGCCCCCGGGCGGCGATGCCCCGGCGATCAAGGGGCAGCGCGAGCGTAAACCGCTCACCCCCGAGCAGCGCGAAATGGCGCTCGACATGGTGATCCGCACCACCCCCAGCGCCTTCGTGCTCAACAAGCCGCCGGGGCTCGCGACCCAAGGCGGCAGTGGCACCTTCGAACATGTCGACGGCCTGCTCGATGCGCTGGCGCAGGAGAGCGATCCGCGCCCGCGGCTGGTCCACCGGCTCGACAAGGATACCAGCGGCGTGCTGCTGATCGCGCGCACACCGGGGAGCGCGGCGCAATTCTCGAAGCATTTCTCCGGCCGTTCGGCGCGCAAGATCTACTGGGCGCTGGTGATCGGGGTGCCGACAATCGAGGACGGGCTGATCGAACTCCCGCTGGGCAAACAGCCGGGCAGCGGCGGCGAGAAGATGATGGTCGACGAAAGCGAGCACGGGCAAAGCGCGCGCACCCGCTACCGCGTGATCGACCACGCCGGCAACCGCGCCTCGTGGGTCGAACTGCAGCCGCTGACCGGGCGCACCCACCAGTTGCGCGTCCACATGGCGGCAATCGGTCATCCGATTGTCGGCGACGGCAAATACGGCGGGCCCGACGCGTTCCTGTCGGGCACGATCAGCCGCAAGATGCACCTGCACGCGCGGCGGCTGGTGATCCCGGCCCCCGGCGGCGACACGATCGACGTGACCGCCGATCCGCCCGATCATTTTGCCGCGAGCATGGTCAGCCTTGGCTTCGACGAGGCCGACGGTGCAATCGAACTCAAGGCAAAGGCGCCGCCAAGCAAGGAAGTCAAAAAAGCCGAAGCCAAGGCCCACGCCAAACAATACCGCAAGGAACGCCGCGGCGAACGCCGCTCGCGCGCCACCGCCGCTACCACCCGTCCTGCCAAGAGCCGTGGCCCGACCAAGGGCAAAGGCTCGCCCAAACCGGTCAAGCGCTGATGCATCCGGCTTCCGCGTTCCGCAGTGCGGACCGAACGCTGCTCGAAACGATGATCGAGGAGATCGGTTTCGGCATGGTCTTCGCGGCTACCCCTGACGGACCGCGCGTGGCGCACGTACCCTTGCTTTGGACCCAGGACAGTGCCGTCCAGTTCCACCTCTCGCGCGGCAACGCCATGACCAAGCATCTGAACGGGATGACCGTACTCGCGGTGATCAATGGCCCCGATGGCTACGTCAGCCCGCGCTGGTACGCCGACCCCGAACAAGTTCCGACTTGGAACTACGTCGCGGTCGAGCTTGAAGGCCGGGTCCGCCGGCTCGACGCCGAGGGCCTGCTGGGCCAGATCACCGCGCTCTCAGTCAAGCACGAGGCACGCATTGCCGAGGGCAAGCCGTGGACCATGGACAAACTGCCCGAAGCCAAGAGTCGCGCGCTGCAGTCCGGGATCGTCGGGTTCGAGCTTGAGATTCAGGCCTGGCGCGAAACAATGAAGCTAAGCCAGAACAAGAGCGCCGAAGAGCGTGAACGCGTCGCCGCGGGTTTCGAAAGCGAAGGCGCGAACGGGATCGCCGCCCTGATGCGCAGCCTCGCGCCGTGAGCGTGCGCCTCGCCCTGTTCGACTGTGATGGCACCTTGGTCGATGGCCAGGCCGGGGTCTGCAATGCCATGGACGCCGCCTTCGCCGACGCCGGTCTGCCCCTGCCCGACCGCCACCTGGTCCGCCGCATCGTCGGGCTCAGCCTGCCACAGGCGATTCGCAGCCTCGCCCCCGATACCAGCGATGTGCAGCAGGCCGAGATCGACATGGCCTATCGCAGCCACTTCCGCGCAGCGCGCGAGAGCGGCGCGCTGGTCGAGCCGCTCTACGACGGGATTGCCGCGCTGGTCGAAGCATTGGCTGCGGATGGCTGGACGCTCGGCGTCGCTACCGGGAAGAGCATGCGCGGGCTCGAACACTGCCTCGCCACGCACAGCCTGACCCGCCATTTCGCCACGCTGCAGACTGCTGACCAGCACCCGTCAAAGCCGCATCCCGCGATGGTCCATGCCGCGCTGGCAGAGAGCGGCACCCAGCCCGAGGCTTGCGTCATGATCGGCGATACCGCGTTCGACATGGCCATGGCCTCGGCCGCCGGAGTCCGTGCGCTGGGGGTCAACTGGGGCTATCACACGCGACAAGAATTGTTCGAAGCCGGGGCCGAGGCGGTTGCGACCAGCCCGGCCCACCTCAAGGACCTGATCGGATGAACGACAACGAGAGCCTCGCCAAGCAGCGCTTCTTCATGCTCAGCCTGATCCGCCTCCTCAGCACCGCGCTGATCGTGGTCGGCCTGCTGATTCTCGCCGGGAAGATCGACATCCCGAGGCCCGCCGGGGCCGCCTTCGCGGTGTTCGGCCTGCTCGAACTCGTCCTCCTGCCGCGCTTTCTAGCCAGCAAGTGGAAGACGCCGGGCGAATGAAGCGATTCTGGAAGGATGCTACGGTCGCCGCGGCCCAAGGCGGCTGGCAGGTCCTGCTCGATGCCCGCGCGGTAAAGACCCAGGCCGGCAGCGCGCAGATCGTGCCGAACAAGGCGCTGGCTGAAGCGCTGGCTAGCGAATGGGCGGCGCAGGGCGAGACGGTCGACCCGCAAAGTCTCCCGCTGCGCGACCTTGCCGATTTCGCCATAGACGTGATCCGCCCGGACCGCGTCGGGGGGATCGCGAAGTTGCGCGGTTACGGCGAAACCGACACCCTGTGCTACCGCGCCGAGCCGGACGAGCCGCTGCATGCGCGCCAGCTGGAGGTGTGGGAGCCGCTGCTGGGGGGGGCCGAAGCGCGCTGGGACGTCCACTTCGAACGCATCAGCGGCGTAGTCCACCGCCGGCAAAGCGAGGCCACGCTGGCCCGGCTGGAAAAGGTGTTGGCAGCACAGGACAATTTCACCCTCGCCGCGCTGACGACGCTTACCTCCCTCGCCGCCTCGCTGGTGATCGGCCTCGCTGCGATTGAACCGAGCGCAGATGCGCAAGCGCTATGGGCGGCAGCTGAGCTCGAGGAAATTTGGCAAGCCGACCTGTGGGGCAAAGAGGAGGAAGCCGAAGCGCGCAGGGCACGGCGATTTGCAGCCTTTGCGGCGGCGATGCGGTTCGGCGAATTGACGCGCGATTAGGGGCTGATCGCAGAAACCGGCGATCGAGCCCAGAACTTTAGGCCGGTTCGGGTGGGCTCAAGAATAAGCGCGATTGTCCGAAATGGGGTGGAAAGCGGACACTAGTCGATTATGGTGGATGCTGATCAGGGGTGGCAAAACGATGCTTAAGTATCGCATTAATCGGGCAACTTACTGGCTGTGTTTCGGCATCGTCGCCGTAGGGCTCGGATTGCTAATTTACCTCGGCCAGCTCAAGGGCGGCTTGGAAGTGGCCATGGTGGTGGTCGGCGTGCCTCGACTCCATGACATTGGTCGCAGCGGGTGGTTGGTGGGAGCCGCAATCGGTGCTGAAATCCTCATCGTCGCCGGGCTGTTGGTCGCGGGAGCGAGCGTCGATACGATCGAAGTCAGCGGTGGACTGATTGTCCTAGGCATAGCGATCCTCGGAATTTGGCTCGGCATCGTCCGTGGTCAGCCCATTGCAAATAAATGGGGTGAGCCCCCAAATGCGGGGATCCAATTCGGCGGGCGCAAACCGACAGCCTAATGGCCGAAATCGGGTCGCTCACCGACCAGCCGCAATGGCGGATTAGGGGTGGAAAGCGGACATTGACTACGCAGCACCCCACGGTCCGCTTTGCGCGACACTACCGCCGTTCGTCTACCCTTGGTCAGCGCTGGAAAGCGGACAGTCATTTTCCGCTTCTTTCTGAGATGACAGCCACACGGCGGCGGCAGTTTTTGATGCGAGTCTGATAGCGGGTGAAGTACTGTCTGTCGGACGCCACCTCGTCACTCGCCAAACCTTCCAACAAAACCGCTCGGCCGCACTAGTCTTATGACAATCGCTCGCCAGGTAATCGCCGACTTCAAAGACCGAATTCGATCGTGGGGGGCTCGTTCGCATCAGACTGACAGCTCCTGGCCAAGAGTTGAAGCATGGACTAAGGCAATCGCCTATCAAGCCGCTTTGCTATGGGCAAAGCCACGGCAACCGCTGCGAGGCACACCAAGGCCCCCATTGGTCCGATCAGCGTGTAGCCCCCGAAATTCTGCGCAATGACACCGGCCGCAAGCGAACCGAAGCTTTGTGATAACAACCAGGTGCCTGTTGTCATCACAGCCAAGCGGCCGCTGTCATCGATCGAATAAGCGAGCCCCAGCAGCAACGGGTAGGTCAGGAACCAACTGACATTAAAGGCAATCAGCGCGGCACCAAAGGCGGCCTCGGTGCTCACCGTTGTCAGCAGCGCGCAAGCCAGCCCGCAAGCCCCCAACGCGGCCGCCAGCGGCCAGGTTCTCGGCAGCCGCTTGACCACCACTGCCAGTCCGGCATTGCCCAGCGCGCTAACCAGGGTAGCAATGCTTTGATACCGGCCAAATTGGGTGGCAGGCAAGCCGATCGCATGGGCCGTGCGCTCCATAAACGGCCAGATCGCCAGTGTCCCGAAGGCGAACAAAGCCATCGCCGCCAGCACGCGACGCCCTTCCGCTCCGATTGGCGCGCTGGGTGCCGTGGCGGCAGCATCACCGTCGAGCCCCGTTCCTCCTGGCAGGGTCAGTGCGAGCAATCCAAGTAGACATGTCAACACCGCGAGGGCCGTGAACATTCCTGCCACGCCATAGTCCTTGCCGATGATCGGCAGGCCAATGTTGATCGCCGCAAACATGATCGTCTGGAAGGCAATGCCCAGCGAAATCGAGCGTGCGGGATGCGCGGTGCGTCCTGCTGCAAGATTGACCGCGCTGTTCATGAGCCCGAAGCCAAGGCCGGTGCCAATCCGTCCCAGCAGCAACCACGGAAACGACGTCATCAAGGCCGAGCTGGCCTGCGCAGTCGCCACCAGAACGGTCGCAAGCACCGCCAGGACGCGCGCGTCCATTGCGCGTGCCCGCGGCGCAACCAGAAACATCGCAGCGGCATAACTGAGGGTTTCGGTCATGTTCCAGGCGCCCATGGCCGTCGGGGTAAAGCCAAAGCGGTCCATCAGGCCGCCGATCAGATAAGTGGTGAAGTTGTTACCGAGGTGCGCCGCTGTTGAAGCCGCGCCGATACCGATCAGGGTGAAAGCGAATCTACGCTGCGATTTTGCTGCCGACATTCCGCTCAAAACCGGACACGCGGGAAACGTGACATCGCTTCCAGATCCTCAAGGTCCATATGCGCGCGAACATATTCCTGTGCCGCATCGCGCCTTGGCTGATGGTCCCACGGCGTGAGCGTGCCGATCGCATTCGCCGTAGCAACGAGTTGGCGGCACCGCTGGCTGGCCAAAACTGCGCTGGTGATTTGCGGAAAGTCCCAGCGCGTAGCCACTTCGCTCCGCAGTTCGGCCACCAGTTGAGCCTGCGCCGGATCAGCGGCAAGATTTTGCAACTCGTCGGGATCTTCAGCCAAATTGTAGAGCAGATCGGGATCGACGGACGAATGGATGAACTTCCATGGCCCCCGCCGAATCATGATCAGCGGCGCGATCGCGCCCTCACCCATGTATTCGCCGATAACTTCATCGTGCCCACTCCCGTCAAGCAGATGCGGCAACAAGCTCCGGCCATCCAAGGGAACTGCGGGCTCGCCATAGATTTCGGCCATTTCGAGCAGCGTCGGCAGCAGATCGACCAGCGATACGCTCGCATCGATCACGCGGGGTTGATAACGGCTTGGCGCATGGACGATCATGGGGATGCGTGCCGCGCCTTCAAAAAAGTGCATCTTGTACCACAGCCCACGCTCACCCAGCAT
>JANOAD010000225.1:0-27492 GCA_031410955.1 Novosphingobium sp. | reverse complement strand
CGCGGGGCCAAGCCGGTGATGTGGAGCCCGGTCGAAAAGACCGCGCTGGCCGAGGCCGAGGTCGAGTATGAGGATATCGTCTCGACCCAGATCGATGTGGCGTTCGAGATCACAGACTGTCCGGGCCTGCCGGAGCTGGTAGGCGCGCATGTGGTGATCTGGACCACCACGCCGTGGACGATCCCGGTGAATCAGGCTTTGGCTTATGGGCCGGAGGTTGAGTATGTGATCGTGGCCCTTCATCAGGCCGAGGGCGACGACACCAGCTTTCATGCAGACGGGGAGCCGACTCTGAGAGCAATCATATCGCAGTCTCTCCTTCCCCAATTCCGAGATCGAGTTCACCCGCAAAAGAACGGCGGCAAAGGCCTCTTGGCGGGGAACATCAGCGATCCGATCAAAGGCTCCGAACTCGCCGGAACCATCGCCCGCCACCCGATGCACCACCTCGGCGGGTTCTTTGCCGAACCGCGGCCGCTGCTGCCGGGCGACTTCGTCACCACCGACAGCGGCACCGGCCTGGTCCACATGGCGCCCGATCACGGCGAGGACGATTTCGAGCTGTGCAAGTCGGTCGGCATTGGTCCCAAGTTCGCGGTCGAAGGTGACGGCAAGTACCGTGAGGACTGGCCGTGGCTGGGCGGGCAGGGATCGGTCATCAACCCCAAGTTCAACGCGCCCGACGGGCCGATCTGCACCGACCTGCGCGAAGCTGGCGGGCTGCTCGCCGCGAGCGCAGATTACAAGCATAGCTACCCGCATTCGTGGCGTTCGAAGGCCAAGGTGATCTATCGCTGCACCCCGCAGTGGTTCGTGCCGATGGACAAGCCCATTGCCCCTCCGCCCCTACGGGGCACCTCCCCATCGCAAGTCGATGGGGAGACTCACGACAGAATCTCCCCATCGACTTGCGATGGGGAGGTGGCAGCGCGAAGCGCTGACGGAGGGGCCACTTTGCGCGAGATCGCTCTCGCCGAGATCGAACGCGTCCAGTTCACCCCAGACAAGGGCCGCAACCGGATCGGTTCGATGGTCGCCGGGCGGCCCGACTGGGTGCTCAGCCGCCAGCGCGCCTGGGGCGTGCCGATCACGCTGTTCGTGAACCGCAAGAGCGGCGAATATTTGGTCGACCCGGCGGTCAACGAACGGATCGTCGCGGCGGTCAAGGCCCAGGGGATTGATGCCTGGACCCCCGAAACCGCGCACAGCTTCCTCGGCGATGCCTACGATCACGATGAGTGGGAAGCCGTACCCGACATCCTCGACGTGTGGTTCGATTCGGGCTCCAGCCACGCCTACGTGCTCGATTCGGGGCGCTGGCCGGACCTGTCGTGGCCGGCCGACATCTACGTCGAAGGCTCTGACCAGCATCGCGGCTGGTTCCAGTCATCACTGCTCGAAAGCTGCGCCACCCGCGGCCGCGCGCCGTATGACCGGATCCTGACCCACGGCTTCACCATGGATGCCAAGGGCATGAAGATGTCCAAGTCGCTCGGCAATACGACCGATCCCAACAAGGTGATGGAAGTCTACGGCGCGGACATCATCCGGCTGTGGGCGCTGTCGGTCGATTACACCGAGGATCACCGGATCGGCGACGAAATCCTCAAGGGGGTTTCGGACCAGTACCGCAAACTGCGCAACACCTTCCGGTATCTGCTCGGCGCGCTCGAGGGCTTCAGCGAGGCTGAGCGGGTGGATGACGTGGCGGCGATGCCCGAGCTCGAGCGCTATATGCTGGCGCTGCTGGCGAAGCTCGATGCCACGCTGCGCACGGCAGTCGATAGCTACGACTTCAACACCTACGTCCGCGCGCTGACCTACTTCTGCAACGAAGATTTGTCGGCGTTCTTCTTCGATATCCGCAAGGATTCGCTGTATTGCGACGCGGCGACCGATCCCAAGCGGATGGCTTACCGCACGGTGCTCGACACGCTGTTCCATGCGTTGGTGCGTTATGCCGCACCGGTGCTGGTTTTCACCAGCGAAGAGGTGTGGGGGACGCGGTTTCCGGATGGCGGATCGGTGCATTTGCTCGAGTGGCCCACCCTCCCCCGTCAGCCCGTGCTTGACACGGGCCAGGGCTTTTCTTCGGCGACGGCAGCGGAAGAAAGCCAAGCCCCGGATCAAGTCCGGGGCGACGGGTTGGTGGAGAAGTGGGCACGGATGCGCGAGTTCCGTGCAGTTGCGTTCGCAGCGGCAGAGAACGCGCGGAGAGAGAAATTCATCGGGTCGTCACTTGAAGCAACGATCACGTTGGTTCCGTCCGCCCAGATGGACCAGCGAGCAATACTTCGAGCCCTCGATAGTGATGTGTCGCTCATTTCCGAGATTTTTATCAGCGGGGAAGTGAACGTTACCCAAGGCAATCCATTCTCGATAAGAGAGGTTGCTTGGAGTTCGGACGGCTCGTTCGGCGCGGTCGCTCATAAATCAGAACACCACAAATGCGGCCGCTGCTGGCGGCACTTGCCCGAAGTCACCGCGGACGGCGCGCTTTGTTCACGTTGCGATCAGGTGGTGAGCGGCATGGACGCTGGCGCATGAACCGCAACCGCATCATCGGCTTCGTCCTCGCCGCGCTGATCACACTTGCCGACCAGGCGGTGAAGGGCTGGGTGACCGGGCCGCTCGGTCTGGTCTATGAAGGCGACCAAGTGGTGGTGAACCCGGTGTTCAATTTCACCCTGACTCACAACCACGGCACCTCGCTGGGGCTGTTCACCGCCGATTCGGATGCCCAGCGCTGGGCGCTGGTGGTGATGACCGCCGCCATTGCTCTGGTCGTGCTGATCTGGCTGCTGCGCGAGCGCAAGCTGGCTGACATTGTGCCGCTGGCGATGGTGCTCGGCGGCGCGCTCGGCAATATCCGCGACCGGGTGAGTTTCGGCTACGTGGTCGACTACGCCGACCTGCACTTCGGCAATTTCCAGCCGTTCCTGGTGTTCAACCTGGCCGATGCCGCGATCACGATTGGCGTCGTTATTATCCTTGCCCGCAGCCTGCTAATCCGCGAAAAGCGGCCCCAAGAGGCGGGCGCTCCCGCTACGGAGACTTGAAATGCGTAAAATACCTGCCCTGATCGCCCTCTCGGCCTCGGCCCTGCTGCTTTCGGGCTGTGGCGGCGGCGGACTGTTCAACCGTTCGCGCCCCGATGAATTCGCGGTGCAGCGCCAGGCCCCCTTGGTGGTGCCGCCCGATTTCGCGCTGACCCCGCCCGCCCCCGGCGCTCCGCGTCCGATGGATACCAGCACCGCGAGCCAGGCGCAGGCCGCGCTGTTCGGCTCGCCGCAGCCGCGTTCGGCGGTCGAAACCACGGTGGGCAACAAGGCCGGTCAGGCCGCCCCGTCGATCCGCTCGACCGTGGGCGATCCCTCGACCCAGACGGTCGATGAAGGCTCGGTGGTGCGCGACATCGTCGGTGCCCCCGAAGGCGATGGCCGCGAGGCGAGCACCGTTATCGGCGGCTGATTGTTCGGATCATGATTTCCAAAGGGGCTCGCCGCAAGGCGGGCCTTTTTTGTTGGTCCGCACGACATCCGTTCGCCCTGAGGAGGCGAAGCCGTCTCGAAGGGTCGGGCGCTGCGTATGGTCCTTCGAGACGCCGCAGAGCGGCTCCTCAGGACGAACGGGGGTTTGCTGAGATTCAGGTTTGCGGCAAGGTCTTCTTCGGCTCGATCCGGCTGACCAGCAGCTTGTCGATCTTGCGCCCGTCCATGTCGACCACCTCGAAGCGCCAGTCCTGCTCGGTGAAATGTTCGCCCTCGTGCGGCAGGCGTTTGAGCACCGACAGCGCATAGCCGGCGGCGGTCGCATAGTCGCGGTCGTCGGGCAGATCGAGCCCGAGCCGGTCGATCAGTGCATCGACCGGCAGCGCCCCGGCCATCAGCAGCGAACCATCCTCGCGCACGGTCAGCAGCGGCTCGTCGCCGTCGTCCTGATAGCTGGCGAAATTGCCGACAATCGCCGAAAGCAGATCCGCCGGGGTGACCACGCCTTCAAGGTGGCCGTATTCGTCATGGACCAAGGCCATCGCCACGCCCGATTGCTGGAGCAGCCGCAGCGCATCCATCGCGTCGAGCTGGTCGGGGATGATTTCGGCCTTGCGCATCAGTTTGGGCAAGTTGACCTTGCGTCCCGCCAGCAGCACCGCGAGCACATCCTTGACCTTGACCACCCCGACGATGTTGTCCGGACTGCCGTCGGCCACCGGCAGGAGGGAGTGCGGGCTTTCCTTGATCGCGGCGCGCAGTTCCGCTTCGCTCGCCTTGCGGTCGATCGTGTCGAGCTCGATTCTCGGGGTCATCACCTCGCGCACCGGGCGATCCGCCAGCCGCATGATCCCGGTCATGATCTGGCGCTCGTCTTCCTCGATCGCGCCTGAGCGGGTTGCCTCGGCGAAGATCATCTGCAGCTCTTCTGCCGAAAGCGAATGTTCGCCCTTGTGGCTCACCCCGATCACGCGGAGCAGTACTGCAGAGGAGCGATCGAGCAGCCAGACCATCGGCGCGGTGATCCGGCTCAGTGTCTTCATTACCGGCGCGGCGACCATGGCGATCGGTTCGGCGGCGCGCAGCGCGACCTGCTTGGGCACCAGTTCGCCCACCACCAGGCTGAAATATGTGGTCAGCGCGATGGCGATGGCGAAGCCCGCCTCCGGTGCCCAGCGCGCCGGCATGCCTAGTGCGAGCAGCCGTTCGCCGATCGGGCCGCCCAGGCTCGCCCCCGAATAGGCACCGGCGATGATCCCGACGAGGGTGATCCCGGTCTGCGCGGTCGAAAGCAGCTTGCCCGGATCGGCCGCCAGCGCGAGCGCCACCTTCGCGCCCTTGCTCCCGCGCTCAGCCGCCATGCGCAGCCGCGCTGGGCGCGCCGACACGATTGCCAGCTCGCTCATCGCGAACACGCCGTTTAGAAGAATAAGGCCGGCAATCACCAGCACGTCGGACCAGGGAAACGGATTCACGTTTCAACCGTTAGCAGCAATGACAGCGCAAGATAAGTGCAGCGTTTTGCTGCGCTCGCTGGTGAGTCAATGACGGCGAACGGTCCACCTGACGTTCAGAGCGGCATTATTAACGCTATAACCAATGACATATCTCGAAGAAGGGGAATGATAATGAACAAGTCTCGCTGGATGATCTCGGCCTTTGCCGCCGGAACGCTGATGGCCACCTCGGCCTGCGTGACCGATCCCAACACGGGTGAAAAGAAGATTTCGCGCACCGCGATCGGCGGCGTCGGCGGCGCGGTGGTTGGCGGCCTGCTCGGCGGCCTGATCGGCGGCAAGACCGGACGTATCGTCGGGGCGGGCCTTGGCGGCGTTGCCGGCGGCGTAGTCGGCTACAAGATGGACCAGCAGATCAAGACGCTCAAGGAACAGACCTCGGGCAGCGGGGTTGATGTGAGCGAAACCGACGGCGGCAGGGCGATCCTCGTCAATCTGCCCGATGGCGTGACCTTCGACGTCGGCAGCGCGACGCTGCGTCCTGCATTCCGCGACACCCTCGACAAGGTCGCGCAGAGCCTGATCGACTATCCGCAGAGCCTGATCGACGTTTACGGGCACACCGATTCGACCGGCAGCGACGCGTTCAACCAGCGCCTCTCCGAACAGCGTGCGGCGACGGTGATGAATTACCTCATCTCGCGCGGCGTGCCCGCAGCACGCCTGCGCAGCCAGGGCTTCGGTGAAACCATGCCGGTCGCCTCGAACGACACCGCAGATGGCCGCGCGCGCAACCGCCGCGTCGAAATCAAGATCGTCCCGGTGACTCAGGAAGACGCAGCCGCCGCGCGCGGCAACTGATTTCAGCCTGACGCTTCGAAGAAGGGGCCCGCCGCAAGGCGGGCCGTTTTTTTGGTTCACACGAAGACACGAAGAACACGAAGAGGCCGCGTCCGGCGTCGCAGGCTTCGAACCTTTCGAGCGCACGAGCCAGGAGCAGATGTTCAACCAATGGGCGGCTTCGCCGTAAGCCGAACTTCTTCGTGTCTTCGTGTGAACAGAATTGGCGATTGTGCATCTTACAAACCCAAGGTGCCACTGATATCAGGGCGCATGGGGGCAATCCTGACATTCAGCGCTGGCATGGGTATCCTCTTCGCGTTCTCGCGTTGGCGGTTTCCCACAGTGCATAGGTGGCTCGCGACGACCGGAATGGTGCTCGGCTTTGGAGTGATGCTATGGTCGCTTATGCCCTCGTTTCAAACAGGCCCAGCACTACTCGGCATCGCCGGATTGGTTTGTGTCGCGCTTGCTGTTGAATGGCAGTTTGGCGGCAAGCGCGATGCAGCCCCTTTGCCGCAAGTCGTTTCCGCTCCATCGCCGCCAGCGCCAAGATCACCCACTGTGCCGGTACGACCAACCGAAACCCGTCAGCCAATCCCCGCCGCGACACGTTCAGAGGCCTCTGTGGGGACGAGGTTAATCCGGAATGCGCAGCCTCCGTCAGCCAAGCCCGGACCAGACGCGAAAAACGATGAGGGGGAGCGGCGGACCGTGCTGCTTCGAAGGCTCACCGATCTCTACAAGCTAAGTCATGACAACATTTCGTCAGAGATGATGGCCGGTCTGGAATACCCGCCCGCAGAATATCTGAACGGCGAATTGGCAAAGCGTGGCGAGCGGTGGCGGGTAAAGGAAGCTGGGCCGGGTAAGGTCGAGATTTACGACCTGCCTTGATCGGTTGGCGGCGGATCGCCAAACCACGCAAGCAATCCTATCCCTAAGCAAAACACTGCTGCGAACCAGCCCTTGGCCTTGGTGAATGGTTGAAGCGCGTCCGCTTTGAACCACAATAATAGCGCTATCGCCACGCCCAGCAGAACAAAGTTTCTGCCTATAGCTCGGTGCTTCATTCCGGACTGCCGGCCTTTAACTTATCGGGCCTTGGGGCAACCCGCTGTGGATTTTTCTCCCTCATTCACTCTCCCCTTGCAGAATACCCCGGTCAATTCATGGGTTTATGAAGTGCATAATCGCCAAATATCTACTTTGAAAGCTCCGCTGCCCGCCCCGCCAGCCGCTCAACCGCAGCGGTGTGGATTGCCGGGGAGCAGACCAGCACCCCGAAGGCGCGCGGGTCGAGCTTGTTGAAGCCCAGCGCCTGGCCGAAGGCATCGCTCACCGCCGCACCCGCTTCACGCGCGATCAAGGTCGCCGCGCCGACATCCCATTCATAGCCCCAGCGCAGCGTCGCGACGAGATCGGCCTCGTCAGCAGCGACCATTGCGATGCGCAGCGCGATCGAATTGGGCTGTTCGACCGCGGTCAGGTCGGCATCGGTTTTGGGCAGCGCCATGGCGGGGACCCGCGCTCCGGCGAGCACCTGACGGGTCGAAGCCTTGAGCGGGACCCCGTTGCGCCAGGCCCCGCGCCCCGCCTCGGCTGACCAGAATTCACCGCGCGCCGGGGCGTCGAGGATGCCGAGCAACGGCCGGCCATTGCTGACCAGCGCGACCGACACCGACCAGCCGGGACGGCCGCGGATGAAATCCTTGGTCCCGTCGATCGGATCGACCAGCCAGATCAGGTCTGCGTCCAGCCGCTCGGGCGCATCTACCGTTTCTTCCGACAGCCAGCCCGCCGATGGCAGCAGCGCACCGAGTTCGGCCTTGAGGAACTGGTCAACCTCAAGGTCCGCGACGCTCACCGGGTTGTCGGGCAGCTTGTCCCAGCTTTCAAGTTCGTGCCCATGCCCCGGCCAGCGCGCCAGCGCGAGACGCCCGGCCTCACGCACGATTTGTTCAAGGCGCGCGCGGTCGATCAAGGGGCCGTGGCATCACATGATGAGAATGGCTCGCAACTGACGTTCATATTTCCATCCTAGGGCGTGCCGCGAGGGCTTTTCAACCCCGCCGTGCTGTGCTTAGGCCCCTGCCGAGGGGTTCATCCCCCGCCGCCTGTCCTCGCCTCACAACCAAGAGCGAACCCTTTCATGAACATCCACGAATACCAGGCCAAGGAACTGCTCAGCCGTTTCGGCATCGCGATCCCCAAGGGCATTGCAGCGATGACCGTGGCCGAGGCGGTCGAAGCCGCCAGGCAGCTGCCCGGGCCGCTCTATGTGGTGAAGAGCCAGATCCACGCCGGCGGGCGCGGCAAGGGCAAGTTCACGGAGCTGGGCCCCGATGCCAAAGGCGGCGTGCGGCTCGCCAAGAGCATCGAGGAAGTGGAAAGCCACGCCAAGGACATGCTCGGCAACACGCTGGTCACGATCCAGACCGGCGATATGGGCAAGCAGGTGAACCGGCTTTACATCACCGACGGGGTCGACATCGGCAAGGAATACTACCTGTCGATGCTGGTCGATCGCGCCAGCGGGCGGATCGCGATGATCGCCAGCACCGAAGGCGGGGTGAGCATCGAGGACGTGGCGCATGATACGCCCGAAAAGATCGTCACTATCACTATCGATCCGGCGCAGGGCTTCATGCCGCATCACGGCCGCGCGCTGGCCTTCGGGCTCAAGCTCAAGGGCGATCTGGCCAAGCAAGCACAGGTGCTGGGCAAGCAGCTGTACGATGCCTTCATTGCGCTCGACTGCGCGATGATCGAGATCAACCCGCTGGCCGAATGCGGCGGTCAGCTGCTGGTGCTCGACACCAAGATGAGCTTCGATTCGAACGCGCTGTACCGCCACTCCGACGTGGTCGCATTGCGCGACGAGACCGAGGAAGACCCGGCCGAGATCGAAGCCAGCAAGTACGACCTTGCCTACATCAAATTGGACGGCAACATCGGCTGCATGGTCAACGGCGCGGGGCTCGCCATGGCGACGATGGACATCATCAAGCTCAACGGCGAATTCCCCGCCAACTTCCTCGACGTCGGTGGCGGCGCGAGCAAGGAAAAGGTCACTGCGGCGTTCAAGATCATCCTCCAGGACCCGGCGGTGAAGGGCATTCTCGTCAACATCTTTGGCGGGATCATGAAGTGCGACATCATCGCCGACGGGATCGTCGCCGCGGCCAAGGAAGTGAACCTGTCGGTGCCGCTGGTGGTCCGGCTTGAGGGCACCAATGTCGAACAGGGCAAGGCGATCCTCGAGAACTCGGGCCTGCCGATCGTCTCGGCGAGCGACCTGGGCGATGCGGCGAAGAAGATTGTGGCGGAAGTGCGGAAGGCGGCGTGAGAATTGACTTGCGGCCTTGGTTCATTACTTAAATTCGTGCAAATCTAGGCATCAACCAAATCCAGTGGATGTCACTTTAGAAATTGGACGAGAGCATGAGCGATAACGAAAAGCCTAAGGTGTCATTCAAACCCAGAGACGGGCAATTAACTCATATTGAGTTATTGGATGCTATTACTGAGGGTATTAGGCACCAGACTGAAATAAATTTAGCAATTGTCCGTGCTCTTATAAAAATTCAAGAAGGTAATGTTCAAGAAGCCGATATCTCTGGCATATTAGACCAATCTTCGAGTCTACTCGCGCTAAATCGCATTTTGATCGACCGCTATAGAGAGG
Organism: Novosphingobium sp.; assembly: GCA_031410955.1. Lineage (GTDB taxonomy): Bacteria > Pseudomonadota > Alphaproteobacteria > Sphingomonadales > Sphingomonadaceae > Novosphingobium. The sequence continues at coordinate 18,016 of JANOAD010000225.1, read as the reverse complement.
TTGCCACGAATGTCCGTTGATAACCGCCTGAAAGAGGTTCTTGAAGCCGAGGCGCGCATTAGGCAAATCGAAGCCGACCTCCGGAACCATAGTGGTAATGGTTCGGGTGGAGGGAGCGGCGGATTTGACCCGCGGCTCGGTCGATTGGAAGGTCAATTCGACAAACTTGCCGAGAAGATCGAGAAGCAGGGGGATCGCCTAAGCGGCGCCGAGGTGCAACTAGCGACTCTGGTCGAACGCGTGAGTCACCTACCCACAAAGGGTTTTATTATCGGGTCGCTCGTTACAGCCGTGTCAATCTTAAGCGGGTTGGTCGTCATTGCCTCGCGGTTAGGGATCTTCAAATCCTGACACAGCGCATTGACGTTTCCGTAAACGTAAACTAGGCGCCGTGGCGTCATTCAAATGGGAAAGGCTGAAACAGCATGAAAGCCCTGGTCTGCGTGAAGCGCGTGATCGACTATAACGTGAAACCGCGGGTCAAGTCCGACGGCTCCGGGGTCGATCTCGCCAATGTGAAGATGAGCATGAACCCGTTCGACGAGATCGCGGTCGAGGAAGCCATCCGCCTCAGGGAAAAGGGCGTGGTGACCGAGGTCGTCGTGCTTTCGGTCGGCCCGGCCAAGGCACTGGAAACGCTGCGCACCGCGCTCGCCATGGGCGCGGACCGCGCGGTGCTGGTCCAGGTCGATGACGGCGTGGACGTGGAGCCGCTGGCGGTCGCCAAGATCGTCAAGGGCGTGGCCGAGGAAGAAGGCGCGAGCCTGATCATCACCGGCAAGCAGGCGATCGACGACGATTCCAACCAGGTCGGCCAGATGGTCGCGGCCTTGATGGGCCGCCCGCAAGGGACCTTTGCCAACGAAGTTTCGGTCGAAGGCGATTCGGTTGTGGTGAAGCGCGAAGTGGACGGCGGGCTGGAAACGGTCAAGCTGACGCTGCCCGCGGTGGTCACCACCGACCTGCGGCTCAACGAGCCGCGCTATGCCTCGCTGCCCAACATCATGAAGGCCAAGTCCAAGCCGCTCGCGGTCAAGGCTCCGGGCGATTACAATGTCGACGTGGCGCCGCGCCTCAAGACGATTCGGGTCAGCGAACCGCCAGTGCGCAGCGCCGGGATCAAGGTCGCCGACGTCGATGCGCTCGTCGCCAAGCTCAAGGAAATGGGAGTAGCCTAATGGCCAAGACGCTCGTTTGGGTCGAACACGACAACACTAGCGTCAAGGACGCTACCCTCGCCGTGGTCACGGCTGCCTCGCAGCTCGGCGAAGTCCACCTGCTCGTCGCGGGCAAGGGCTGCAAGGCCGTGGCCGACGAAGCCGCCAAGATCGCCGGCGTGGGCAAGGTCCACCTCGCCGACGACGCGGCCTATGAGCACGCGCTCGCTGAAAACGTCGCCCCGCTGGTGGCCGGGCTGATGGGCCATCACGACGCGTTCCTCGCGCCGGCCACCACCACCGGCAAGAACATTGCGCCGCGTGTCGCCGCGCTGCTGGACGTGATGCAGATTTCGGACATCCTTTCGGTCGAAGGCCCCAAGACCTTCACCCGGCCGATCTATGCCGGCAACGCCATCGCCACGGTCGAAAGCTCGGACACCAAGCTGGTGATCACCGTGCGCGGCACCGCCTTTGCCAAGGCCGCCGCGACCGGCGGTTCGGGCACAGTCGAGGCTGTTGCGAGCACCGGTGACTCTGGCACCTCCACTTTCGTTGGCTCGGAAATCGCCAAGAGCGAACGCCCCGAACTGACCAGCGCCAAGATCATCGTCTCGGGCGGCCGCGCGCTGAAAGACGCTGACACGTTCAAGAGCCTGATCTTTCCGCTCGCCGACAAGCTTGGCGCGGCAGTCGGCGCGAGCCGCGCCGCGGTCGATGCGGGCTATGTCCCCAACGACTACCAGGTCGGCCAGACCGGCAAGATCGTCGCCCCGGCAGTCTACATCGCGGTCGGCATCTCGGGAGCGATCCAGCACCTTGCCGGGATGAAGGATTCCAAGACCATCATCGCCATCAACAAGGACGAGGACGCCCCGATTTTCCAGGTTGCCGATATCGGCCTGGTCGGTGACCTGTTCAATGTGGTGCCCGAGCTGACTGGCAAGCTTTGAACGGTGCCAAGCACTTGGCCCTAAGCCGAAATTAACCATTCTAAGTTAGCCCCCGGTCCGAAGGATTGCCGGGGGCTAGCTTTATGAAACATGAAACCATCGCGATCGAGCGCGCCATTGCCGGAGCCACGAGTACGACCAAGCCGTTCTTGCGCAAGGTTGAATCCGCGCTCGAGGCGGTGCTGTTCGGCAGCCGCTGGTTGATGGCGCCATTTTACCTGCTGATGGTCGGTGCGTTGGGCATGCTGCTGGTCAAGTTCGCGCAGGAGAGCTGGCATATCGTCACGCACACCCTGGCGATGACCGAAGCCGATGCGGTGCTCGCGGTGCTCTCGCTGATCGACATTACCCTGACCGGCAACCTGCTGCTGATGGTGCTGTTCGCCGGCTACGAGAACTTCGTCTCGAAGATGGATGTCCACAACCACGAGGACCGCCCCGACTGGATGGGCAAGGTCGATTTCGCCGGGCTCAAACTCAAACTGATCGCCTCGATCGTCGCGATCTCGGGGATCAACCTGCTCAAGAACTTCATGGCACTTGATCCAGGCGCGATGGCCCCCGGCAAGGAGCAGCAGCTGTTCTGGATGGTGACGATCCACCTCGTGTTCATCGTCTCGGGGGTTATGCTCGCGGTGATGGACAAGATCGCTTCGGGCACCCAGCCGCACTAAGCACGATTAGTTAGGCCGGGATCCGCTCGTAGAGCGCCAGTTCCTTGCCCTCAGCATCCACATGGCGGCCATATTCGGCGAACCCCAGTTGCGCCGCGAGGCGTTCCGATGCAGCGTTGCCCGTCTCGATCATACAGGCCACGCGCTGCTTCCCGTGCACAGCGTCGAACCACGGCATGACTGCGCGCATAACTTCTCCGGCAATGCCCTGCCCCCAGTGGTCGGGGTGAACGATCCAGCCGGCCTCGGGCACATCGTCGAGCCCGTGAGCGAAGCCGCGAAAGCTGCGGAAAATGCCGATGTTGGCGACGATCTGCGGCATACCGCGCCGCCGGACCATGAAGGTGCCGTAACCCCACAGCGCCCACGATCCGGCGTTGCGGGTGAGCCGCGCGAAGGTATCGGCACGGTCGGGCGTCCAGTTACCGAGGTGGGTCAAAGTGCGCGGATCGGTGTTGATCGCGTTGAGCCCGTCGAAATCGGTGGCTTGCGGGCACCACAGCTCGAGCCGCTCGGTGGTGAGGACTAGAGCCTGTCTCATTGGAGTGGAAGCATTGTCATCGCGTCAGGAAGCGCGCTGGCAAGGACCGGAGTGCAGCGCGGGCTGGTAGCCCGTGCAATCGACGTGACGCAGTCCAGCGGGCTTCCTGACGCGACCCGAAGGGCGGGCCGATATTGGCCCAGCGCAGCGTCGCTCGTCGGTCACTATATGCCAGCATAGCTCCCTCCTCGCTTCTCGCGCTGGGCCAATATCGGCTCCGTGCCAACGCATCCACTCCAATGAGACAGGCTCTGAATCGCTCATAGCCAGGCATCGACCGCGTGGATCAGCACGCCGACCAGCCCGCCCACCAAAGTGCCGTTGATGCGGATGAATTGCAGGTCGCGGCCGACCGCGCCTTCGATCCGCTCGGTCACGGTCCTGGCGTCCCAGCGCTTGACCGTTTCGGAGACGAGCCGGACGATCTGGTCGCCGTAGCGCGTCGCCACGCCGACCAGCGTGCGCCGGGCGAAGCGGTTGACCTGGGCCTGAATGCGCGGGTCATCGCGCAGGTTGGTGCCGAGTTCGGCCAAGGCCTCACCCAGCTGGCCGCCAAATCCGGTGCCGGGGCTGCGCAGGCGCTTCAGCATGCCGCTGCGCAACCGCTCCCACACCCCCTGCCACCACTTCGATACCGCCGGGTTGGCGAGCAATTCATCCTTCATCCGCTCGACCCTGGCGCGCAGTTCGGGGTCCTGCTTGAGATCGCCCGACAGCTTGGCGAGGCCTTCCTCGATCTTGCCGCGCAAGGGATGGTCGGGGTCGACGATCACTTCGGCGAGCAGTTTGTAGATCCCGTCGAGCACCGAATTGGCGAGCGTTTCGTCGAGCCCGGTCCAGCGCAGCACCGCGTTGGCGCGGCGGTGGATCATGTCGCGGATCAGCTCCTCGTTGTCCTCGAGCGTGAGGCCCGCCCAGCGCACCAGGCTGTCGATGACGGCCAAGTGGCGGCGGTCGGCAATCGCGGTTTCGGCGAGGCCGCCCAGCAAAGGCGCGATCTCGAGCTTGCCCAGCTGGCGCACCAGCCCGCCACGGACCTGGACCCCGAGCCGCTCGGGATCGAGCGATTCGAGCACTTGGGCGAGCAGTTCCGCGGCACCGGCGCGGATCCGCCCGCCGCTGCCGCCCTTCGGGTCGGCCAGCCAGTTGCCCGCAGCCTGGGCGATGTTGGTCGCCCCCAGCCGCCGCGCGACGACTTGCGGGGTGAGGAAGTTTTCCTGCAGGAATGCCGCCATCGTATCGGCGATGCGGTCCTTGTTGTCGGGAATGATCGCGGTGTGCGGAATGGGGATGCCGAGCGGGTGGCGGAACAGCGCGGTGACCGCGAACCAGTCCGCGAGCCCGCCAACCATCGCCGCTTCGCTGAACGCAAGGACGTAGCCCCAGACCGGGTGCATCCCCACAAAATGCCGCGCGACCACGAACAGTGCGGCCATCGCCACCAGCATGCCAGTGGCGAACATGCGCATCGAGCGGGCGCGGTCGGGCAGGGGTGCGGCGACTCGAAGCGCAATTGATCGAGGGCGGTTCGCGCTCACTCGGCGGGAACGGCCTCGCCCGGGAAGTCCTGCACAGGCCGCGCCAGCGGGCCGGCATCATTCTCACCCGAGTTGAGCATCTTGTCGCGCAGCCATGGCCCGAGCCGCTTTTCGATCCCGTCAGCCAGGCTGAACCCCGCCGGCACGATCAGCAGCGTCAGCAGGGTCGAAAGGATCAGCCCGCCGATCACCACGGTGCCCATCGGAGCGCGCCATGCGCCGTCGCCCGAGAGCGAAACAGCGGTCGGCACCATGCCAGCGGTCATCGCCACGGTGGTCATCACGATCGGCTGCGCGCGCTTGTGCCCGGCTTCCATGATCGCGGCGAACTTGTCAGTGCCGCGGCCCATTTCCTCGATCGCGAAATCGATCAGCAGGATCGAGTTCTTGGCGACGATTCCGAACAGCATCAGAATGCCGATGAATACCGGCATCGAGATCGGCTGGCCCAGCAGGCCGATCATCAGCAAGCCGCCCAGCGGGGCGAGGAACAGTGATGCCATGTTGACCAGTGGCGAGACCAGCCGGTGGTACAGCAGCACCAGTACCCCGAACACCAGCAGCACCCCGGACAACACCGCGACGACGAAGTTGGTAATCAGTTCGGCGAGGAATTTGGCCTGACCGGCTTCTTCGTTAGCCACCCCGTTGGGCAGGTTCTGCATCAGCGGCAGCGCCTTGACCTTCTCCATCGCATCGCCTTGCACCGCCTTGGGGGCGAGGTCGGCCGAGACATAGGTACGCCGCTTCTGATTATAGCGCTGGATCGATACCGGGCCCGAACCCATCGTGATTTCGGCCACGCTGGCCAGTGGCACCGAGCCGCCCGAAGCGGTCGGCACCGGCAGGTTCTGCAGCGAGGCCAGATCGCGTCGCGAACTTTCCGAGAGCCGCACCGAAATGCTCACCTGGCGGTCCGACAGCGAGAACTTGGCAGCGTTCTGATCGATCTCGCCCAACGTGGCAATGCGGATTGCCTGGCTCAGCGCGGCGGTGGATACCCCCATGCTGGCCGCCAGATCGAGCCGTGGCTTGATCACCACCTCGGGGCGGCGCATGTCAGCGCTGACCCGCGGCGCAACCAGTTGCTTGATCCCGCGCATCTGTTCGGCGAGCTGGTTGGCGGTATTGTAGAGCAAATCCGGGTCACTGCCGGTGAGCATGATGACTACCGGACGGTTGGGCCCGTTGCTGGGCGGCCCGCCGCCATCGTCGATAAAGTTGATCCGCGCGTCGGGAATTTCCTGCAGCAGCGGGGTCAGCCGCCGCTGGACTTCCTGGCTGCTCGACTTGCGGTCCTTCTTGTAGGTTACGTAGATGTTGGCCGAACCTTCGCGGATGTCGACCGGAGCAAGATCGACGTCGGGATCGCGGAACAGGATCGAGGTGACCTGATCGGTTACCTGCTCGGTGCGCGCGAGCGTGGTTCCGGGCACCAGTTCGATTTCGACCTGGCCGTAATCGCTGTTGACCGCCGGGAAGAACTGCTTGGGAATGACGGTGTAGAGCACCACAGTCAGGACCAGTGCCCCGACCCCGACCCCGAGCATCCAGACGCGGTGATCGCGCAGCCGCGCGGTCAGCCGCTTGCCGACGTAGCGGCACCGGGCGAAGAAATTGTTCGCGGTGTAGCCGCGCAAGCGTCCGGCCAGCAGCCCGGCCACGAACTGCAGCAAATGGCCCGCCACATAGCCGCCGATCAGTCCGAACAGCACCGCGAAGAACAACGCGACGCTCGACACCTCGGTGGCTGTCTTGGCTGCAGTGCGTACCGCATTCACCGCGTTCATCATGCCCAGCGCAAGCCCGAGCAACAGCGGCAAGGCGTGGTAAGCGGCGCGCGAGCGGACGGGTTCGAGCCGCGCCCGCAGCGCCTTGGCGCGGGTCGCATCGAGCGACCAGGCAAGGACCCGCATATACCTGTCCATCATCGCCCCGCCGCCGTGTTCCTGCTGCCCGTGGGCCTTGAGGAAGAAGGCCGCGATCATCGGGGTGATCATGCGCGCTACCGCCAGGCTCATCAGCACCGCAATCACCACGGTGAGCCCAAAGTTTTTGAAGAACTGCCCCGAAATGCCAGGCATCAGCCCGACCGGCAGAAACACCGCCGCGATCGAGAACGTGGTGGCAACCACCGCCAGCCCGATTTCGTCGGCGGCATCGATCGAGGCCTGATAGGCGCTTTTGCCCATGCGCATGTGGCGCACGATATTCTCGATCTCCACGATTGCGTCATCGACCAGCACACCCGCCACCAGGCTCAGCGCCAGCAGCGACATCTGGTTCAGGGTGAAGCCCAACCAGGTGTTGAGAAACCAGAAAGTCGGGATCGCCGAGAGCGGGATCGCGATCGCCGAGATCACCGTGGCGCGCCAATCGCGCAGGAAGAAGAACACCACGATCACCGCGAGGATCGCGCCTTCGACCATCGCCGAGATCGAGCTTTCGTACTGCTGCTTGGTGTAATCGACCGTGGTGAACAGCTCGGTGACGTGAATCCCGGGATTCTCCTTCTCGATCTTGGCAATCGTCTTGAGCGCATCGTCGTAAACCGTGACGTCGGACGCACCGCGCGCGCGCGCGATCGAGAAGTTGACTACCGGCTTGCCGCCGTTTTTCGAGATCGACTTGACCTCGCCAGAGCTGTCCTTGACCGTGCCCACGTCGGTGAGCTTGACGAATCGTCCGCCGCCCAGCGAAATTTCGGTCTGTGACAGCGCATAAGCATCCTTGGCATTGCCGAGCACCCGGACCGACTGGCGCGATCCAGCGATTTCAGCCTTGCCGCCCGCCGCATTGAGATTGAGCGAGCGCAGCGCGAGGTTGACCTGGCTGGCGGTTACCCCCAGCCCCTGCATCCGTCCCGGATCGAGTGTCACGACGATTTGCCGGTCAACCCCGCCGCCGCGCTGGACCGAAGCCATGCCCGATACCCCGAGCAGCTGCTTGGACACCGTATCGTCGGTGAACCACGACAGCTGTTCCATCGTCATGTCGTCGGCGGCAATCGCGAAGTAGGCGATCGGCCGCGACGAGGTCTGGACCTTGAACACCTGTGGTTCGAGAATCCCGTCGGGCAGCGAGCCGCGGATCTGGTCAACCGCGTTTTTGACGTCGTTGACCGCCTGATCGATGTTGGTCCCGATCACGAACTGTATTGCAGTATTGCTACTCCCTTCCGACGCAGTCGATCGGATGCTCTCGATCCCGTTGATCGTCCGCACCGCAGACTCGATTTTCTGAGTGATCTGGGTTTCGATTTCAGCCGGAGCCGCGCCCGGCTGGGAAATATTCGCAATCACCACCGGAAATTCGATGTCCGGATCCTGGTTCACCTGCATTGAGGCGAAGCTCATTATTCCGGCCAGGACCAGGCCGACGAACAACACGATCGGAACGATCGGATTGCGGATGCACCACGCCGAGATATTGCGAAAATTCATGTGCTGCGCCCGTCCAAAATCAAGGCTTAACGAATGTCGGCTTGATCGGGTCGCCTTCATTGAGGAACGCGCCCGAGCGCAGCACCACCCGCTCACTGCCATCGAGTCCGGCGATAACGGCAATCCCCTGATTGGTGATCAGCCCGGTGGTGACCGGACGGCGCCGCACTTTGTTGTCCTTATCGACAACGTAGACGTAGCTGCCTTTATTGTCCGACAGAATGGCGCTTTCGGGGAGCATCGGAGCAACCACGCTGCCAGACTTGATCTGTGCGCTGGCGAAGCCGCCCGGCGGGAGGTCTGGCGCATAGGCCAGCGCGATGCGGGCGAAGCCCTGGCGTGAGACCGGATCGATCACCGGGGCCTTTTGCCAGACCTGACCGGTGTAAACGTTGGTCGAACCCACGGGCGTGACCTTGGCGGTCACCCCCGGAGCGATCTGCGCCAGGTCCGACTGGCCCAATGCGGCTTTCAGTTCCATTTCGCCGCCCTTGGCGAGGCGGAACAGCGTGCCCGATCCAGCACTGACAATCTGCCCCGGTTCGACCTTGCGTTCGAGCACCAGCCCGGCGGCGGGAGCGATCACGTTGAGCCGACGGCTTTGCGCCTGGAGCACGCCCAGCTGCGCGCCGGCGACGCGGACCTGGGCATAGGCGGCATCGCGGTTCGCGCGCAGGCGATCGACATCGGCCTTCGAGACGAAGCCCTTGGCGACCAGCTTGAGCGCGCGGTCGAGATTGGCCTGAGCGAGATCGGCATTGGCCCGGGCGACCGCGACCTGTGCGGCCTGGCTCGATTGCTGCTGGACCTGTACCGAACGGTCGATCACCGCCATGACCTGCCCGGCACGGACCCACTGGCCCGGTTCGACCAGCACCGACACGACCTGCCCGCCTTCACCGGCAATCCCGACCGGCAGTTCGCGCCGCGCGGCCAGCGTGCCGGTGGCGGAGATAGTGCCTTCGATCGTGGTGCGCCCCGGGGTGATCACGCTGACCACGGGGGCCTGTTCCTTCTTATCGGCCTCTTCTGCGGCGCCCGCACCGGCGCGATGCACCATGAACCAGATCGCCGCCATGATCAGGAGCAGCGCGATGCCGGCAAGGATCAGGCGGCGCCTGCTGCGCCCCTGCGTCTCGTCGTCAAGCAGCGGATTGGTTCCGGTGAACGGGTCCGCATCGATCCTGGTCTCGAAATTCATCGCAGCAACTGCCTTCAAATTAAGGAATCGGCGATTCGCGAAGCCCGCCGGCCCTGGCACCAGGGGCCAACAGGCCCTGGGCACCGCACTGTATTACTATGCTAAATCACCCACGGCAAGTCTTCAAACCGAGAAGCGCCGCTCAGCGCAAAAAAACCGCCCTTTGCAATAGACAAGCCTGCGGCGTGCAGCAATGGGGGGGTCGTCAAACGGCCTTGGCAGGTCGTTGAACTGCAGCAAGAAGGCTACAGGACGCGAGGCCAATAAACAAGGCGGCCGGGGAAGACCCTGTCCGCCCCGGCCGCCCGATTATTGCTTTTGCGTTGCGCTCAGTACTTGAGCTGGCGCTCGTAAAGGTCGCGGTAATGCTGTATGCGCGTGACCCTGAGGCCCTGCATCCCCGAACGATCGACCGCGCGCTGCCACGAGGCGAACTCCTCGAGCGTCAGGTTGTAACGCTCGCAGACTTCATCAATCGTCAGCAGCCCCCCGTTGACCGCGGCCACGACTTCGGCCTTGCGCCGCACCACCCAGCGGGTGGTCGCGGGCGCCGGCAACGAATCGAGGGTCAGCGGCTCACCGAGTGGGCCGATCACCATGGCTGGACGAATTTTCTGGTTCTCGATCATCATTGTTCCCGATCGCCGGCGTGGAAGAGTCCGGCAATGCCAGCCTCAATGCCCCACGGCCCTTTGCGATCTGTTGAATCTTTGAGGTTAATGACTTGTTTTTCGACCGCTCCGTCGCCGCCGGGAACCGGCCAGTCGGAAAAGCTTCCGCACAACGGCACCTTCGCCGATTTGCCACAGGTCATTTCGCGGCGCAGCGCATGTGCAGCGCTGAGCCGGGCATAGAGCCCTCCCCATTCGGGCGCGGCGCGTCCTGCTGCCGGTGCAGCAAAGGTTTCGTCGTGGCCGCGAGGTGCGATCCGGGGGTCGTTGGTCAAGTCCATGGACCGTGGTTTAGGCGCACAAGGTCAATATCGGGTAAAGCTGCAGTTTACCGCGTGGTGACAATGCTTACCGAAATTCTGCGCAGGCGGCGCCGGGCTTTGCCACGGCGGCATGGCGCGTGTATGCGGCGCCTGCCATGCCCCCCGCCATGCTCACCTCTGCAGATCCCGGCAGCCTCTTCCAGCTCCAAGGCGCGCTGGCGGCACCGCGCATCGTTGTGGCCATGTCGGGCGGAGTCGATAGTTCGGTGGTCGCCGCGCTAGCCGCGCAAAGCGGCGCGGAAGTGATCGGGATCACGCTTCAACTGTACGATTACGGCGATGCGGCGAAACGCAAAGGCGCCTGTTGCGCCGGTGATGATATCCGCGATGCCCGATCGGTCGCCGACCGGCTCGGCATCGTCCACCACGTGATCGACCACGCGAGCCGGTTCCGCGACGAGGTGGTCGAACGTTTTGCCGACGATTACCTCGTCGGCCGCACCCCGATCCCCTGCATCCGCTGCAACATGGGGCCCAAGTTCACCGATCTTTTGGCGATGGCGCGCGAACTGGGGGCGGATTGCCTGGCGACGGGCCACTATGTGCGCCGCGCCATCGGCCCGGCCGGGCCCGAACTGCACCGCGCGCTCGATCCGGCGCGCGACCAGAGCTATTTCCTCTACGGGACCACCGAAGAACAGCTTGGCTACCTGCGCTTTCCCTTGGGCGGCCTGCCCAAGCCGGAGGTCCGCGCGATCGCCGAGGCGGCGGGCCTGCGGGTCGCGGCCAAGCCCGACAGCCAGGACATCTGCTTCGTGCCTGACGGTGATTACGCCAAGATCGTGCGCAGCGTCCGGCCCGAAGGCGCGCTGCCAGGTGAAATCGTCCATGCCGAGACCGGCGAGGTCCTCGGCCAGCACCGCGGCATTATCCATTACACGGTGGGCCAGCGCCGCGGGCTCGAGATCGGCGGGCTGGCCGAGCCGCTCTACGTGATCGGGATCGACGCGGCGATGGCCCGCGTGCTCGTCGGGCCGCGGCGCCTGCTGGCCGTGGGCTCAGCAAGGATCGTGGAGACCAACCGCATCGGCCCGCTGCCAGACATGCCGCTGACTGCCAAGGTCCGCTCGCTCGCCAAGCCGGTGCCGGTGACGATCGAAGGGAATTTCGGCGACGGTGCGGACTGCTGCCTCCGCTTCATCGAACCGGAATACGGTGTCGCCCCCGGCCAGGCGGCGGTGATTTATGCGGGTGAGCGGGTGCTTGGCGGCGGCTGGATCGAAGCGACCGCAACCTAGCAGGGCTGTGCGATCAGGCTTCGACCCGCGAAGTCGACCTTGCCCAGCGAAGGTGCAAGCGCGCACTGGCCGGGGCCCACCGTCTCGCCGCAGACCTCGAGCGGGGTATCCAGCGGGAGGACCAGGACATGGCCGCGATAGCGCGCGGCCACCGCATCGGACGGCGGACCGTCGAGCCGGTCGAGCCGGAAGTGCGGCCCATCGACCAGAGCAACTTCTCCGCCGCGCGGGACATGCCGCCGGTTGGCCGGGTCGTAAGGACTGCCATCGGCGACCGCGATCCCGGCATCGAGATGCAGTTCGCGCCCGCGTCCGTAGTCGTAGAGCCGATAAGTCACGTCCGAATTCTGCTGGACCTCGATCAGCGACAGGCCCGGGCTGATCGCGTGCACGGTCCCGGCAGGAATGTAGAAGAAGTCTCCCGATTCGGCCGGATACCAAGCGAGCAAGTCCTCGATCGAGCCGTCAAGCGCCGCGGCGCGCATCGCCTCGGGGCCGAGCGGGGCCTTGAAGCCGATGGCGATCTTTGCGCCGGGTTCGGCATGGCGGATCAGCCAGCATTCTTCCTTGCCGCACGAGCCCTGCGGCGCCTGCGCATCGCTGGGGTGAACCTGCACCGACAGCGCCTCGGTGGTGAACAGGTACTTGATCAGCAATCCATCGAGCGCGGCGGGGGGCGTGAACCACACCTCGCCGATACGCTTGCCCGCCGGGCCGCTGAACGGCGCGGGCAGGCGATCGACCCCCCATGGCCGTTCTGACAGCGTGGTGGCGAGTAGCACGCTCATTGGTTGGCTGCCCCCGCCAGCTTGCCGACGAGCTGCGCTCCGGCGCGGGTGGTCACCAGCACTTCGCCGCCATCGACTACCACCACCACGTCCTCAAGCCCGATCACCGAGACCCGCGGGCCATCGGTTTCAACGAGCACGTTGCGGCATCCGACCAGTTCTGCGGGGCCGATCGCGGTGTTGCCCGACGCGTCACCGCCGCGTGCCTGATGCAGCGCTTCCCAGTTGCCGATATCGGACCAGCCCATCTGGGCCGGGATCATGGCGGCGCGGGTGGTGTTCTCCATGACGGCATAATCGACCGATTCGCTGGCGATCTTGCCGAACTCCGCCGCATCGGGGCGGAACTCGGCGCCGTTTTCGTGCCCCTTGGCCACGGCCGCGCGGGCCTGAGCGGCAATCTCGGGGCGATGCGCGGTGAGTTCCTCAAGGAAGGTCCCGGCGCGGAAGGCGAAAATCCCGCCGTTCCAGGCATAGCCGCCATCGGCGATGAACTGCTCGGCCCGCGCCCGGTCGGGCTTTTCGACAAACCGCGCGACGCGATATCCCGCTCCATCGATTGGTTCGCCCTGCTGGAGATAGCCAAACCCGGTTTCTGGCGACTTCGCTTCGATCCCGAACGAGACCAGCCAGCCTTGCTCCGCCAGGGCGGCAGCGGAGCGAGCCGCGGCTTGGAAGGCGGCGCAATCGGCGATATGATGGTCGCTCGGGCAGACCAGCATCACTGCGTCTTCGGGCAGCCGCAGCGCCGCGAGGGCGATTGCGGCGGCGGTGTTGCGCGCTGAAGGTTCGACGATGATCCGCGCCTCGGCGTCTCCCGCGAGCTGCGCTTCGACATGGGCGAGGTGCGCCGTGCCGGTGACCACGATCGGTGCGGCAAACCCGGCTTCGCGCGCGCAGCGGCTCACCGTTTGCTCGAACAGCGTTTCCTCGCCGACCAGCGGCAGGAAGGGCTTGGGCTTTACCGCGCGGCTGCGCGGCCAGAGCCGGGTGCCGCTGCCCCCGCACAGGATGACAGGGTAGATGTCGTGGTCAGCCATGGCTTGTAGTTGGCCCTTCTTCGCCGGCATTCAACGTCTTATCCCTGCCACGGTTCCAGCTGGCAGCCAAAACCGGGGCGGTAGGTCGCGGTCTGGCTCGCGATCAGCGGAAATCGTGCGGTCACGCTCTTCGCCGCGGCGTCTTCGGACAGCATGACCAGTTCCATGCCAGGTTCGAAATCCTTGCGGCAATCGCCGAGCTCGCGCCCGCCGAGATAACGGCACGAACAGGCGACGCGTGCGCCAACCGCAGCCTCGGCGCGGGCATAGGCGTGGAGCGGCGCCCAGAACCAGGCGATCAGCAGCGCAATCAACGCGAGACCGAGCCACAAAGCGCGGCGGCGCAGCCTTGCCCTGGGATCGCCCGAGGGGTTAACATGCGCCGGGTTTTGAGTTGCCATTGCCATGCCTTTGCGCAAGGGATGCGCGCCATGCCTGCGCGCCGCCCGTCCCTTATCCTGCCGCTGCTTGCGCTGCCAGCCCTGATCGCCTGCTCGGGGCAAAGCTCGGCTCCGCCGCCCCCCCCGCCCTTGACCGAGGCCGCGATGAAAGCGGTGGTCGACAAGCCGGGGGTCAACCGCGAAGCACTGGCCCGTACGGCCGACGCGCTGTTCAGCCAGGACCCGACCGCCGAGACGCGCGCGCTACTGGTCCTGTATCATGGCAAGCTCGTCGCCGAACGGTTCGCCCCCGGCTATCACGAGAACACCCGTTTCGTCAGCTGGTCGATGGCCAAGACCGTGACCGGCGTAATGATCGGGATGCTGGTTGCCGACGGCCGGTTGAGGCTCGATGAAGGCGTGCCGATCCCGGCGTGGCAGCGCCCCGGCGATCCGCGCGGCGAGATCACTTTGCGTGAGCTGCTGCAGATGCATTCGGGGCTGAAGCACGACGAAGAAACCGATCCGCCTTACGAAGCCGATACGGTGCGCATGCTGTTCCTCGACGGGCGCGACAATATGGCGGCCTATGCCGAGGCCCAGCCGCTTGAGGCCTTGCCGGGTTCGAAGTGGGAATATTCCTCCGCCACCTCGGTGATCCTCGCCGATCTCGCCGTGCGCTCGCTGACCACCAGCACCGATCCCGGTGAGCGCGCGCGCGTGGTCGGCGATTACCTGCGCACCCGCTTGTTCGAGCCGCTCGGCATGAAGAGCATGGTCCCCGAGTTCGATCTGGCCGGAACGCTCATCGGCGGCAGCCTGATCCACGGCACCGCGCGCGACTGGGCGAAGTTCGGCGAATTCATGCGCCAGCGCGGAGCGATCAAGGGCGCGCAGCTGGTGCCGGTGCAGTGGATCGATTTCATGACCACCAGTTCGCCGCATATGGTGGGCTACGGCGCGCAGACCTGGCTCAACAAGGCGCCGCCGGGCGAAGCGGCGATGTGGTCGGGACTTCCCGGCAATGTATTCTCATTGAACGGCCACCTCGGCCAATTTGTCGTGGTATCGCGCACCAACGCGGTGACCGTGGTCCGCCTGGGCAAGACTAATGAAGGCCAGCACGAGCCAGTGCGGCGTGCTATCGCCAAGATAATCCAGCTATTTCCGAAAGAAACTGCATAGTGACCAAGACCGCATTGATCACCGGGGTGACCGGTCAGGACGGCGCCTATCTCGCCCGGCTGCTGCTCGAAAAGGGCTACCGCGTCCACGGCATCAAACGCCGCTCAAGTTCGTTCAACACCGGGCGGATCGACGACATCTACGAAGACCCGCATGTGCCTTCGCCGCAGCTTACGTTGCATTACGGTGACTTGACCGACGCGACCAACCTGATCCGCATTGTCCAGGAAGTGCAGCCGGACGAGATCTACAACCTCGCCGCGCAGAGCCACGTCGCGGTCAGTTTCGAGACCGCCGAATATACCGCCAACTCGGACGGAATCGGCACCTTGCGGTTGCTCGAGGCGATCCGCATCCTCAAGTTGGAACAAAAGTGCCGCTTCTACCAGGCCTCGACCAGCGAGCTCTACGGGCTGGTCCAGGAAGTCCCGCAGCGCGAGACCACGCCGTTCTATCCGCGCAGCCCCTATGCCGCCGCCAAGCTCTATGCCTACTGGATCACGGTCAATTACCGCGAAGCTTACGGCATGCACACTTCGAACGGAATCCTGTTCAACCACGAAAGCCCGCTGCGCGGCGAGACTTTCGTGACCCGCAAGATCACCCGCGCCGCCGCCGCGATCACGCTCGGGCGGCAGGACGTGCTCTACCTCGGCAACCTCGACGCGCAGCGCGACTGGGGCCATGCCCGCGAATATGTCGAAGGCATGTGGCGCATGCTCCAGCAGGAACAGGGCGACGACTATGTCCTGGCAACCGGGGTCACCACCACGGTGCGCCAATTCGTTGAATGGGCCTTTGCCGATGCCGGGATTGCGCTGGAGTGGCGCGGCAGCGGGGTGGACGAACAGGGCTTCTGCAGCAAGACCGGGGCGCTGCGCGTGGCGATCGACCCGCGCTACTTCCGCCCGACCGAAGTTGACTTGCTGATCGGCGATCCGGCCAAAGCGCGCGACAAGCTCGGCTGGAGCGCGACGATCGCTGTGCGCGATCTGGTCCGCGAAATGGTCGCGGCTGACCTCTTGACGATGCGTAGCGCCCCGATCGAACGCGGCAACTGACGATGGGAGCGGTTCCGTTCGAGCTGGCCGGAAAACGGATCTGGGTCGCCGGGCACCGCGGCATGGTCGGCAGTGCGATCGTGCGCCGCCTGGCATCCGAAAACTGCGAAGTGATCACCGCCAGCCGCGATGAGCTTGACCTGACCGATCAGCGCGCGGTGCTGGGATGGATGCACAACCAGCGCCCGCAGGTGGTGGTGCTGGCGGCCGCACGGGTCGGCGGGATCCTTGCCAACGCAACGATGCCGGTCGAATTCCTGCGCGATAACCTGCTGATCGAAACCTCGGTGCTGACCGGGGCCGAATCGGTCGGGGTCGAAAAGCTGCTGTTCCTCGGCTCCTCGTGCATCTATCCCAAGCTCGCCGAGCAGCCGATCAAGGAAGAGGCGCTGCTGACCGGGCCCTTGGAGCCGACCAACGAGTGGTACGCGATCGCCAAGATTGCCGGAATCAAGCTCGCCGAGGCCTATCGCCGGCAATACGGCTGCGACTTCATCAGTGCGATGCCGACCAACCTCTATGGACCCGGCGATAATTTCGATCTGAACGCCAGCCACGTCATGCCCGCGCTGATCCGCAAGGTGCACGAGGCCAAGCTGGCCGGCGGTGAAGTGGTAGTCTGGGGCAGCGGCACCCCGCGCCGCGAATTCCTCTACGTCGACGATTGCGCCGATGCATGCCTGCACCTGCTCAGGCACTATTCGGATGACAGCCACGTCAACGTCGGCTCGGGCAGCGACGTGTCGATCATGGAGCTGACCCGGCTGGTGATGGAGGTGCTGGGCTACGACGGCCCGGTGGTTACCGACCCGAGCAAGCCCGACGGCACCCCGCGCAAGCTGATGGACAGTGCCAAGCTGGCGGCGTTGGGTTGGCGGCCGCAGGTCGCCCTCAGGGACGGGATCGCGAAGAGCTATGCCGCGTTCCTCGGCGGCGAAGGCCGCGGTCTTTAAGCTTACATTTTCCTACATTGCGGCGCGCTGCTATGGCGATGGGCAGCTCTTTGAAAAGTCGTATTCGGGTCATATGCGCCCTAGGACGGTTTCGCGTCGGCGGGTCGTTTTGGTGTGACCTTCGTGTGACCTTAGCTGCCGCGTTCGTGCGGCGTATCGATATCGGCGAGCAGGTCCTTCGCCGCCAGCCCGGTTTCATTGACCAGACCTTCGGGATCGGGATGGATCAGAATCTCGATTCCGGGGAATTCGCGCAGCAGTTTTTCCTCGATCTCGTCCATCACGTCGTGGGCTTCGCGCACCGTCATGTCGGGGTTCACCGAGACATGGAACTGCACGAAATCGCGGTTGCCCGATGACCGCGTGCGCAGATCATGCAGACCCTTGAGTTCAGGATGCATGGCGACGACTTCGAGGAACTGCGCCTTGCGCGCATCGGGCCATTCGTGATCCATCAGCTGCTCGACCGCTTCCTGCGAGGCGTGCCACGCCCCCCAGCCGAGCCATAGTGCGATACCGAGGCCGAACACTGCGTCCGCGTTCGGCACCCCAGCATACTGGTCCAGCGCCAGCGCGGCGATCACCGCGAAGTTGAGCACCAGGTCCGACTTGTAATGCAGGTGGTCGGTCGCAATCGCGAGCGAACCGGTGCTCCTGATCACCCGCCGCTGCCACACCAGCAAGGCCATGGTCGCGCCGATCGCCACGACCGAAACCGCAATTCCATCATCCGCGCTGGCTGGCCGCGCGCCGCTGATCCACTGCGAGCCCGCGCGCAGCGCCAGGGTCAGCGCCGAGATCGAGATCAGCACGACCTGGAACATCGCCGCGAGCGCCTCAGCCTTGCCGTGGCCGAAGCGGTGGTTGTCA
>JANOAD010000224.1:0-12866 GCA_031410955.1 Novosphingobium sp. | reverse complement strand
GTCCGCCCTATCGAGCGTGGAACCCCCACCCCAACCCCACCCCGCCGGGGGGGGGCGATTTAGCGGGGCGGCTAATTCACTTATGCGATGTCAAACCCATCGGCGTTCAACACCGTGGTCCAGGCCGCGACGAAGTCCTTCACGAACTTCTCCTCGTGGCCGTTCTCGGCATAGACCTCGGCGACTGCACGCAGTTCCGAATTCGAGCCGAACACAAGGTCGGCGCGGGTCGCGCGCCAGCTCTCGCCGCCGTGCGACCGGTCGGTTGCAACGAATTCCTCTTCGCTCTCGTCGCTCGCCTTCCATGCGTTGGTCATGCCCAGCAGGTTGACGAAGAAGTCGTTGGTCAGCTGTCCCGGACGCTTGGTAAAGCTGCCGTGGCCGCGGTCGCCGTGGTTGGTGCCGAGGACGCGCAAACCGCCGATCAGCACCGCCAGTTCGGGCGCTGACAGGCCGAGCAGCGCCGCCTTGTCGAGCATCAGTTCCTCGGTCTTTACCCTGAGCTTCTTGGGCAGGTAGTTGCGGAAGGCATCGGCCTGCGGCTCGAGCGGGGCGAAGCTGTCAGCGTCGGTCTGGTCCTGCGTTGCGTCACCCCGGCCGGCGGTAAATGGCACTTGCACATTGAACCCGGCATCCTTGATTGCCTTCTCCAGACCCACGGCACCGCCCAGCACGATTGCATCGGCAAGAGACAGCGCGCCGCGCAATCCGTTAAGCGAATCGAGCACCTTGGCCAATTCAGCTGGTTCGTTGACATCCCAGTCCTTCTGCGGAGCGAGCGCAATTCGCGCCCCGTTGGCGCCGCCGCGGAAGTCCGATTTGCGGAAGGTGCTGGCCGAAGCCCAGGCGGTCTTGACCAACTGGCTGACCGTGAGGCCGCTCGCAGCGATCTTCGCCTTGACCGCTTCGATCTCGCCAGGTGCCGGCACCATCGCGGCAGGGATCGGATCCTGCCAGATCAGGTCTTCGGCAGGCACTTCGGGGCCGAGGTAGCGCTGCTTGGGCCCCATGTCGCGGTGGCACAATTTGAACCAGGCGCGGGCGAAGGCGTCCTTGAACGCCTCGTGATCGGCCCGGAACTTTTCCGAGATCACGCGGAATTCGGGATCCATTTTCAGCGCCATGTCGGCGGTGGTCATCATGGTCGGGACCTTGATGTTCGGATCCCACGATGCTGGAGCCATGTCCTCGGGCTTCTGGCCCACCGGCTGCCATTGCTGCGCACCAGCGGGCGAATGGACCAGCTCGTAGTCATAATCGAGCAGCAGGCGGAAATAGTTCTCCGACCAGGTGGTCGGCGTGTTGACCCACGAACCCTCGATCCCGCTGGTCACGGCAAACTCGCCGATCCCGCCGTGTTCGGCGCTGCTGGTCCAGCCGAAGCCGAGCGCGGCGATATCGCCGCCCGCCGGTGCCTTGCCGAGCAGCGAAGCGTCGCCGTTACCGTGGGCCTTGCCGAAGGTGTGCCCGCCGGCGGTGAGCGCGACGGTTTCCTCATGGTTCATCGCCATGCGCTCAAAAGTCGCCTTGATGTCGCGCGCGGACTTCAATGGATCGGGGTTGCCGCCGGGGCCTTCGGGGTTGACGTAGATCAGCCCCATCTGGATTGCCGCGAGCGGCCCGTCGAGGTCGGTCAGGCCGCGCTCTTCATCGATACGCGTCTGGACGCCTTCGTTGACCCATTTGTCTTCGTCGCCCCAGTAGATGTCGCGCTCGGGCTCATAGACGTCGGCGCGGCCGCCGCCGAAGCCGAACACCGGGCCGCCCATCGATTCGATGGCGACGTTGCCGGCGAGGATGAACAGGTCGGCCCAGCTGATCGACTGGCCGTACTTCTGCTTGATCGGCCACAGCAGGCGGCGGGCCTTGTCCAAGTTGCCGTTGTCGGGCCAGGAATTGAGCGGGGCAAAGCGCTGCTGGCCCGAATTGGCCCCGCCGCGCCCGTCACCGGTGCGATAAGTGCCCGCCGCGTGCCAGGCCATGCGGATGAAGAACGGGCCGTAATGGCCATAGTCGGCCGGCCACCACGGCTGGCTGTCGTTCATCAGCGCGGTCAGGTCAGCCTTGAGCGCGGCATAGTCGAGCGTCTTGAACGCCTCGGCATAAGAAAAACCATCGCCCATCGGATTGCTGCTGCCGTTCGGGGCAAGGATGTCCACCGCGAGCGCGTCGGGCCACCAATCCTTGTTCTGCCGCCCAAGCAGCGCGCGGACAGAGGTGTCTCCATGGCCCATCGGGCACTTGGTTTCGGCGTTCATGGCAGGCTCCTTTGATTCTGGCGGTCTGCGGATTGATACCACAAACCGCACGTTCTGGAATGAACCCTATCAGTGCCGATAAATAGTCATAACAGATTATATTAGGTAGACTGATCTGCAAAAGCGATCAGTTGCGGCGAATCCCGTAATCGATCCTGATCCGCACCCATTCGCCGTACTTGGACACCCCGCCCAGCCGCGGCGGGCGCACACGGAACTGCCATGCGGCAGCCAGCACGGCGCGTTCAAGGCGCGAGCCGTTGGGGTATTCGTCCAGCCCGACGCAGTCGTCGACCCGGAAATCGGGCACCGTGCGGCAGGCAATCAGCGCCCAGCCGGGACCGTCGGCGGTGGAGAGATAGCCAGCCAGTTCGCTGTCGTACGGCTCGCGGTACCACGCCGCGGCATAGAGCGGCTGGCCGTTGGGCGCGGTGCCGACGCTTTTGGTATCCCCCGAGTTGCCGGGTGCCGCAGGGCCGAACTGGCCTTTGCCGGAAACCGCAAAGGCCGCCCCCGGGCGCGGCGCGGGCTTGATATCCGCCGCCGCCATCTGGCTCGGAGTGACGGGGATGATCGCTAACGCCGTTGGCGCGGGCTGGGGTACCACGGGGGATACAGGGTTCGGCTTGATCACGGCAGGCGGCGGCTGCAGCGATGCCAGCGCCTTGTGCTCATGCCCGGGAGCCGCCTTGAGGAATTCGGGAGGTTTCTTGTGTTCCTCTTGAATGGTGATGCTGACCAGTGCGCTTCGCGCGTTCTTCAGCGGATTGAGCCCGGCCCCGATGGACAAGACCGCCAGAACCAGCAGGACTTCGACAATGATTGCCAGCACGGCGCCGGTCAGCCGATCGCGCGGCTTGCCGCGCAGGCTGGCGAAATCGGGATCGGCGAAGGTGCGGAATGGCTTGAGCAAGGGGCCTCGGAGTGCGACTCGCAGGGGCCCATCGGCCCCCGCGGATTAACCGCGGCTGTCCTTGGCTTGGTCGCAAGCTGCAAACAAGTGACAAACTGTCGCACTTGACCTCGCCGCGCACCGCGCCAATGATCGCGGACGATGAGCGATACGCCCGACTTCGATCCGTTCGGTCTTGCCCGCGGCTGGATGAGCCAGTGGGAAAAGCTGGTCAACGAGCACGGCACCGAGCTGCTGGCCAAACCCGAAACCGCGCAGGCAATGCAGGCGATGAGCGGCGCGGCGATGCAAATGCAGGCCGCCAGTCAGGAAGCCAGCGCCAAACTGCTCGCCGGCGCCAACCTGCCGAGCCGGGCGGACTTCGAGGCCCTGGGCGCACGGTTGGGGGCAATCGAAGCCACGCTCGCGCGGATCGAGCAAGCTTTGCGCACCGTGGCTCCTGGCAGTAGCCCAGCCCGTCCAGCAGTGGCGCGCACCCGCAAGCCGCCCAGCCCGGCCGCCGAAGCCTGATGGCCACTGCCACCGCCACCGCCGGTTCAGCGCCCAGTGCGGTCGAGCGGGCGATCCAGCGCAATCTCAAAGGGCTCGGCTACCTCGCCTCGTCCGCGCCGGTGCTTGGGGCCAGTCCCAAGGACGTGGTGCTGAGCCGGGGCCCGTTGCGGCTCTATCACTATCACCTGCTGACCGACGAGGTGTACCGCGTGCCGGTGCTGCTGGTGATGGCGACCACCAACCGCGGCTACATCTTCGACATGGTGCCCGGGCAAAGCCTGGTCGAGTTCCTCCTGCTGCGCGGTTACGACGTGTTCATGGCCGATTGGGAAGCTCCCCGGCCCGAAGACCGCGCGCTCGGCATGAAGGACTATGTCGAGGACTTCGTCGGAAGTTCGATTGCCGAGGTGCAGCGGTTGACCGGCGAAGAAGATGTCAGCCTGGTCGGCTATTGCATGGGCGGCGTGCTGTCGGTGCTGTGGTCGGGGCTCAACCATGCCAAGGGTCCGAAGAACCTGGCGGTGTTCACCACGCCCGTAGATTTCCACCAGATGACCATGTTCAAGGCGTGGTCGGACCAGCGCTATTTCGATGTCGACCGGCTGGTCGATACGCTGGGCCTCGCGCCGGTGGAAATGCTGCTCACCGCCTTCGACATGCTGCGCCCGGCGGGGCGGGTCTCGGCCAATTTCGCGCTGCTCGACAACCTGTGGAACGACGAATTCGTCAAGGGCCACCGCATGTTCGACCGCTGGAGCAACGACATGCTGCCGCTCGCCGGGGAGTATTTCCGCGAGACGACCAAGCAGCTGGTGTGGGACAATGCACTGATGGAGGGGCGGATGAAAGTTGGCGGGCGCCCGGTCGAACTCGGCAAGATCAGCGCGCCGTTCCTGCACGTGACGGCCGAACACGATCACATCGTCACCACCGGCGCGTCGGCCCCGCTGATCGGGCTGATCGGCAGTGAGGACAAGGAACAGGTAGTGCTGAAAGGCGGCCACGTCAGCCTCATCGCCGGGCCCAATGCGGTCAAGCGGATGTGGCCGAAACTCGATACATGGTTGGCGGAAAAGAGCGTTTGATGACTGACACCAAGACCGAAATTGCCATTCGCGCTCCGGGTCGCAGCGATGCGGATGGACTCGCCCGGTTCGCCGCGGCGATGCCGCCGCACGATCTGCTGTTCCTCGCCCGCGACATCCGCGAGCCCAAGGTGCTCGACGCCTGGCTCACCGCGCAGGAGCAGGGACAGATCGCCAGCCTGGTCGCGATTGCCGAGGGCGAGGTCGTGGCGACCATCGCCGCACTTTCGGACCGGTTCAGCTGGTCGCCCCACGTCTGGGACGTGCGCCTGCTGGTCACGCCAGATTGGCGCGGCAAAGGTCTTGGACGCAAATTGCTCGCGCAAATCGTCACCGATGCGATCGCGGCGGGCGCGGGCAAACTGACCGCGCGGATGACGCCGGATCAGACCGGGGCGATCACGCTGTTCGAGGAATGCGGGTTTCGCGCCGAGGCGATGCTGCGGGATCAGGTCAAAGCCGCCGATGGTTCGCTGCACGACCTTGCCGTACTGTCGCTCGATCCGGCGCATGAGGCAGCCCGTCGCGAAGCGTTCGGGGACTAGCGAGCAGCACCGCCCCCGCCTATGGGGCCGCTTCAACCAGATGGGGGATTTCCCGAGTGCATGACAAGTCCCGGGCGCTGATGCAGCGCGGGTGCCAGTTCCTTGGCACTGAATATGCGATCCTGTGCGGCGCGATGAGCTGGGTGTCGGAGCGCAATCTCGTCTCCGCGATCAGCAATGCTGGCGGCTTCGGCGTGATTGCCTGCGGGGCGATGACCCCCGATCTGCTCGACGCCGAAATCGCCGCGACCAAGGCGCTGACCGGCAAGCCGTTCGGGGTCAACCTGATCACGATGCACCCGATGCTGTTCGACCTGATTGCGGTCTGCGCGCAGCATCAGGTCAGCCACGTGGTGCTGGCGGGCGGCATCCCACCCAAAGGCAGCGTCGATGCGATCAAGGCGTTCGGGGCCAAGGTGCTGGTCTTCGCGCCAACCCTGGCGCTCGCGAAGAAGCTGCTGCGTTCGGGCGCCGATGCCCTGGTGATCGAGGGCAGCGAAGCGGGCGGGCACATCGGCCCGGTGGCGACCTCGGTGCTGGCACAGGAATTCCTGCCCGAGCTCAGCGCCGACCACGTTGTCTTCGTCGCCGGCGGGATCGGGCGCGGTGACATGATCGCGGCTTATCTCGAAATGGGCGCGGTCGGGGTCCAGCTCGGCACGCGCTTCGCCTGCGCCACCGAGAGCATCGCCCACCCCGCGTTCAAGAAGGCCTTCTTCCGCGCCAACGCGCGCGACGCGATCACTTCCGTGCAGGTCGACCCGCGGCTGCCGGTGATCCCGGTCCGCGCGCTCAAGAACAAAGGCACCGAGGAGTTCACCGCCAAACAGATCGAAGTCGCCAAGCTGCTCGATGCGGGCACGGTCGATATGGGCGAGGCGCAGCTCCAGATCGAACACTTCTGGGCCGGCGCGCTGCGCCGCGCGGTGATCGACGGTGATGTGGAAAGCGGCTCGGTGATGGCCGGGCAGTCGGTCGGCATGGTCAATTCCGAGGAGCCGGTTGCCGAGATTATGGCGCAGCTCATGGATCAGAGCGAAGCGGCTTTGTCCCGGTAAATCTTACTTAGGTCCTCTCCATTTTGCGTAGCCAAATGGGGAGGTGGCAGTCGCCCTTGCGACTGACGGAGGGGTATCTGCGCAGGCGTCGATACCCCTCCGTCAGTTCCTGCGGAACTGCCACCTCCCCATTTGTCCAAGAGGAAAAATGGAGAGGATCTAGGCTTCCTTCCCAAGCCCACGAAAAAGGGGCCGGAGCTTGCGCCCCGGCCCTTGTCAGTTGTGCGTTCGCAGGAGGAACGGGGGTTGGCGGGACCGAGGGGAGGAGAGGAGGACCCCGACCCCGCCAATCTGGTGTAACGGGCGCCTAGTAGTTGTAGGCGCGCTCGCCGTGTTCGTTGAGGTCGAGGCCTTCGCGCTCGGCTTCTTCGCTGGGGCGCAGGCCCATCACCTTGTCGATGGCGAAGAACAGCACCGCAGAGACACCGCCCGACCAGACCAGCGTGATCAGCACCGCCTTGAGCTGGGTCAGCAGCTGGGTGGAGATGCTGTAGCCTTCGGGCGTCACCGCGATCGCCGGGAACACCGTGTAGTCGAAGTAGCCCTGCCCGCCGAGGTTCGGAGCCGCGACCACTGCGGTGGCCAGCGCGCCGACGATCCCGCCGATGCAGTGGACGCCGAAGACGTCGAGCGTGTCGTCGTACTTGAGCTTGTTCTTGACCGTGCTGACGAAGAGGTAGCAGATCGGTGAAACCAGAAAGCCCAGTGCGATCGAGGTCATCGGCGCCGCGAAGCCCGAAGCCGGAGTGATCGCGACCAGCCCGGCAACCGCACCGGTGGCAGCACCCAGCATCGACGGTTTGCCGTGGTGGACCTGTTCGACCAGCGACCAACTGACTGCCGCGGCGCAAGTGGCAACCATGGTGTTGATGAAGGCCACGGCGGTCACGCCATTGGCTTCAAGGTTGGACCCGGCGTTGAAGCCGAACCAGCCAACCCACAGCAGCGAGGCACCGATCATGGTCATGGTCAGCGAGTGCGGCGGGGTGGCTTCCTTGCCGAAGCCGACGCGCTTGCCGATCATCAGGCAGCCGACCAGACCGGCAATTCCGGCGTTGATGTGCACCACGGTGCCGCCGGCGAAGTCGAGCGCGCCCATGCCCCACAGGTACCCGGCGTCCTGGCTGATCAGTGAACCGTCAGCCGCCTTCTTGACCGTATCGACCAGGAAGTCCGGGCCGGCCCAGTACCACACCATGTGTGCGATCGGGAAATAGACGATCGTCAGCCACAGCACCACGAACAGCATCAGCGGCCAGAACTTCACGCGCTCGGCAAAGGCCCCGACGATCAGCGCCGGGGTGATCATCGCGAAGGTCATCTGGAACACCACGAAGGAGAATTCGGGCAGATAGACGTTGTTCGAAAAGGTCGCGGCGTAAGTGCTCGCCGAAACGCCCCGGAGGAAGATCTTCGAGAACCCGCCCACAAACGGCGCGAGCGGACCTTCGCCGCCCGAGGTGTAGGCCATCGAATAGCCCCAGCCGACCCAGACGAGGCCGGCGATCGAAACGATCATGAACACCTGCATCAGCACGCTGAGCATGTTCTTGGTGCGGACCAGGCCGCCGTAGAACAGCGCCAGACCGGGCACGCTCATCATCAGCACCAGCACCGATGAAATCAGCATCCAGCTGGTATCGCCCTTGTTGGTCATCGCGGCCAGCACCGCCGGATCGGCCGGCGCCTTGACCAGATCGGCGGCGAGCGCCGGCACGGCGGCAAGCGCGGCGGAGAAAGCCCCGGCACCCGCCAGAATCTTGCGGCTCATTGATGGTTTCCCTCCTATTACGCGCCCGCTCACAGCGCGGTATCCCCGGTTTCGCCGGTGCGGATGCGGGTGGCCGAGGCCAGTTCGAGCACGAAGATCTTGCCGTCGCCGATCGCATCGGTGCTCGCCACCTGCTGGATCGTTTCGACCACCTGCGGGGCAAGCGCGTCGCTCACCGCCACTTCGATCTTCACCTTGGGCAACATGTTGGTGTGGTATTCAGCGCCGCGATAGATCTCGGTCTGCCCCTTCTGCCGTCCGAAGCCCTTGACCTCGGTTACGGTCATGCCCGCAACTCCGAGCGTGCCGAGCGCATCGCGCACCTCGTCGAGCTTGAAGGGTTTGATAATGGCAACGATGAATTTCATGCCCATCCCCTGGTTCGGCCGGCCCCACGCCGGCTTCGCAGATGCAGCAATGATCGTGCCAAAACGCAATTATCGTGGCATTTCAGGATTCAGCGTGAAATGAAGTGATAACGAGGACCGCACGCCCGCCCGAAAATTGCGCGCTCTGCCTATTTTTTGGGCATTGTATACATGACAAAGACGCGCATCTCTGATACAGAGGCTAAGACAGGCCGACACGTCCACTCAGGGCAGCTTAGCGGCGGCTTCCAAAGCATTGATGATCTGCTCGCACATTGCGCCCATCTGGTTCAGCACTGGAATGACGGGTTTTCCGGCTGCGCCAGCGGCATCCCAAGTGAAGCCGATGCTAGCATTGAGGACACATGGTCCGATGACCTCCGCTTTTGCTGGGGCGAGGACGGTTAGAAGCTCAACCCTGGCATCGCTTCCCCATGCTGGCACACGGTGTTGAATGCCGCAGGCCAAGTTGTCTTCGCGTGAAAGTTTCAGGCTTTCGATGGTTAGTTCACCAACGCCTGCGCCGACTGGCACTAGGTCAACATGCTTGTCGTTGGCAGAGAGCTTGCTCAGCGCATAAAGCAATTCATTTCCGTTTTCGGCCCAAGGCTGGAAGCTTCTAACAGTTGCGCGGATTGTCGCGTCGGCTCCCGCCATGCGATTAGCGACATTGTTGTCCCAGTCCTTTTCGCTTCCCGCAAATGCAAAGTAGGTTTTGCCAAGCAGCCTCTTGTCTGTCTGGCCACGTAAGATGCAGGCTTGGCTTACCGCGATGTCCAGCGAGGATCGAAACGCTCCAACGATGTCGGCGACAACCGCACCATGCTGAAGTGGAGGCAACGCGGCTATTCGAGCGAAGACTACGGTATCGCCATTGGGCTGTGGTTCATGTTCAATTGCCAACGGCTGAGCCTTGTTGAAGGCATTTTGAAGACCTACAAGTTCCTTGAAGTGCCTATGCGATCTTTCGATCTTGGCGCGAGCACCATCGAAGGGATTCCGATACATGACTGAGACCGATCAAGAACGAGAAGACGAGGTTTTGAAGCGAATGCTAAAAACACCGCCGCAGCCCCACGTCCCTAGCAAGCCAAAGCCTACCGAGTCTCACTTGAAATAGCGCTTGCGCCTCTCCCCTACGCGGGGCGGCGCGACCAGCGGCTTAGGTGGCGAGAGCAGACCGCCGATAGGTCAGGCGCTTGCCTACCGCACCGAGCAGCGAATGTTCGGCGCGCTCAAAGTAATTCAAGTTTTTTGGGCAGCGTCAGCTTTGCCCAGACGGGTAAATGGTCCGAGGCCATGGCGGCAAGCGCGCTGTGATGGACCCCGCTGCGCTCGCAGTGCCACTCGGGCGAGATGACCACCCGGTCGAACTGAGCGACCGGCCGGCGCGAGGGAAAGCTGCGCCCCGGCGCAAGCACCCGCCACGGCGCGTGGAACTCGCGCAAGGAAAAGCCGTGCTGTGACCATTCGTTGAAATCGCCCATCAGCACGGTCGGGCTGGGATGGTCGCAGCGCGCGCAATGCGCGAGCACCGCGCGGACCTGCTGGCGCCGGCGCAGTCCGGAAAGGTCGAGGTGCATGCCGACCACCCGCACCTGCCGACCATCCACCAGCAGGTCAGCGCGGATCGCCCCGCGCGGCTCGAGCGTCGGGAGCGGGACGATACCTGCCTCGGCAATGGTGAAGGAACGGCGCACCAGCAGCGCGTTGCCGTGCCAGCCGATCGAGTTGGACCCGGTCGACAAGGACACAGCGCGGTAATGGCCATGATCCTCCAGCAGTTGATGCGGCAGCACTGCATGGCGCTCGCCAAAGCGGCGGTCGGCCTCCTGCAGCGCGATCACGTCGGCGTCGATCTCGCGCAGCACCGCCATGATCCGCTCGGGATCGCGGCGCCGATCGAGCCCCACCCCCTTGTGGATGTTGTAGCTGGCGAAAGTGAGTTGCATTCGGGATCGGGTCCGTTCGTGGTCAAGAACGGACCTACGACAGATTGGCTCCCGTATCGCCGCCAATAAACCGGTCGGTCGCGCGGGTCGGCAAACCGTCGATCGAGCGCGTCCGCCCGCTCATCTTGGTCACCCATTTCTCGGGATCGGACTGCGCGTGGTACTTGGGCAGCGTCGCGCGTTCGTGATCGACGTGCATGATCGGCACGCCCCAGCCGCACGAAGTCTGGACGCTCTCGACCGCAATGTCGAAAATCTGCCGCGTGCCGGGGAGCAGGGTGAAACGCGCCGCCAGCTCGGCCCAGTCGGCATCCTGCGGCAGCACCGCGCGGCCGCGGCCATAGATCCGCAGGATCAGCGCGGGCTGTTCGAAATTGCACATCATGATCGTGATGCGGCCGTCTGCCGCCAAATGCGCATGGGTCTCGTTACCCGACCCACCAAGATCGAGATAGGCGACGCGGCTGGGGGAAAGAATCTTGAAGGTATCCTTGAGGCCCTTGGGCGAGAGGTTGATCCGGCCATCGGCTGCGGCCGTGGCAATGAAGAACACCGCTTGCTTGTCGATCATCGCTTCGTGTTCGGGGGTGAGGGTGTCGGTGAATTCCATGGGTGCAGCCTAGTTTCGCAGCAGCAGTTGGGCAAGGGCGCCGCGTGTGCTTCGACAGGCTCAGCATGAGCGGGGTTATCTGGTGGCTCATCCCAAGGCCCGCTCAGCCTGAGCCTGTCGAAGGCCACGCGCCGAAATCCGAAGTCAACGTTCCTTGGTCGCCGAGAACACCAGGTCCGGATTGCGTTCCTGCTGGTAGCCGACATCCCATGCCGAGCGCGCCATGAACACCGGGTCGCCGTCGCGGTCCTTGGCGAGGTTGTTGAGATTGAAATCGGCAAAGCCTTTGAGCGCCGCGTCGCTGCCTTTGAGCCAGCGCGCGGTTTCGAACGGCGCGGGTTCGAGCATTGCCTCGACCTTGTATTCCGCCTCCAGCCGCGAAATCAGCACGTCCAATTGCAGCTGTCCGACGACACCGACAATCCACGAAGCGCCGATTTCAGGATAGAACACCTGGATCACGCCTTCTTCGCTGAGGTCGTCGAGTGCTTTACGCAATTGCTTGGTCTTGGTCGGATCCTTGAGCGCGACGCGGCGCAAGATTTCGGGGGCGAAGTTGGGCAGCCCAGTGAAGCGCAGCTTGTTGTTCTCAGAAAGCGTATCGCCTACGCGCAGCGTGCCGTGGTTGGGGATGCCGATGATGTCGCCGGGTTCGGCACTGTCGGCAATCTCGCGGTCCTGCGCGAAGAACAGGATCGGCGAGTGGATTGCGACCGGCTTGCCTGAGCCTGAGGGTGTGAGCTTCATGCCGCGTTTGAAGGTGCCCGAAACGAGCCGCATGAACGCAATTCTATCGCGATGCATCGGGTCCATGTTGGCCTGGACCTTGAACACGAAGCCGGTGACTTCCTTGGCCTCGGGATTGATCGTGCCCTCGCTGCTCGGCTGCGGGCGCGGCGGCGGGGCGTAAGTCGCGATCGCATCGATCAGTTCGGCCACGCCGAAGTTCTTGAGCGCCGAGCCGAAATAGACCGGGGTCAGGTCGCCATTGCGGTAGGCTTTAAGGTCGAATGAAGGATAACCGCCCTGCCCCAATTCGATCTCGTCGGCGATGTCCGGCGGGATGTCATCGGCCGGGGTGACCTTACCGAGAAACTCGCGGCTCGGGCCTTCTGGCCGCGCGATGGTGTTCGTCGCGAAATCGAGTACGCCCTTGAACTCACCGCCCATCCCGATCGGCCACGACATCGGGCAGACGTCGAGCGCAAGCGCATCGGCCACCTCGTCGAGGATCTCGAACACCGAGCGGCCCTCGCGGTCGACTTTGTTGACGAACGTGATGATCGGCACCGAACGCAGCCGGCACACCTCGAACAGCTTGCGGGTCTGCGGCTCGATGCCCTTGGCCGCGTCGATCACCATGATCGCCGAATCGACCGCGGTCAGCGTGCGGTAGGTGTCTTCGGAAAAGTCTTCGTGGCCCGGGGTGTCGAGCAGGTTGAAGGTAATCACGCTTCCATCAGGACTACGGCGCTCGAAGGTCATCACGCTGGAGGTGACCGAGATCCCGCGCTGCTGCTCGATCTTCATCCAGTCCGACCGCGCCCGCCGCGCTTGCCCCCGCGCCTTGACCTGCCCGGCGAGATGGATCGCCCCGCCCTGCAGCAGCAACTTCTCGGTCAAAGTGGTCTTGCCCGCATCCGGGTGCGAGATGATGGCAAAGGTGCGGCGGTTGGACATGGGATGCGCGCTTAGCGGGGGGAGCGCGGGAGGCCAAGCCTATTAGGTCGGCGCGATCCTCCCCATCGACTTGCGATGGGGAGGTGGCAGCCCGCAGGGCTGACGGAGGGGCCCCTCCACCATCCGCTACGCGG
>JANOAD010000223.1:0-7565 GCA_031410955.1 Novosphingobium sp. | reverse complement strand
CCGCGCAAGGCGAATTCCGCGCCTATACCGCCGACACCGGCAAGCAATTATGGTCGTTCCCGGCGCAAAGCGGCATCCTCGCCGCGCCGATGACCTACACGATCGACGGCGAACAGTATGTCGCGGTGCTGGTCGGCTGGGGCGGGGTGTGGGACGTTTCAGGCGGCAAGCTGGCCAGCAAGATGACCCCCAACATCAGCCGCCTGCTGGTGTTCAAGCTCGGTGCCCAGGGCCAGCTTGCGCCAATGCCGGCGATGGTGGACCGCGTGCTCGATCCGCCGCCATTCACCGGTACGCCGCAGCAGCTCGCGATCGGCTCGAAGATTTACACCAACAGCTGCAGCGTCTGCCACGGCAACGCCGCAGTGGCTGGATCGCTCAACCCCGACCTGCGCCACTCGGCGGCGCTCGGCAATCCCAAGCTGTGGCAGCAGATCGTCCATGACGGGCTGCTCAGCCAGAACGGAATGGTCGCGTGGAAGGACCAGTTCTCGCCCGACCAGATCGAGAACGTCCGGGTCTACGTGATCAAGCGCGCCAACGAGGACAAGGCACTGGGCGACAAGTAAGCGGTGGGTTGCCCTGACCGTCAGGCTCGTTATGGCCTGACGGTCACACTAGGGGAACGCGAGTGGCCGAGGGCGCATCACCGCAAAGCAAGGCCAGCGTCGATTGGGACAGCTTGCCCTATGGCGGCGATCTGTTTGGCGAAATCCAGCTTGCCGAAATGTCGCCCGCCAAGTCTGCGCCGAGCAGGCGCGCGCTGCTCTGGCCGGGCCTCGCCTTGTGCGGCGTGGCTGCGGCAGCGGCGGCCTGGCTGTCGGAGCATTACGGCTTTCCGCTGATCCTGCTCGGCCTGCTGGTCGGGCTCGCGCTCAACTTCATCTCGCACGACGTGAAGAACCACGCCGGGCTCGACTTCGCCTCGCGCACTTGCCTGCGCTGGGGGATCGTGGTCCTTGGCCTGCAGGTAACCTGGACGCAGATCAGTGCACTGGGGCCCCTGCCGTTCGCGGCGCTGGGCGTGGTTATGGCCTTGACCTTTGCTGGGGGCATGTTTGGAGCCAAACTCAGCGGACAGTCGAAGTACGCGGGCATCCTCGCCGGCGGGGCGACTGCGATCTGCGGGGCGAGCGCCGCGCTCGCGCTTTACGGGGTGATCGGCAAGGACCGGTTGAGCCAGGCTCAGTTCGCGCTGACTCTGGTCGGCGTTTCGCTCGCCAGCGCGTTCGCTATGTCGGTTTACCCGGCGCTGGCGGGAGAGCTTGGGCTGCATGATCTGCAGGCGGGGTTCCTGATCGGCGCCTCGATCCACGATGTCGCCCAGGCGATCGGCGGCGGATACGCTTTCTCCGACCCGGCGGGCAATTACGCGACGATCGTCAAGCTCGCCCGGGTGGCCAGCCTCGCGCCGCTGGTGGCACTGACCAGCCTCGCAATTGGCCCCGCCGGAGACGCTGCCGGGCAACCGATCTGGCGGCGGTTGGCGCTGCCGTGGTTCATCGTCGCGTTTCTTGGCGTGGTACTGATCAACAGCCTGATCGCACTGCCGCAACCGCTCGTGCAGTGGGGTCTGATCGCCTCGAAGGCGCTGCTGCTGCTTGCAGTGACTGCTACCGCGATGCGCAGCCGGATGGACCTGCTGCTCGGCATGGGCTGGGGTGCGGCGGTGCCAGTAGTGACCGCGACGCTAGCCAGCTTCGCCTGCGCGCTGGGGTTTGCGTACCTGCTGCTTTAGAACGACCCGCTGTTATTCTCACTTGGCTCCCTTCCCCGGCGGGGAAAGGCTGGGGATGGGGGATCGACGCTGGCGTGGAACCCCCACCCCTAACCCCTCCCCACCGGGGAGGGGCCTTTCCACCTAAATACAGAAATCCATTGCGCCGGTTAGCGGATTTCGCCGCCGGTTCGCGACCATCCGGTCATAGAGCCCGGATATCTGCTGGCTGCCGGTCTTGACGAACAGGAACGGCAGCAGTGCGTGGACCAGACAGGCAAGTCCGGTCAGCACCAGCCGCGTGCCGAACCCTGTAGCGGTAACCAGATGTTCGCCGTAGCTCTCGCCGACGCTTTCGGGATGGTCGGTAAACAGGCGCATGGTCGACATGAAATTTCCCCGGTTGCTTGGGCAGCACAATAACCCGATCACATTGCAAATTCATCACCTGATTATCGCTTTATCGGGCCGTTTGTGCTATTCTATCCCAATGATAGAACAACATTCGAAATTGGACACCATGGATTGGGTGATCCTGGGCATCCTGCAACAGGATGCGTCGCTCCCCGTGCACGAGGTGGGCGAACGCGTCGGGCTGTCGAGCAACGCCTGCTGGCGGCGGATTCGGCGGCTGGAGGACTCCGGCATTATCGCACACCGTGTTGCGCTGCTCGATGCCGAAAAGCTCGGCCTTGCCACCACCGTTTTCGTCGCGATCCGCACCAACCGGCACGACCCCGCCTGGCTGGAGGCGTTCTCGCGCGGGATTGCGGAAATCGACGAGATCAGCGAATGCCACCGCATGGCCGGCGAGGTCGACTACCTGCTCAAGATCGTGGTCCGCGACATCGCGCATTATGACCGGATTTACCGCAAGCTGATCGCCCGTATTCCCGACATCGCCGATGTCAGCTCGACCTTCTCGATGGAAAAGATGAAGGCGACGACTGCCTTGCCGCGGCCGGCCTAGCGTCGCAGCAGCCAGCCGAAAATCTCGGGCAGCCGCGCCGCCCAGGCATTTTCCTCGTGCTCGGCGCCGGGATCGACCTTGCTCTCCCAATCGCGCCCGCGCTTCCAGCCGCTCGCCGCGAGCCGCGTGTCGATCACCTGCTGGTACGGCGCGTACCAGGCATCGAGCGTGGCGGTGCCGTGATCCATCCACAGCCGCCGCCCCTTCGGCTTACCGAGGTACTGCGCGAACCACCGGGCCCACTGCGCGGCAAGATCGGCATCGAAATTGCCCGGAGCGCCGGGTTCGGCCGCCGGCCAATGCGAACTGACGCAGGCCGCGCGGCCATAGATGTCGGGGCGGCGCAGGAAGGCATAGCAGCTCATCAGTCCGCCCATGCTCGACCCGGCGATCACGGTATCCATGCGGCCCGGCCTGGTGCGATAAGTCTTGTCGACCCAGCGCTTGAGCGGTCCCGCCAGCCAAGCGAGGTAGGCGTCCGAGATCACCGGGCCGTCGGCCAGCTTGTCCATCCGCGCGCGCTGCTACGGACCCGCCGCGTCGTAGATCTCCCTCGGCAGGTACTGGCGATAGCGATCTGCGCCGGGCGCCCAGATGCCCACGATGATGTAGGGCGTGAACCCGCCTTTACGCGATGCCGCCAGCATCGCCTTGTCCGCCGCCCAGATCTTGTTGAAATTGCTCTTGGTCAGATCGAACAGGTTGTGCCCGTCGTGCATGTAGACCACGCCGTAGCGCCGCTTCGAGGTGGCGTAGCCGGGCGGCAACCAGATGGTCAGCCGCTGCTCCGGCAGGCCCGCGGCCTGCACGTGTTCGACTTCGATCCGGTGCCCCTGGTCGTCTGTAGCAAGCGCGGGGACAGCCATCCCCAGCCAGATAACCAACGCCGCAAGCAGACCGCGCAGGCTCACTTCACCGGCACCAGCCGGATTGCAAAGCCGCCGCCTGGCGCGATGCGCAGCTTCATCGCGTCGACGCTGGCCACCACCTTGGTTTCATAGGTTACCGAATGCCGCGTGTCGGTGCGGTAATCGGCATCATCGCCATCACGGTAGATCTCGGCGCGATACGTCTTGACCGGGGTGAGGAAGCCGAAGTCGAAGCTGACAAAGCGCTCCTGCTCGTCGCCCACCCCGCCCACAAACCAGTCCTCTCCGCCGCGCACCTTGCGCGCGATCGTGACGTAATCACCGACCTCGCCGCCCAAGACCTTGGTGTCCTGCCAGTCGGTCGGCACATCGCGGATGAATTTGAAGCTCCTGGGATACTTGGCGTAGTTCTCGGGCGTATCGGCGGCCATTACGACAGGCGAATAAAGCACAACGTAAAGCGCAAGCTGCTTGGCTTCGGTCGAAAGGATATCGCTGTCTTCGCTGCCCTTGAGGCTCAGGACGCCGGGGGTGAAGTCCATCGGCCCTTCGAGCATCCGGGTGAAGACCAGGTTCGCCTCATGCTCCGGCGGGTTCTTGCCGCCAATCCACGCATTGTATTCCATGCCCCGCGACCCTTCGCGCGCGACCCAGTTGGGGTAGGTGCGCTGCAGGCCAGTGCCCTTGATCGGCTCGTGGCTGTCAAAGGCAACATGGTACTTCGCCGCGGCCGTGGCGACGCGGACGAAGTGATTGCTCATCCATTGGCCTTCGTGCCACTCGCGTGAGGAAGTGCCGTCGGCCTCGACCCGCTCGATCTGCCCGGCGTCGGTGACGTAGCCGGTCTTGACCACCATCTCGCCATGATCGGCGGCGAACTTGAACGCTTTGTCGAACTGCGCCTCGTAATGACTCGCCGAGCCGCCGGTTTCGTGGTGCCCGATCAGGCGGACGCCCTTCTTCTTGGCATATGCGGCGAGCATCTGGGCGTCGAAGTCTTCGGTCGGCTTGGCGAAATCCATGTCGTTGCCGTTGCCAAACCAGTCCCCGTCCCAGCCGACATTCCAGCCTTCGACCAGCACGCTGGGGATCTTGTTGGCGGCGGCGAAATCGATGTACTGCTTGACGTGCTCATTGGTCGCACCGTGCTTGGGTCCGCGCGCCCAGGTCCATTCGCCCTTGATCATGTTCCACCACACGCCGACGAATTTGCCGGGTTTGAACCATGATATGTCGCCGAGCTTGTTCGGCTCGTTGAGGTTGAGCATCAGGTGGCTGGTGTAGATGCCGCCGGCATCGTCGGCGACGATCAGCGTGCGCCACGGAGTGGTCCAGGCGCCGGTCTTGGTCACCTTGGGCCGCCCCGCCCCGGGGGTCAGCTGCGCGCGCAGCGTGGTCCCCTCGGTCCGCGCCACCGCCATGCCCGAGTAATCGACCAAGGCAGCTTCGTGCAGCGCCACGTGGGTGCCGTCGGGGAGCTTGATCGTGACCGGGGTATCCGCGGTTCCGACCGCCGAAAGCGGGGTGCGGTTGTAGAGGTATTCCTCGCGGTTCCACAGGAAGGCGGGTTTCCACCACGCGGTGCCGTCTGTCGCAAAGTTGAACTCGGTCAGCTCTTCGGCGATATTTGTCTGGTGCAGATTTGCCTGGTCGGGGAATTCGTAACGGAAGCCCACCCCGTCGTCATAGATGCGGAAGGTCACGGTGAACACGCGGGCCAGCGCGGTGCTTTCCTTGAGATGGACCTTGAGCTCGCGGTAGTGGTTGCGGATGTGCTGCCACTCGCCCCACGGCTGGTCCCAGGTCTGGTCGAAAAGGCTGGTCTCCTGCCCGGTGAGCGTCAGGTGCCGGTCGATCTTCGGCACGTCGGTGAACAGGAAGCCGAGGTGAGAGGGCTTGAGGATCGGGCGCCCCTTGCGGCTGACGCTGTAGATTGCCCGGCCGTCTCCGTCGGTGGTCAGGGTGACGCTGATCGAGCCGTCGGGCGAACTGGCGCTGGCTGCGGTTTGCGCGGCGGCAGGCATGGCAAAGCTCAGCGCCGCAACGGCGGTCAACAGGCGCATCGGCTTCATAAGGGGACTCCTTCGATCATGACGGCGGCGTACGCGGGTAGCTCGGCGCCGACCCTGGCGCCGTTGACTGCAGCCAGCACCCGGCCGGCAACCGTTGCGGCGGGCCACGGGCAAAGCCGGTCGGACAGGTTGAACACGCAATCGATCACCTGACCCATGTGGCGGCGGCGCAGGACCAGCACGGCATCGTCTGCGAGGAGCACCGCGCATTCGCCCTGGCGCAGCGCCGGGCTATCGCTGCGCAACGCAATCAGGTGACGCGTCAGATTGAGCAAGGAAGCCGGATCGGCGTCCTGCCGGTCAACCGCACGGGCAAGATTTTCGCCGCCCAGCGGCAGCCACGGTGCGCCTTGGCTGAACCCGCCGTGCTCGTCCTGCGCCTGCCACGGCAGCGGGGTGCGCGCTCCGTCGCGCGACAACGTCAGCGGCCAGTTGGCAATCGCCTCGGGGTCCTGCAATTGCTCGTACGGGATCGCCACCTGATCGAGCCCGAGCTCCTCGCCCTGGTAGAGGATGATGTTGCCGCGCAGCGCGACGAACAGCGCGAGTTTCGCCCGGGCGAAGGCATCGTGGTGTTCGGGCGCGCACCAGCGCGAAACCGCGCGCGGCGCATCGTGGTTCTCGAACGCCCAGCTTGGCCAGCCCACGTCAGGCGCATCGGGCCACAGCTCCAGCGCATGGGCT
This sequence comes from Novosphingobium sp., assembly GCA_031410955.1. Lineage (GTDB taxonomy): Bacteria > Pseudomonadota > Alphaproteobacteria > Sphingomonadales > Sphingomonadaceae > Novosphingobium. Next base: position 1,253 of record JANOAD010000223.1, on the reverse strand, counting down.
ACCAGCGCGGGAGTGAGCTTTGGTGCGTAGAGGAAATCGAACCCGTAAGCGCTGTTGAGTCGGGTCTCGCCGGCAGTAAACAGCTTCATCTCGCGCTCGGCTTCCTTGCCGCCAACTTCTGCCATGGTGAAGGCCGCGTCATAGCTGTCGGTCAGCGTGCGAATGCGCTCGACGAACTTGGTGATGTCGGGGTGCGACTGGTTGTAGCGCTGCTGCTGGAAATCGAACGGACGGGTGCGCAGCCGGCCCTCGTCGGGCGCGGGCGGATTGTCGCGCAGCTCGGGGTCGTGCATCGCAAAGTTCAGTGCATCGATCCGGAACCCGTCGGCGCCGCGCTCGAGCCAGAATTTCGCCACGCCCAGCAAGGCATCCTGCACTTCGGGGTTGTGCACGTTGAGCTGCGGCTGGCTGGCGAGGAAATTGTGCAGGTAATATTGCCGCCGCCGGGCGTCCCAGGTCCACGCCGGACCACCGAACACCGACTGCCAGTTGTTGGGCGGCGAGCCGTCGTCCTTGGCGTCGGCCCAAACGTACCAGTCAGACTTGTCGCCAGTCCGGCTGGCGCGGCTCTGGTTGAACCAATTGTGCTGGTCCGAAGTATGCGAATAGACCTGGTCGAGCAGCAGCTTGAGCCCCAGTTCTTGCGCCCGCGCCGCCAGCGCATCGAAATCGGCCAGCGTCCCGAAGATCGGATCGACATCGCAGTAATCGGCCACGTCATAGCCGAAGTCGGCCATCGGCGAGGTGAAGAACGGCGAAACCCAGACCGCGTCGACCCCGAGCGAGGCGACATAGTCGAGCCGCTGGGCAATCCCGGCAAGGTCCCCCACTCCGTCGCCATTGGAGTCGAGAAAGCTGCGCGGGTAGATCTGATAAATTGCCGCACCGCGCCACCACGGGTGAGCGGTCGCAAGGTCAGGCGCGGTCGAGATCGGGGCAAGGGTGTTCATCTGAGACAAGGACGCTCGTTCAGTCTTTGGCTGCGCAAACGGCGAAGCCGAGCGCGGGGAGGGTCACGGTGAAGCTGCCCAGGGCATCGGCAGCAAGCGAGCACTGCCCGACCAGCGGGGCAAAGGAAAGACTGCGCGCGGCGACCGGAACATGGGCGCTGCGCGGTTCGTTTGCGGTGTTGAAGGCGATCACCACTTCGCGGCCCGTGGTGGGATCGAAGCGCGACAGCACGAACAATCCGGGCTTGTCCGAAAACAGCCGCACCACGCTGCGTCCCGAAGTCAGCGCCGGGGTACTGCGGC
>JANOAD010000222.1:0-32601 GCA_031410955.1 Novosphingobium sp. | reverse complement strand
GTGGGACCGGGCACCGGCTCACTCGGCTCCCGCTTCTTCGACCAGGTCCGCGCGGCCGGCCGCTTGCGCGGCGGCGATCCCGCCCGCAAGCGCTTCGGCAAGACCGGTGCTGTCGATCGAGCCATAGGCCGCGCTCAGCATGGCCTTGAACTCCTCCAGGCCGCTCGCGTGATCGAGCATCGACTGGATGCTGATCACAATGTGCTCGATCGCCGGTTCTGCCGAGCCCGCGATCGCCGTGGCGATTTGCTCGGCCGGATGCGCGGGCTCGGCCGCCTGTTCGGCATGCAGCGCAGTGGCCGCAGGCTCGGGCTTGGGCGGGACTGGTGCATCCTGAACCGGCGCGGTGCCAGCTGACGGCACCGCCTTGGCTGGCGCGGTGAGCAGGTCGTCGCTCGATGCGGGATCGCCCAGTCCGAACTTGTCGCGCACCTCGCTTTGCGAAACCTTCAGCCCGAGCGGCACCAGCTGGGCCAGACTGTCGCTCAGCTGCTTGAGGTCTTCCTTGTCGGGCCGGGCGATGATCAGCCGCGGGTAGCGCTTTTGCGGCCCGTATTCGAGATCGACCCACGGCCGGATCAGGTCGCGGTTGAGCACGGCCGAGAGCGACTTGCAGTCGGCTCGTTCGATGTCCTCCTGGACCTGCCGGTGTTCCTGGCTGACCGCGTGCCCGCCCGACACCGCGTCGGTGGTCGTGGTCTGGCCGAGCACCGCTTTCGAGACCTGCCGGTCGAGCCAGTCAGCGCGCTTCTCGTAAAGCTCGCTCCCGGCTGTGACGTTCTTGGCCTCGACGAACTCGATCGCCATCGATGCCGGAATGATCGCGGCGCAATCGCCGGCGATGTTGGCCACCGCGCGGAACAGCGTCGCCTTGTCTTCCTTGGTTGCGCCGCTCTCGAACTTGCCGATCCGCACCGGCTGACCATAGGTCTGGGTGAAGATCGCCCAGTCGCGCTGGGTGAAGGCCTTGAACATCCACGCCCAGCTGGCGAGCCGCGCGATCCCGCTGCGCACCGGCAGCCCCGACTTGGCCTTGACCTGCGCCTGGATGAACTTGAACCCGGGCAGCGGGCTCGAAACCTCGTTGCCGTCGATCCCGCCGCGCAGCAGCGGGGTGCGCATGGTATGGCGGTCCCACAGGAACCAGCGCGGATCGCGCCATTCGAGCCGCTGCGGCAGCCACTGGCCTTCCGAGCTGTCCCAGATGATCTCGGTGAAGCTCACGCCCTTGCCGATCGCGTCGAGGATATCGAACACCTCGTCGGCGAGCTCATCGCGCTTGAGCCAGTCGCGCACCATGTCGGCGATCGCCACGTCGGCCGCGTCGTCGCTCGCCGCCTCGACCGTGATGTCGATCTGCGCGACGCTGCGCTTGCGGGTCGCCATCACGCCGGCATAATGCAGGTCGCGCTCCTCGATCGTCTCGGCCAGCTCGAAGTAGCGCATCGGTTCGCCCTGGTCGGCTTCACGCAGGATATCGGCGAGCCGGACCGGGGTCAGGCCATCGGCCGGGTAGCCCGAATAGGGCGAGCGGACACCGGTGATGCCCGGCCCGGCCACTTCGCGGGTCAGCAGTTCTTTCTGGAGCGGGTTGCCCCACTGGTCGACCAGGGCTGTCATCGGGGTTGCTCCCTCGGGGAATGAATGGCCTCTAAGAAGCCGTAAGAAGGCGCACAGAGCGTTTTGAGCGGCAAGTGCGGGGGTGTGGCGGGGTCAGGACGCGCGCTGGTCAAATTCCGCCTCCACGCAATCGCGCTCCGAGCGGCGAACGAAACTCGTCCTGCACCAGGTCGAGATCGTCATCGTCTTCGCCGAACCAGGCATTGGCTTCCGACCGGGTGATCGGCTGATAGCCATATTCGACCGCGCCCTGGCGCGAGGCGAACCAGGCGAGCATACCGGCGATGCCCACATCGCCGTGCCGCTCGAAGCCGTCGCCGCCCTTGTAGCGCATGTCGTCGGGGACCTTGATCACCCCGCCGACGTACTGCAGCGCCTGGTGATCGCGGATCACGTCCTCGTCGGCCGCGATCTCGATCGTCTCGTCGCCGAACGCGCCCACGTAAGGGGTGGCGTTCTCGCTGTACCACATCAGGCTGAGCTTGATCGCCGAGATCCGCGCCTCGCCATAGCGCTGCTGCGCAACCTCGCCGAGGTAGCCGCCGTTGCCGGTGGCATCGAACGCGCCGTGCCCGAACCGCGGCAGCGCATCGAGCACGAAGAACACGATGTCGCGCTGGCTTTCGTAGGGCACGTTGCGCAGCTCGATCACCAGCTTGTCGCGGCGAACCAGATCCTGGCCAAGCTCGCGCACGATCAGCACCGAACCGTCGCCGCTGCGCGCGAAGTCCATGCCGCTGTCGTGGCGGCGGTTCTCTGCGAGCTTGTCGAGGTGCGGCCGCACCTCGCGGCGCAGCCAGTCGGCGACCACGGCCTTGCGCACGTCTGGCTTGGCCGACTTGAAGCTGTCGGGCAGGTGGTAGCGCACAACCGGAATGCCTTTGCGGGCACACTGCTCGATCGCCACCCTGCTCAGCGCGGCGCCCTGGGCGTCGGCGTCGATCGCGTCGAGCTCCTGATGCATCGCGGCGGTGCGGCTGCCATAGGAGCTGCGGATCTTCGCTTCCCAGGCAGCCTCGGCTTCGGGCGACCATTCCTTGCCGCGCATCAGGCAGACGCGCTTGAACAGCCCGTTGGCGACCGCATCGGCGAAGGTGTAGAAGTGGTAGCTGTAGCCGTTCTTGCCGGCCACCGCCTCCTGGTACAGATCGTTGAACGGGTTGAGCAGGCCGTTCGGGCTGGAGATGATCCGGACCTTGCCGCCCCAGATCAGCAGCGCGTTGACCGCATCGATCACTTCGCGCACGTCCTTGTGGAACGCCGCTTCGTCGATCACCGCCACGCCCTGCAGCCCGCGGATGTTCTCCGGCCGGCTCGACAGCGCCTCCACCCGGAAGCCGCTGTTGAACTTCACCCGGAAAGCACTGATATGCTTGCTGGTGCCGTCCTCGCGCTTGTCCTCGAACAGGAACTCTTCGATTTCGGCGGTTTCTTTCGCGACCACCTTGGCGAAGTGGGCGACGTAACCGATGAATTCGCGGCCCTTGTCCTTGGTGTCGCCGATGTAGAACACGTTGTCGCCGCCCGCCGATCGCGACGAGGCCGCGATCAGTGTGTCATCGAGCGCCTCGGCGAAGGTAATCCCGGTGCGCCGGCCCTTCTTGCAGATCTTGAGATCGCTCTTGTCTTCCAGCCAGGCGCGCTGGTGGACCATGAGCACGCCATCGGCGAGCGGATCGAGGTCGGGCGGGATATCCGCCCCGCGGGTGAATTCGACCGGCAGCTCAATCTCGTCGCGTGGCAGCACCGGCTCAAGCGGAGCCGGTGCTGCCGTGGCGATCGAGGCAGCCGCGGCCGCTCCGAGCAAGGCGGATTTGAACGCCTCGGTCATGGCCCGCTACCTTCGGCCGCTTCCTTCTCCTGCACGATCCGGACGGCCTCGGCGACGTTCGCGAGGTACTCCGTCTTCAGCCCACCGCTGTTGTAGGTATCGAAGATCGCCCGGTTCAAAGCTTTGGGCACGCGCCGCCAATGCGGCCAGCACATGAGTTGGTAATCCTTCGCTGGCCGAATGCAGCCGGGTATCGCGCAAGCGTGGCTCATTCCACCTAGCCGAAAAATTCGACGCTAGCGGTCACTGGCTCAGCAATCTCGTTATCGATCCGACCCGCGAATTTGTCGAAGGTGAATGATGCTTCGAGCATGCGAGCTGCTTCCGCCATCCGATTAGCGGTCACCCCCTCGTTGTGGAGCCAGCCAACTGCAGCCTCGCGAGCGGCCTGCGCTTCCGCGCGCCATTCAGCCGCGCCCATCGTAACTTCTCTCGTTTTCATGATCAGTCTCCTGTTAGCCCGCCAACCCGAGCACGCCCTTGCGGATCGCAGCGACGCGCTCGGCCGAGAGCCCTGCTTCGGTGGCGATCTGTTCGACCGTGTCGGCAGTCTCGATTGCGTCCGCCTTGGCCTTCGCACCTTCGGCCTCGTCTTCCTTGGCCTGGTCGCGCTGATCCTTCTCGTCGCGGCGGACGGCCTCCCCGATGCGGAGTTGGCTCGAGGTGAGCCGCTGCAGCGTAAGCGAGGCCTTGTTGAGCAGACCGATATCGGTCTCCTCCTCGTCCATGATCAGCGACATCAGCCGGAACTTGACCAGCTCGATCGCCGCCACCGTCGCGTCATTCCGCGCGACCTTGTCGAGCCGCTCCATGACCGCACTGGTGATCTGCACCGCCGCGCTGGCCTTGCGCATCTCGATCGCCGTTCGCACCGAGTACCGGCTGAAGGCACCCTTGCTGACCGGTTTGCAGCCATGATCGGCGATCCGGGCATTGAACTGGGCGAGGATCTCGGTCTGCGGCATGCGCCGCTCGCGCAACTCGGTATTGGCCCAGGCGATATGTTCGTCGCACACGTCGGGCAGCTGCTCGATCGACGACAGCGTGCCGCGGCCGCGGCGACGGCTCGAACCGCGCAGGGCGTCGGCCTCGGACATCGCTTAGCTCCTGCCGATCGGCGCTGAGACGCCCGCTATCGAACTGCGCCGCTCGACGTGATCGCGGCCGGCCGTGGTCAGCGTGGCGATCGTCACCTTGCCGAGACCAGGCATGCCGCTGGTCACCAGCGTTACCGCGCCGAGCTCCTCGAGCTTGCCGAGCTGGGTGTCGATCCACTCGCGCGATCGGCGGATGCCCATGGCATCGACCAGCCGCGTGATCGAGAGGACGTTGAGCGTCTCGTCGCGCTGCTGGGCCAGCTCGGCAAGGATCGCCAGCCGCGCGTCGGCGGTCAGCGCGTCGCCCATGTCTTGGGTGAAGCCCATCTCACATGCCCCGCTTCATGATGATGTCGAGCATCCGGTCGACCGCTCCCTTGACGTGATCGAGCGTCGCTTCGCGCGCCGCCGCGCTCTTGCCGATCTCGGCGACCTCGCCCTGGAGCGAGGCCAGCGCCCTCTCGACCCGCTTGATGTCGCCCTTGCTCGCCGCATTGTCGTCGAGCCGCTTCACGTCGTTCTCGAGATCCGCAAGCCGGGCGCCGAAGCCGTTGACCTTGGTGTCGAGGCCGGAAAGGTCATTCCCCAATGTGCCGGTGCTCTGCGGATTGGCCTGCGCGGTGCGCCAGGCGTGCCATCCGATCGTCAGCACGATGAAGACGATGACCGCAATCTGGAACCACTCGCTCATTGCTTCTTGCCCTTCAGACTGGAGAGGGCCGAACTCGCTCCCTCGATGATGCTCTTAATGAAGTTCTGGACCTCCTCGCCGATCAGCTCGATCAGCGCGTAGCCAGAGAAGCCAAGCCCGATCGAAACGACGAACGCGAACAGCAGGCCCGGCTGAGATTCGATCACCCAGCTGGCGCTGATCATCAGCATGATCACGGTGACCAGGAGCGACTTGGCCCAGCCCAGCGGCGGCACCCGGCGCGGCGCCAGCGGGCGCGCCATCAGCACGCCGGCCAGCGCCAGGCCGAGCTGCAGGACCGGCACATCAAGGCCGTCGAACGGCAAGATCAGCGCGTGGCTCGGCTGCGCCTGGTCCGCCGCGGCGATCGTTGTTGCGGCCAGCCAGGGCGGATAGAATCGGGCAATATCGGTCAGCACGTCATGCATGGCGCAGGCCTCCGGGCTGCTCGTGCAGCGTCTGGCAGCCCACGCAGCGGGTTGCCGATGGCAGCACTGCGCGCCTTGCCGCGGGGATCTCGCGCCCGCAGTCCTCGCACTCGTCCAAGCCGGGCCCGGCGAGCGCAGCCTTGGCCTGGGCAATCGCGCGATCGCGTGCCCCGGCCTCAACCGCTTCGCCCATCTCGATATCGCGCTCGTCGAACATCAGTGCGGCCGTCTTACGAACGCGACGAGACCGTCGAGAAATGCCCAAAGGCCAATGCGCTCGATGACAGGGTTGAGCCAGTTCGTGAGAATACAATAGTTGCGGTCGAACGGATTGCGATGATGCATCGCGTGGTGCGGCAACGATTGCAGCAGCCCGATTCGCTGGAACGCGCGAACAAATCCCGGAGCCGCTAGCGGACGGTGCGCCCACAGGTGGACCTCGTTTGCGAGGCAGCCACCCAAAACTGCTACCGCCAGCGTTACGCTCGGCCCGATCGCGAACAGCATCACCAACCCGAGCAGCAAAGAAAACGCTGTGCCGGTCGAGGCGCGGGACAGGAACGTGCCGTCCCGGGCGAAGGCGGTAGGATTGGCATGGTGCAGCCGGTTGGGCGCGATCACCAGCGGCCCAAGGATCGGCCAGTCTTCGCTGCCGAAATTATCCTCAAACCAATGTACGAACCCGCTGATCATATCTGCGAGCAGCCACCCGGCAAACGCAGCAAGCAAGGTCCAGATGATCGACCAGATCATTGCCCGCCCACCTTTTGGTCAGGTGCGGGAACTGTCTCGACCTCGCCTTGCGCCTTGCCCCATTCGATCCATCGCATCAGCTGGTCGGTGTTGTCCTGCGCCGCCTTCAGGAGGGGAGGAATTTCATCACACGTGGCGTTTGCAACAGATCGGCAGGTGGCTTCGCGCTCTTCGGACAGATCGGCGCGGCCGGGTGCGCTTCGATGGGTGGCAGCCTGTGCGAGCAGGCGCTGGTAGCCAGCATCAGCAGACTGGCGATCGGCAGTAAGCGCATGGATAGTCCTTTCATCGATCTTGGCGCGGGTCTCGGCGACCCGCTGGATGTTGAGCACGGCATTGAGGGTGGCCTGCTTGGAAGCTGCGGCCCAGGTGGCGCGATCGCTGATGCGCAGCGCCTCGCTGGTCTCGGCTTGCTTTCGCCAGTGGCGCGCCCGCGCGCTGGTGAGCAGCAGCGCGACCACCAGGCCAAGCCCGATCGCGCCGATGACGGGGAACATGATGCGGTCGATAAGTGCGCGGATCGGGTTCATGCCGGCATTCCAGCTTTGAGCCACGCGGCCACGTCGAAGCTCGGGCAGGCTTTCTTCACGCCCGGCCAGTCGCGATGGCCGCGAATGACGATGCCGGGGTGCTCGATGCGATAGGTTTCGATCAGATCGCGCAGGGCCATTTTTTGCGCGCCGGTCCGCGTGTCTTTCGGCACCGAATTCGAGGCGTTGACGCCGCCGACGTAGCAAATGCCAATGTTGCCAGTGTTGGCACCCCCGACATGCGCCCCTTTATCGGTGTCGCGAAGCGTGCGCACAGCTTTGCCGTCTAGCTCGATCACCCAGTGATAGCTGATCTGGCCGAAGCGCCCGATGTCCCATTCGGAAACCGTCCCGGCCTTCACATCGCGGCCCTCGGGCGTCGCGGCACAGTGGATTGTCAGATACTTGATCGGCCCCAGAGACTGCATGATTCCACCCGCTTGCAGTCGACCGGCGACGCAGGTGTTGCGCGCCGGTTCGATGGGTTGAACTTGCTCTGGTGAAGGACTGGAAACTATGGCCGCGACGGCGGCCATGAAGGGTCAGAGCAGCGACAGCTGCGGGGATGATTTGGCCTTTTCGGGACGATCTGGCAAGTTTGCCTCGCGGCCGAACAGCTTGGTGACGCCGGTCTCGGTCATCCCCAGGCGGCGCGCGATCCGCGCATCGGACAGGCCTTGGCGGCGGTAGAACAGCGCCCGTTGGCGCCGCGCGAGCGGAACGCGGATGGTTGCCGGTGCCAACGCCCGGCTCAGCTTGTCGGCCAGCTCGCGGCCGACCGCCTGAACCACGTCGCCCTCGTCCCGCATTCTGTGGGCCACATAGACCCGGATGCCGCCCAGCTCCTGGCAGAAGCGCACGAAGCCCTCCTCGCCAAGGATCGCCTGCAGATGCAGGGTCAGGTGGCTGGCATCCACGCTGCTATGCATCGCCCGGATCGCTGTTCGCCCCGCCGCGCACCGCGATCGAGCGTGCCCGCGCGTGGCGATTGTCCTCGGGCAGGACCGTCACAAGCGTGTGATCGCGGACGACATAGACCAGGCCATCGGCGAGGATCAGGTACTCGCCCGCATCGATGCTGTTGGCGGCACCCACTGATCGGGCAAGCGATGCTGCCAGCTCACGGCGGATCGGGTCGAAGTCGACCGAGCCCGTCCGTTCGAGCCAGCGCAGAAGGGCATGATCGGAGATGGACAGCGGCGCCCTCACTTGCGCAATCGCTTGCTGAGCAGGCTCACCACTTCGCCCGCGGTGGCCAGCGTGTTGGCATCGAGCTCGGCGAAGATCCGTTCGATGTCTTCGCGCCGCTCGATGATGACCACCGCAATGCTGCTGACAACGCCCGAGCTATGCCCGGCCCGCGAGCCAAGCACGAGACGGGAAAGATCAGCGATCGCGGCGGCGATCGGCTCGCCATGAGCGCGGCCAGCATCGTCGATGAAACGTTGTTCAATTCGGGCCATTTGCGCCTCCCAGTGCGCGCAGCTTGCGCCCCGTCGATGCCGCCAGGCTGGCGTAGTCCTCGATCGACCAAGGTCCGTCGCCCGCATGTTGAAACCCGCACAGCTTGCCCGCCGCGTCATGCAGCTCCCAGTTAGCCGGCACATGCCCGGCGTCTTTCAGCTTGGTCAGGATCGCCCCACATAGCCCGATCTGCAGGCCGAGCGGATCGAGCGGCTTCTGCGTCGCCGGATTGTGCTGCTTCCAACCGTTGCGGATCGCCATGTCCTTGAGCGCTTCGATCAACTTGAACGCGTCGGATTGGCGCGCCCAGACCAGGCGGTCGCAGCCGATCTGCCGCTGGGCGAATGCCTCGAGCGCTTCTTCGGATGGATTGCGCACCACGCAGAGATGATGGAGCGAGATCCACAGCGCGCGCGCCTTGGTTGCCATCGGATGTTCGGCCGGCGAGCCGCGGCGGATCTTCGGCACCGGCTTGAAGCCCTTGGCCTTCATCACCTCGAGCACGTTGTGCAGGTCGCGATCGCTCGCCTCCTTGAGGCTGGTGCGCCCGGTCTTGTCGAACACGATCTGGCGATAGTCGTCCTCGTCCATGGCGAGGTCCTTGCGCGCGATCTGGATCTTCGCGAGCATCGCGCGGCGGTTCTGGGTGGCGCGATCAAACTGCGCTTGACGCGCCGGGTTGAACGCAGGCGCTTGGCCCGCGCCCTTCAGTGCTGCAGGCATGGTGTCTTCTCCTCGGCAAGGTGGAAGCGCGCCTTGAGATCGGCGCAGGCGCCCGCGAAGCGCGGGCTGGCCTCGCGGAAATGGTCGGCGCGCCGGACCAGGTTGATGATGGTGGTGTGATCGCGCCCGCCCATCGCCCGGCCGATCGCGGTCAGGCTCCACGGTGTTCCGGCGCGCCGCAGCCCCCACGCCGCCAGCGCGCGCGCTTCGACCGCGTGCTGGTCGCGGCGCTGCCCGCACAGTTCGACCATGCTGATGTCATAGAACTCGGCGGCGAAGGCCATCACCCCCGAAGGGCTCGGCCGCGTTTTGCCGCCTTCGGCAGCGCATGGGGTGAACACGCTGGGATCGACCCCATGCGCGATCGCCGCGTCGAACAGGCTCCAGAACGCCTGCCAGAACGCGGTTGAGGTGGACATGTCGGTCATCGCCCGAACGCCGCCGCCGCGAGGGTGTTGAGGCCCCACACCATGGACAGGACGCCGAAACCGAGGATCAATTCATGAACCAGGTCGGCGCGGCTGAGACCAAACTCGGCCGAATACTCCGTGGCCAGGTCACGGATCGATTGGACCAGCGCCCTCATGACGTGCCCTCCGCCAGCTCGGCGCCGTTGCAGACTGTGACCCAATGAATGCGGCAGAGCCTGTCACGCTCGTTTGGCAAATAGTCACCGAGCAGCTGCCATCCGCAGCTGCACGCAATTCGGCCGTTGAACATGCCGATTACGTGCTGACGAGCGACAACGTGATCCGGGCAGACCGGGTTGCGTGGGTCGAAGCCTTCGATCAGCTCGGGCGAATCGCAGACGTAGCAGCCGCGGCTCATGCCAGCACCGTGCGCGCATCAAGCTGCGCCCACGCATCCTGGGCATGGCTGAGATCGAGTGACTCGCGGAACGAGCTGGCGATCATCGTCGCCAGCTCGAGCGTGTTACTGACATTGCGCATCCCGCCGGGGCGTGCGCCGATCTGGTGGATGAACTCGGCGAGATCGGCATCATGGATGCCCCAGGCACCGATTTGCGCATCGATATCGGCGGGCAGCGGAAGCGCCTGAATGGTCTTCATCGACAGCCGCGAGTAGAGCTGCGCGAACGCCGAGGCACGGTTGCCGCCTTGCAGCTTCTGCATCACCGGTAGATTGCCGAGCAGAGCCAGCCCCACCTGGGACTTGTCGTGGATGTGGCGTATCTCCTCGATCGCCTTTTCCGACAGGTGCTGCGCCTCGTCGATGATGAACAACGGGAACTCGAGGCTCGCAGCGATCTCCTTGAGGCGGCGGCTGAGCTTTTGCGGGGTGCCCACCGCGTTCTTCTCGCCCAGCGCTTCGAGCAGTTCGACCAGGAAGTTGTTCACCCCCGAGCTTGATGGAGAAACAGTCACCAGAAAGGCGTTGGCGTTGGTTTCGCAAAAATGCTCGGCGGTCGAGGTCTTGCTCGTGCCTGGCCCCATCGCCGCCGCAACCATCTTGCCGCGCTGCGCGAACCCGAGCAGATGGGCGAGCTTGGCCCCGGTCTCGCAATCGAAATGGCCGGGGACCACCGGCGCTTCGATGTCCATCGTCGCTTGGCGAATTTGCGTGGCGCGGAACCGCGCCAGCTTTTCGGCAATCTTGAGGTTGCCCCCGGCATAGGGACCGCCGTTGTATTTGCCTCCGGCGAAGGTGCTGATCGATCCCTGCGCAATATTGGTGCGCTTGGCGACCTGCGCCCACGATCCGAACTGGCGCTGCAGCTCGATCGCGTACTCGCGTTGCTCGTTGATCAGGGTCATCTCCTGCTCATCGGGCGGGGTTTGTGCCGGTGCGGTAGCCATGCTAATCATCCTTTCGTCTTCTCTCGGGGGACAGCGCGCGGACCGGTTGCAGCCGGTTCCGCGCGCACTTCATTCGACCGCTCTCAACATGCCGAGCGCGGCAAAAACTCTCGATTCCTGTGATTTTTCCGGCGCAACGGTCACCTTCAGCGCCGCCGCCGTCTGCCCGCGGTGCCGCACCGGGCGGACCACGCTGGGCTCGGGCAGTTCGGGCACCATCCCGCCGATCACGCGCTGCGCGGTGGCCACCTCGGCCGCATCGAGCCGCCGGTGCGCCAAGACCAGCGCCTTGGCTGCCTGCTTGCTGTCGCTGACCAGCTTGGCGGTGCGCTTGGCCCCGGAAACATCGCCGAATCCGGCATCTTCCCAGATCGCCGCCTCGCCCAGATAGCGCCCGTCGAGGCCATAGACGTGGACCGACTGGTGCAGCGCCTCGGGATCGAACCGCGCGATCACCCGCGCCCCGTGGTGATCGCCCAGGAACGAGCCGTAATAGCGGTTGCCATAGAGCGAGATTTCGCCGGTCTGGCGGTTCACCCGCAGCGTTTCGGCGGTCAGCAGCGCCATCCGCAGATGCTCGGGCGTGGCCTTGCCGATCGGCGCGACGGCATAGCTTTCGGCAAACACCTGGTCGAAGCTGCGGCCCCGGCAGATCCCGCCGCGCCGCCCCTCGATGGCGTTATGCAGCCCGATCATCCGGGTGACTTCGCCCACAAAATCAGCCCACGGCACCGCCTTCTTGCCGTAATTGTCGGGCTTGCTGACCGTGTTTTTGCCGGTGTAGGCCCCGTCGCACAGCGCGCCCTTGGCGACGAACTCGCACAGCTCGCGCCAGGCGCGCTCGATCGGCTTCGATTGCCCGCGATAGGGCTTGGTGAAATGGACCTCGATGCCCAGCGCGGTCAGCAGCCCGGTCGGGTCGTCCTCGCCGTCCTTGAACCGGTAACGGGTCTTCGCGCCGCTGGTCAGCGCCTTGCTGGCGAAGGCGCGGCCATTGTCGAGATAGACCGCGCGCGGGATGCCGAAGTCGGCGAACAGATCGGCAAAGACCAACCGGGTCATTTCGGTGTTTTCTGATGTGCCGATCCGCCACGCGAGCAGCTTGCGCGAATAGACATCCTGGATGCCGATCAGGATCGGCCGCACCGGCTTGCCGCCTTCCGCAGGGGTAACGAACACGTCGAACTTGTGCCCGTCCATATTGACCAGCTGCAGCGCGTGCAGCTCTTCGACCGAGCGGCGGATCGCCGGGACCGAGCGCCGCAGCGCCTCCACGCCCTGGCGCGCCAGTAGCCGCGCAGCCTTGGGCACTTCCTTCTCGAACCGGCGCGTAAACGCCTTCTCAGAGGGCAGTGAGAGGCCTCTTTCCGCCGCCACCGCAACCGCTTTGGCATAGCACACCGCCAGCGTCGGGCACGACGGGCGCAAATAGTCGCTTTTGAACAGCTCCCAGATCTCGGGATCGATCTCCGCTGCCTTGCCGCCACCCTGATAGCGCGGCGCGAGCGCGGGCAGCCGGTCAGTGCGCGGCACCCCTTCGATCAGGCCCAGCCACGCCCACAGCGTCCCGGTGCTTTGCCGGTGCCGCCGCGCCACTTCGGCAATCGCCGCGGTGCGCGTCATCCCCGCACCTTCGAGCAGCTCGATCTCGGCCACCACCCGCACCCGGAACTCGGCCTTGGCCTTGGTCTTGCCGCTTTGTGCGTCGAACCACCGCCAGCGCCCAGCGCTGACCGCCTCGGGCAGCCCGATGCCCGGTGTCGGTGCTGTCGCCAGCAAGCCGCGCTCGACCAACGCCAGGCGCGCCTGTGCGGGCAGCAGCGCGGCATGAAACTCGGTCCCGCCGCCGCGCCCGATGCGCGGCCGCGCGAGCAGCTCGCCTTGGGCATCGGCCCGCAGGTGCCAGCGCTCGTTCTTGGCAGTGCGGTTAAGGCTGCGCTTGTCGGCCGGCAGGCCCGGCAGCGCGAGCTGGGCCAGCTCGGCCACCGAAAACCACTCTTGCCTTCCGCCGGGCCCGGCCCCGTTCGTGTCGAGCGAAGTCGAGACCCCGCTATCCTCGGCAACTTCAGCATTCCCCCCCAAAAACATCACGCTTCAATTCCTCCGCGAATGAGTGGGGCTCTGGTCTTCACCGCCTTCAGCTCGCGCTGCATTTCGGCGATCATCAATTCGAGCTGGCCGATCCGGGCGGTATGAACTTCCTCGCCGACCAAGAGCCCGGCGCCGATCGGGCGCAGCAGCTGGTCGAGCACGTCGTGCCGGCCAGTGACCTGGACCAGCGCCCAGAACCGCGACATGTTGACCCGGTGGTCTTCGCGCGCCGGGCTTGAGTAGGAATCGAGCGTGAAGCGGCTGATCTCTTCGCCCAGCAAGTCACCCATCTCAGCCGCGATCACCGAGCGACTGCGGGGATCGCTATTGAGGATCGTGCCGACCGCCTCGCAGATCTGGCGCTCAAGGCCAGCCAGCGCTCCGGGCAGCTTGGCCTGTGCGGGAGCTGCGAAGTCGAAGCCGAACTGGCCGGGGTGCGGCTTGGCCTTAGGCATGCGAGGCCTCCACCGGACACAGCCCGCGTCCCTTGAAGTTCCACCGCACCCGCGGCCCCGCTGAATCGTTCTTGGCTTCGGCATCGGCCAGATCGCCGAGCAGGGCATCGACGCACGCATTGCCTGCCTCGGTCAACCGCAGGTCCGCCGAAAGCAGCCCGCGCGCGATCAATCCGCGGCGCATGGAGTGGAAGTCGCCGCTCATATCTTCATCACCGAAAGCCCGCGCCGCAGGCCGTTGAACTGGCCCGGCTTGCCTGGCTTGCTCGCCTGATAATCGTCGGCGCTGGCCGGAATCACCCTTTGATCGGCGCAGGGCAGGAAGTGATCGCAGCCCCTCCATCCCGGAATCCCGCAGCGCGGACATTCCTCGCGGCTCGGGGCTTCGATCGTCGGCGCGGGCCGGGTGTTTTTTTTCGGCGACGCTGCCTTGCCGGCATGCGCATCGGCGACCCGCTTCCAGTCGATCTCGGCCGCCTTGGCCGGGGCAGCAAGCACCACACCGGCCTTGCGCGCGCGGACCTTGTCCAGCGCCGCCGCGAACGCAGCCACGGCATCGTCCTCCTCGGCGGCACGGCGCGCGCGCCGGTCGGTGGACCGCGCCTCACGCGCTTGGGCCGCCGCCGCCTTGCCCGCTTCGGCGATCCTGCGCGCGCGGACCAGGTCGAAGCCTTCAGTCACCGGTTTGATCGGTGCTTGAACTACCGGAGCTGGCACCGGATTTGCCGCAACATGCGGCATCGGATGCATCGGCAGCCGTGCCTGCCGCGGTCGAGGTTGCGGCGCAGACGCGGCGATCTCGGCCAGCTTCGCCACCGCCGCCTCGATCACCGCAGAAGGCGGCGTCTCGCCTTTATGGCATGTCACCCGGACCGCTTGCTTTTCAGGCTTCGCCGCGGATGCGCGCGGCACCCGCGGGGGCCGTGGTTTCAGCTCGCGCTTCCGTTCAACCCCGGCCTTTTCGGCGATCTTGTAGATGTTCGCGCGCGACAGGTCATGGCGCTCCATCAGGGTCAGGATGCTTTCGCCCGCGGCATAGGCCTGCGCGATCTCGGCGTTGCGCGCGGCGATGGCCGCGCTGGGCATCTTGCCAGTGGTGCGCTTCAGCCCCGCATCCCGCGCGATTTCGCGCACCGTACAGACGGCCAGACCAAACCGCTCCGCAAGCTCGGCAACATCGGTTCCTTCGGCATACAGCTCCAGCAACTGCCGGTCGCGCTCGCCCTTGGCCGCAAGCTCGGCCGCGCGAACGCCAGTCGCGCGAGACTTGCGGTGCCTGACTTGCAGGGGCTCAGGCTTTGCAGTCTCGTTCGCCAGAATAAGGGTGGGAGAGCGCTTCTCACCGGCGCGCTTCGCGACGCGTTCCGGCTTCACCAGCTGGATCTGGCTAACGCTCTCCCTTGCGGCCATCCCCGCCAGACCGGATTCTTTCACCGGGAGGCGGCTGCAACTCGTAGGTTGGTCTTCGAGCGGCCGATCGAGATCCGGATCGGCTTGCTCGGGCAAAGGTGCGTCCGGCCAGCCTTCCGGCTCCGGCTCGGGCGTTGCCACCCGATTACCCTGAGCCTGTCGAAGGGCTGGCGCGGACTCCGGCCCCGTTACGGGGCCGGATTCGCCGAAAAGAACGGTTGCCACGCCCTCGCCGTGCGAATGGGAAATTTGATCGGTATCGTCGTTCGCCCTAGCCAGGCGCGGGTCTTCGGAAGAGCGCGGGCGGTCGACCAGCTTCACCGGCAGCACCGGGACCTCGACCACCGCCTTGCGGATCGCAGCCAGGTCGCCGATCGCCGCGCGCACCACGCTGGCGCGCAAGTAAAACGGCGCGGGCCGCAGGTTTCCGCCGCCGCTCATCGCGCTGCCTCCGCAGCCAGCTCGCGCTGGACCGATCGGACCACGTCGGCGACGGTTTGCCACTCGCGGACCTCGGTCCACCGCAGTGCCACCGAAAAGCGCAAAATGCAGGTGTACGCGAGTTCGCCGCGGGCGAGATAGGTGTACACTCCGAGATCGCCGGCCAGCGTAGAATGCAGCTCCAACTGCGAGCGCAAGGCGATACCAGCGTCGGCGATCGTGCCCATCACGCGCTCAGCCAGCTTGAGGTCGATATCCATCATCAGTCCCTCATCATCCAGGGTTGCGGATCGCGGCTCTCGTCCGCTTCGAATGCCGGTTGCGGCAGCGGCGCAGCCATTTTCGCGGCGAGCCGATCGGATGCGGCGCGATGCGCTTCGCGCGCCTTGATCCGGGCAATTTCGCGCGTCGCTTCTTTCGGCGTGCAGCCCAGCTCCAGCGCCAGCGTGAAAGCCTCGCGGTGCGCGCGCCAGATCTCGGCCTGAGTGAGCGGGCGGGCCATTATTGACCTTCCCGCTCTTCGATCAGGAAGCGCTTGCCGCGCTCCGAGATCCGATAGATCAAGTTGGAGCTCAGTTTGCCGGACGCGCTTTTGGCCCCTTCACTGTGGACCAAGCCCGCGCGCGCAAAATCGCTCAGGTCTTCATGATCCCAACGCGCGATCACAGGCATGCCGCCATTCAGCCGTTGCAGCAGCTTGATCTGCTTGCTGGTGATCGCGCGCATCAGCGCTGCCCCACCAGTGGCAGCCAGACTTCGCGGGTATCCCCCGGCGCGGTTGGCTGGCGCACGTCCCACACCACCGCGACGTAATCGATCACGCCGCCGCGATAGGGCCGCTTCATCAGGTGAATCCGGTCGCCCGGCGGCATCGACGGGCGCGAGGTGAAGTGCAGCGTCTGCTGCGGCGGGAACTCCTCGCGGAAGAACCGCCCGCGATTGACCCCGCCGCTCATCCATTTGAGCGGCGCGAGCACCACCACCCGGTGCGTCGCGACCTGCAGCGCCTGGCGGCAGAACGCCTCCAGGATGCCGTCGCGGTAGCTGTAGGGCGGGTTCATCCAGATCGAGCAGTTGCCGCTCGGCGGGACGAGCGCCTTGTCGTCGAGAAAGTCGAGCGCGCGGAACTCAGGCACGTCGCCGAAGTCCTCGCGGGCCAGATTGTCGACCAAGTCCGACGCAAGCAGCTCGCCTTTGAAGCCGATTCCCTGCAGGCGGCTGAGCGAATGGCCAAACCCGCAAGCCGGGTCCCAGATCGCGCATTCGCCCAGAACCTCGGGCCAAAGCTGGATAGCCGCAGCAACCTGCTCCCACTCCCAGCCCTCTTCGACGTACCAGTCGAGCGGGTGGCGCTTGGCATGCTTGCCGGTCGAGATTTCGCCGCCGCTCATTCGCCCAGCTCCGCGTTGAGCATGTCGCGCAGCTGGCGCTTGACCTCGTCACTCTTCAGCGCGTGGACGATGCTGGTCAGGCCGCGCTTCTGGTCGGTGGCCGACATTCGCGTAAGCCCGCCGGTGATCTGGTTGGTGTACTTCTCAAACGTCGTAGGGGCGCGGCCTTCGGTCTGGCCGATACCAACCGTCACGCGCGCCTCATCGGCGGAAAGTTCGGGATCGCCGAGCAGCTGCTCGATCACCGCGAGCCGCTGCTTCTCGTCCTGGACCTCGGCGATCGCCTTCAGCTGCGCGGCGTTGTTGCCGACCACCGGATGGTCGGAAAGCGCTTGTGTCAGTTCGGGAAACGGCTCGATTACGAGGCGGTAAAGCGCCAATGCCCGCCGGATCGTCCGCTTGTCACGACCGAAGGCTTCGGCAACCGAATCCTCCCACCCGTATGCTGCGGACATCGTGTCCGCAGCATCGTCACTCTCTTCCTGCAGGACCTGCTCGGCCCGAATTTCGCCCGCCTTCACCTTGGCCCAGCGGGCTTTCGCGCCAAGCATGCGATCCGACGCGCCACCGTGTTGGCGAGCAACACGATCTCGTGCTGCTTTGCATGTCGCATGGATGAAGATCGCCTTTTCAAGCGGCGGCTGATCGCGCCGGTCGAGGTTCTCGCTGGCCTCCTCGTCGAGTGCGTCGGCATTCGACCCACCGACCCGCTCGAGCGCAAAAACATGCGGCATCTCTTCGATCAGCGCGCCGTTAAGTCGGTGCATGCCGACAACCAGAGCCCAAGGCCTTTCGCCGATGACATTCTTGCGAACCGTGATCGGCGTCCGCTGGCCATGGATGACCATCAATCGGCCGAGCGCCGCCGCCTTGTCGGGGAAATAGAGACCGAGGCGCTTGGGAATGTGGATGTCGGAAGGAGCAATGCGCAGCAGCGCCTCGCCGAAGGTCGAGGAACTGTTCATTTGGAAGTCTCACTTAGACGGTGCGTGGCAGGATCGGCAGGGTTAGGTTCTGAGCTTGAATTCGCAGAGGACAAATCATGACCCCCGAACAGCGTATCGCCATGCTGGAAAATCGAAGCCGCAAGTTTGAGCTCGAGATCACTGTCCTTCGCTACTTCCAGGTGGCCATGCTCGCTGAATTTCGGCGACTTAACCCCGAAATGGCGGATCGCATTGACGAGCTTGCCGATCGCCAGCGTCATGCCTCGGCCGCTGAACGGCTTGTTGAGGAGGACCGCGCGCTCAAGGCGATGATCGATAACTTCGATCAGGATTTCGGCTTTCCGGCGAACGATTGATGCTTGCTCGTCTCGCTGCAGCTTTGCCGCCCCACGCACCCGGTCGAAATCCAAGAACCCTCCGTCCGCGATCAGAGCCGCTGTACAGAGCCTGTGTGCCCGGCCCTTTGTCCAGACGCTTGGGTAGACTTCGTCGTCCTGATCGAAATGCAGCTCGACTTCCCATCCCGCTTTTGACGCGAGGTCCGGAGCCCAAAAGCGGCGCCCGAGGGCGACGATTTCGCCTCCGCGTGAAACAGTCGCGGGAATCATGCCGCCACCTTCCCGGCGCGCCGCGCCCGCTTCGGAGTCAGGTGTTCAAGCTCGTCATACAGCTTGCCGATCGCCAGCAGCGACGCACCCACCGGCTCGGGATTCCGTGCCGACTTCTTCCACCGACTAAAGGTGGTTGGATGCACACCCGCACGATTGCACAGCGCGCTGATCGAAACGCCGACGCTGCGCGCCCGCTGCTCGATATCGGCAATGACTGATTCTTGGTTCATGCTGCTGAGCATTAGTGCATATATGCTAAGATGCAATTGCATAAATGCACACACAGCAAATTAGCCTTTATGCTAAGGATTGCGCATGGACGGATTAGCGCATGACACTGATCTCATTCGCAAGCTCGTGAGCTGGGCCAACCTTGCGCCGGCCACGGTTGCCAAGCGCGCCGAAATTGCCGCCTCGACGGTCAATCGCCCCTTCAACGGAACCGCCACCACGCGGCTTGGCCGGGCCGCGATGGAAAAGCTGCAACGCGCGTTCCCCGATTTCCCTGGTTGGCCTGCTGGGGATGCTTTGGCTGAGGATCGGCTGCCGTTTCGTGGGTTCAATGCGGAGCGCGAGCCCGAAAGCGTTGAAATCGCCTATATCGACCTGCGTTTCGGCCTCGGCAGCGCGATTATGGATCAGGAAATCCTCGAACATCAGGCCGAGATGCAATCGTTCCCGCGCGCTTGGCTGCGCATCTTTACTGAGAGTCCGCCCAGCCAGCTTTACTGGGCGCGCGGGCAGGGCGATTCGATGGAGCCGAAGATCCGCGACGGAGATCTGATCCTGATCGACCGTTCGCAGGTCTCAGGCGGCTTTGGCGACTTGATCTGGGCGATCTCCTACGGCCAGACCGGCATGATCAAGCGCCTGCGCCCGATGCCCGACGGCAGCCTCAAAATCCTCTCCGATAACCCCAGCGTCCCGCCCGAATTGGCCTATGATGGTGAAGTCCACGTCTTTGGTAGGGTCGTTGCTGTTCTGGGTCGGACATGATCTCGATTTCATCTGCAGCGCTCGCTGATCTTGAGCAACTGGTTGGTGAGTTGGTCGATTGTAGCATAACCTTCGAGCCCGCCACGAAGCGGCTTCACATGCTCGCAGAAAAACACGGTTGGGATTGGTTCGGCCTCGAGCCGAGGGTTGACTTTAACTGGCGCGCCGGACTGCTCCTGCGCGCAGTTAGCTATTCGCGGTATTGCGGGGACCGCTGGGCGGAGCTTGATGAGAATGGCTATCCCTTCCGGATCTTCCGTACCGGTGCCGAGTGTGGCGAGGCGCACCAAGAACTAGACGGTTTAGTCCTGCCTTCCGATCACGCATTTTGGCGGAGTTACAACCCTCCGCTTGGTTGGGACTGCGGCTGCTACGTAACTGGTGCCCGCAGCGAGACTGCCGCCCGCCGCCTCGGCGGCGATCCTGATCGAAGTCTTGGTTTGCTTCCGAATCTCGACTCGCCTTGGTCGAATGGCCAACTACAGTTGCTGGATTTGCTCGACGCGATTGCTCAACGCGCTATCCCCGACCGCGAGACTGCTCAGGGAGAGCTAGATTGTTGAATAAGAGCCGCATCATGTCGTTCATCATTGCAACCGTTGCGCTCGCCGCCTGCAGCAGCCGGGCTCGCCGCGCCGAGCATGACTATGATGCCTTGTCGCAAGCACGTGCAGCGCCCGATCTGATCTGCAAGGCGGCATCGGCGGCAGCAGAGGAATGGGGCAAGGCGGGCGACAAGGCCAAGTATGCTGAGTGGGCCGACAAGCAGCACTGGGCCTGCATCAACGCCGATATCTGTCGCAGCAATCCCGCAATATGCCCGCCGGCTGATCCCGACCAGGCGAGCTGATCCAATGCTTCTCCTCGCGCTCCTCGCTCCGGCCGCACTCTGCATCGATCACGTTCACGACGGCGATACCTTCACCCTCTGCGGAGGAGAGAAAATCCGCCTCGCCGATATCGACGCGCCCGAGCTGCCCGGCAGCCCGAAATGCAGCCGGCGCAAGACCGGTTGGTGCGACTTCGCGCTCGGCTACCGCTCGCGCGATGCGCTGCAGAGCTTCCTTGTCTCAGGACCGGTCGTCATCCAACGCCGCGGCATCGATCCTTACGGTCGCACCCTGGCGGTGGTCACCGTCAACGGCCAGAGCGCAGGCGCATACCTGATCCACCTCGGCCTGGCCCGACGCTGGCGCTGAAAACCTGTCCCAGTTCCAGCCGCACCGATCACATGATTTAATGTGCGCTGCTATGCCTGAGGAGGCGCATTTCCGCCATTCTTGCGCCGGTACAGGCCGTAATCCGAACTGGGCGCGCTAAGTGCCCCAGATAGTCCAAGTTCGCCCGCTTGAACGAGCTCTCAGAGGCCCCTAAGAACCCTCTCACGCGGCGGTTTTCTGCGCCTAAGAAGCCACGAGGCCAAAATCGCATGACTCCAGAACCTCTCGTCCGCGCAGCGACTAAATTAACCACGACTCTAGACACAGGTTTTGCCGCAGATGCCGACCCCAGAACCCACCGAAAGCCCGGATTTCAGCCCTCATGCCCCACAGTACCCCGCATCTCCCCGCCTTTCCCCGGACTCAAGAACCTACCGTCCCTCAACAGCCATCAACTTCCCCGCTCACCCTGAGCCTGTCGAAGGGCCGCCTTGAACCTTCAGGTTACCCTGAGCCATGCTCGCGCAGCCAGTCGGCAAGCTCGTCTTCGCTGAGTTCGCCCGCCGCGAGGGACTGGACGAGCTCGATTGCTTCGCGTTCCCCGCATTCGATATCGCGCCTGTTCAGAATCAGGAACACACGGGCCAAAGTCCACGCCGTGCGCTTGTTACCGTCGACAAACGGATGGTTCCGCGCAATCCCGAAGGCATAGGCCGCGGCGAGCGCGAACAGGTCGTCCTCGCCATAAGCCCAGCGATTGACTGGGCGCGCAAGCGCCGATTCGAACGCGCCAGCATCGCGAACCCCACTCGGGCCGCCATGCTCGGCGAGTTGCCGGTCGTGAATAGCGAGCGCCGCGCTAGCGCTGACCCAGCGCGGTTCGATCCGGCTGGAAGCCCCCTCCTCTTCAGGGGAGGGGGTTGGGGGTGGGGATTGTGTCACTTTGGCTACTTGGCGAGCGCGCGCAGGATATTGCGATCCTTGCGCATGACGTCTTCGGCAATCGCCATTGTCTGTTCGAAATCGGGATCGTGCGCGGTCAGCCGCACCCCATCGGGCGCTTCGCTGACAAACAGCACATCCCCGATCCCCGCCCGCAGCCGCGCGAGCAGCTCCTTGGGCAGGATAACCCCGGCAGAATTGCCGATCTTGGTGATTTTGAGTGGCGCGTTCATACGGAGGTTATAACGGGAAATGTGCGGTTTGGCAAGGTGGCAGGAATTTAGGGGTTTGCGGACGTGTCACCGTTATCCCAGCGTAATCCGTACACCGTAATCCAGCAGTGGCCCCGCCCATCGAACGATTCGATCCCTCATGGGGGTGCTTTGCCTCAGTCGCGTAGGCGCGGCGCGGGCAGAGCGAAGAGGGGTGCTGGCGGTGCGATAGGAGGGATTCAGGATTTTGTTACGGCGCTAAGGAGTTGCGATCTTCGCCCATGATCCGGTCCGCCAGCGCCTCCCGGAGCTTAACCGAATGGTGTATGTTGAACCACGAGGTCACTAGACCCATCGTACTTTTCCGCAAAGCGCATTGCCTGCTTCAAGGCAGCTTTGTGAATCTCCGGGTTCGGCCGGACTAACTCAGCGTATTCCTCTCGATCCATAATCCCCACTTTGGGGTGATAGAAGTACGGCAGTTCTTTTAGGTCTTCAGGAACCTCCTGTCTTGGATCGCGTACTCCGTTCATCACATCGAAGAAAATCAATCCCATTTGATAGCCAACAAAATAACTAGAGTTCCAATAATCTCTTTCTTTGTTGTATTCGGAAATTTTATCAGAGTAGGCAGCAATCATCCCTCTAACGCGATGTAAGTCAGCGAAGTCGTTGGTAAAGCGGCGGTCGAGTATCCTTTGAAAGCAGTGTATCAACCCGTCTTGATAAGCGGTTGAGAATATCAGATGCGGCTCTTTAGCCACAGAATAGCTTTTGGTGAATGCTAAGTGCTCGTCCGTAAGTGAGCAAAGTTCGGCATATACGTCATCGTAAGCTTCGTCATAGCTGAAACAGAATTTCTGACGCATGTGATCCTTCACAGTCTCAACAAAATGCGTGGCATCGGTGCAGATCGCGTTGATGTTAAGATCCGATCGAAGATCGCTTGACTGCTGCTCCGTAATGAATGGAGACACCAGATAGTGCTGCCTTGCGAAGCGTCCCATGCTTCCTCGGACCGCACCATACACGCTCAGAAAATCACTGTCTGAAGCTGAATATCCGACGAACACCACCGTTTTAGTCGCAAAAATGTGGCGGAGTATGTCGCCGAGTCGTCCATTTCGAAGCCGCTCTTCGCATGCGCCATAATCTTCTGAGGACGCCACGATCGTGGAAAGGTTGTCGATTGATCCGTGAATCTTCAACAGAGGTCGATTTGCGGTCTCCCAAAAAGCCAAATCGCTATCGTACACAAAAGGCGTGGCCTTGATTATATCTTCGAAATAGCGATCCCAGTTGGTAGTTATTATGGTTTCAAAATAAGGTGCTGTAGCAAGTGACTTGTGGAACCTTGTTGCGGAACCTCGAAGATCTCGCCAGCTGTCAATATAATCAAAGCGACTCCTGATCCGTTCGATTAACTTCTGACGCCCATTCGGCTGATTCTCAAAGTGGTCGATTAACTGGCAAAACGACTCGTCGTTTGAACCTTCAACAATAGATTTTATCTCTTGATAGAACGTGTTGCTGTGGGCGCCATTCGTCTCGGTGCTGATTCCAGCTCCTGCGAAGATAACCGCGCGGCCACACTCAATCTCCTCCAGGAGATGGGGTTCCAGCAAAAAGTCGATTTTTAAGGCACAGATCGCACACTCGCAGGGCATAATTCATTCATCTCAGGAAATTCGCCACGTGTCGAGGTGCAGGCGGCCCGCTTAATTACGGTCGTAGCGGCACTTCACCTCGAATCGATCAAAAGTAAGTGACTTTACAGCGTCGCGAAGTTCAATCCCGAAATCCGATATGCTGCGACCGCTCAGCGCTCCGGCGGATAGAATGGGAGTTACGGTGACAGGTGCGAAAACCCCCAAATTCACCCCTCAAAACCCAGCACAACCAACACTGCCTCCTGCACCCTGACCATGTCGGCCGGGCTGACCGCGCCAACCCGGCGGCCAAGCTTGCCCCGGGCAACGGCCATGATCTTGTCGGCCATCAGGTCTGAATCTTCGTAGAGCCCATTGGCTGCACTCGCCGCGAACGACACCCGCGTCGGGATCGCCTTGTTATCGCGCGTGGTGAACGGACATGTGACGACCGAGTCCGTTTCGTCGAGCAGATCGGACTGCAGGATCAGTGCGGGGCGCGGCTTGCCCGCGTAGCCGGGGCCGCCGGGGCCGCCGGCCTGGGTCCAGATTTCGCCGCGTCTCACTGCTTGGGCGGTTCGTCCGCACCGTAGGGTGGCAGAGAAGCCATCATCTCGTCAGCGAGCGATTCGATGTATTCCAGCGTTCCGTTAGCGCGGTCGCGGCGGTTGATCTCGGCGACACTACGCCTGATATCCTCGCGCACCTTCGGATCGCGCAGATCGGGGACCCAAATTTGCTTGAGCCGGAGCCCCTGCGCGCGCTTGGCCGCACGATAGCGGGCCGCGCGCTGCGCTCCGGTCAGGTTTTCGTGCACGCCCATGATCGCATCTCCGTTACATGTAACGTAAGTCCGGATGGGCGGATTGGCAAGATTGGACGCCTCCGCTCCGGTTCAATCGTGCTCGCGGTCGCCTGCGCCGATATACAGCTCACGCCGCCTTCGGTGTAGACGCGGCCTCGCCTCATCCCCCAGCCCAGGCCCAGCACTCCATCTCCACCCTCGCGCCCAGAGCCAGCCCGTTCACCCCCATCGCCGAGCGCGCGGGGTAGCGGCCTTTCTTGAAGTAGGTGGCGTAGATCGCGTTGAACTTGGGCCAGTCAGCCATGTCGGCGAGGAAGACCTGGCATTTGAACACATCGTCGAAGCTCAGGCCGTGCTGGTTCAAGGTCTTGCCGATGCGGGCGAACATCGCGCGGGTCTCAGGCTCGATCCCGCCGGGGACCAGCGCCCCGCCGCTATCGACCGCGCCGAGCTGGCCCGAGAGGTAAAGCACGTCCCCCACCCGCACCGCGCTGGAGAAGGGATAGGGCATGTCAGACGGGGTGAAGACCGGGCCGGCGGGCGGCGCTTTGTCCTTCGCGGTGGCGGGGGCGGCGAGCAGCAGCGCGGCGGCGAGCGTGGCGGTCAGCGCGCGGATGCATTGATTCGGTCGATTTGCCATGTTTCCTCTCCCTTGCCGTGGCCGCGCGCATCCTCGCCCAGATCGGCGGCAGCGGCAAGTTCGCCTCGCCCGACGCAATCGGATAGGGCTGGGCGATGGAGCTCATCCACCTTCGCGACCTGGCGACTGCGGCGCCCTTGGCTTCGGGACACTGCTTCCTCTCGGCGGCGAGCGGGCTGGTGGTGCTGGGCAGCCATGCCTACGTGGTCGGCGACGATGCGCACCACCTTGGCCGCTTCGATCTGGCGGGCGAGGCGCCGGGCGAATTGATCCGGCTGATCGAGGGTGACCTGCCGCGCGGTGCCAAGGCGCGCAAGGCGGTGAAGCCCGACTTCGAGGTGCTGCTGGCGCTTCCCGGCGAAGCACGCCTGCTCGCGCTCGGCTCGGGCTCTACGCCGCAGCGGAAGCGCGGCGTGCTGGTCGAGCTGGCCGGCGGGGCGCCGGCTATGCGACCGATCGATCTCCAGCCGCTGTTCGCCGCGATTGGTCCGCTGGTGCCTGAGATCAATCTCGAAGGCGCAGTAGTGGAGGGCGAGCACCTGCTGTTGTTCAACCGCGGCAACATGCATTTTTCCATGTCGCAGGTCATCGAGGTGCGGCTTGCCGGGGTGCTGAATGGCGGGCCGGTCAAGGTCGCGACCCGCGCCGAGCTGGCGCTGCCGGAAGTGTCAGGGGTGCCGCTCACCGTGACCGACGCATACCGCCTGGCGAACGGCCACGTGCTGCTCTCCGCTGTCGCCGAGGCCACCGCCGACAGCTATGCCGACGGCGCGCTGGCGGGCGCGGCGATCGTCGAGCTCGATGCACGGTTTGGGATCGTGGCGGTCCATCCGCTGCACCCGCCGCGCAAGGTCGAGGGGATTGCGCTCGTCACGGCGGGCGGGCGAACCCGCCTTCTGTGCGTAACGGATGCCGACGATCCCGCGCAGCCCGCGGTGCTGCTGGCGGCCGACCTTTAAGGGTTCGGCCGCGCGCCTAGTCGTGCTCGCGGTCACCCGCACCGATATACAACTCCCGCCCGCCTTCGTTATAAACGCGGCTCATCTCCGCCATCCCCTTCTTCGCCTCGTCCGCAGCGATGAACGCGTCGCTGTCCTGGTTCTGCTTCGCCGCAAACTCGCGCACTTCCTGGCTGATCTGCATCGAGCAGAACTTGGGGCCGCACATCGAGCAGAAGTGCGCGGTCTTGGCGCCTTCCGCGGGGAGGGTCTGGTCGTGGTATTGCTCGGCGGTGTCGGGATCGAGCGACAGGTTGAACTGATCGCGCCAGCGGAAGTCGAAGCGGGCGCGGCTCAGGGCATCGTCGCGCAGTTTGGCGGCGGGGTGACCCTTCGCCAGATCGGCGGCGTGGGCGGCTAATTTGTAGGTGACCACGCCGACTTTCACGTCGTCGCGGTCGGGCAGGCCGAGGTGTTCCTTCGGCGTGACGTAGCACAGCATCGCGGTGCCGAACCAGCCGATCATCGCCGCGCCGATCCCGCTGGTGATGTGGTCGTAGCCCGGCGCGATGTCGGTGACGAGCGGGCCTAAGGTGTAGAAGGGCGCTTCCCCGCACACCGCCAATTGCTTGTCCATGTTCTCCTTGATCTTGTGCAGCGGCACGTGGCCGGGGCCTTCGATCATCACCTGCACATCGCTTGCCCAGGCACGCTTGGTCAGCTCGCCCAGCGTGTAGAGCTCGGCAAATTGCGCTTCGTCGTTGGCATCGGCGATGGAGCCGGGGCGCAGCCCGTCGCCGAGCGAATAGGCGATGTCATAGGCCTGGCAGATCTCGGTAATCTCGTCGAAGCGTTCGTAGAGGAAGCTTTCCTTGTGGTGGCTGAGGCACCATTTGGCCATGATGCTGCCGCCGCGGCTGACGATCCCGGTGACGCGCTTGGCGGCGAGCGGCACATAGGCGAGCCGCACCCCGGCGTGGATCGTGAAGTAATCGACCCCCTGTTCGGCCTGCTCGATCAGCGTGTCGCGGTACACCTCCCAGGTCAGGTCTTCGGCCACCCCGCCGACCTTTTCGAGCGCCTGATAGATCGGCACGGTACCGATCGGGACGGGGCTGTTGCGCACGATCCATTCGCGGGTGTCATGGATGTTGCGCCCCGTGCTGAGGTCCATCACCGTGTCGGCGCCCCAGCGGATCGACCAGACCATCTTGTCGACTTCGGCGGCGACGTCGCTGGCGACTGCGGAATTGCCGATGTTGGCGTTGATCTTGACGAGGAAGTTCCGCCCGATCGCCATCGGCTCAGATTCGGGGTGGTTGATGTTGCTGGGGATGATGGCGCGGCCGCGCGCCACTTCGTCGCGGACGAATTCGGGCGTGACGAAATCGGGGATGCTCGCGCCCCAGTCCTGCCCGTCACGGATGTGGCCGGCGAGCGCCGCGCGGCCGATGTTTTCGCGGGTGGCGACGTATTCCATCTCGGGGGTGATGATGCCCTGGCGGGCGTAATGCATCTGGCTGACGTTCTGCCCCGGTTTGGCGCGCAGCACCGTGCGGCGCACATTGGGAAAGGCGGGGACGCCGCCCGAACGGTCCGGGCCGAGCTGGCCGTTGTCCTCGGGCTTGACCGCGCGCTGGGTGACTTCTTCCACGTCGCCGCGCGCGCGGATCCAGCTGGCGCGCAGTTCGGTCAGGCCCTTGGCGATGTCGATCTGCACGTTCGGATCGGTGTAGGGGCCCGAGGTGTCATAGACGTTGAGCGGCGGCTCGCCCGAGCTGGGTTCCAGATCGATCGCGCGCATTTTCACGCCGAGCGGGCCGACGTGGACCTTGCGGCTGCCGCGGATCGGGCCGGTGGTGACGCCGATTTCGAGCTTGCTGTTGATATCGGCCATAATTCTGCGCTCCTGTGGGCGGAACGGGAGCGCGGGCGGGCAAGCCAACCACTCCCTCCGCCCGTGCTAACGGGTTCAGGTTCAACGGGTCGGGCTGCGTTACCAGCCCCTCTCAGTCACACGACTCCCCGGGGATGGCTGGACAATAGGCGCGTGTGCAGGGACAGTCCAGCCATGACCATGAACACGACTCGCCGCAGCGTTCTCGCCGGCCTCGCCGCCGCCGCCTTCACCCCCGCCGCCCTCTGGGCGCGAAAGTCGGGCAATTACGACGTGATAGTGCGCGGGGGCACGGTGTTCGACGGGCTCGGCAGTCCGGGGCGTGAGGCGGATCTGGGCATCGCGGGTGGGCGGATCGCGGCACTGGGCAAGCTGGGCCGCGCGCGCGGCGCGCTCGAGATCGACGCGCGCGGGCAGGCGGTCGCGCCGGGCTTCGTCAACATGCTCAGCTGGTCGACCGAGAGCCTGATTGAGGATGGGCGCTCGCAGGGCGAGATCCGCCAGGGGGTGACGCTCGAGGTGATGGGCGAAGGCACGTCGATGGGGCCGCTCAATGCCGAGATGAAGGGGCGCGCGGTGAAGGAGCAGGGGGATATCCACTATCCCATCGGCTGGACTTCGCTCAGCGATTACCTCGGCTTCCTCGAACACAAGGGGGTGAGCACCAACGTCGCCTCGTTCATCGGCGCTGGCACGCTGCGGATCCACGAGGTCGGCTACGACGACGTCCGCGCCACCCCCGAACAGCTCGCCCGCATGCAGGACCTGGTCCGCGCCGAGATGCGCGGCGGGGCGATGGGGATCGGCTCCTCGCTGATCTACGCGCCCGACAACTTCGCCAACACCGACGAACTCGTCGCGCTGAGCAAGGCGGCCGCGGAATTCGGGGGCAGCTACATCAGCCATATCCGCGGCGAGAGCGACCAGCTGCTCGACGCGGTTGACGAGCTGCTGGCGATTGGCCGGCGCAGCGGAGCGCGGGTCCAGGCCTATCACCTCAAGGCTTCGGGCAAGCGCAACTGGGACAAGGGCGCCAAGGTGCTGGCCAAGCTCGATGCCGCCCGCAAGTCCGGGCTCGACGTTTCGGCCAATTGCTACACCTACACCGCCGCCGCCACCGGGCTCGACGCCTCGATGCCGCTGTGGGTGCAACAGGGCGGGCGAGACAAGTGGATCGAGCGGTTGAAGGACCCGGCAATCCGCGCGCGCGTCGTGGCCGAGATGCGCGGCGAACCGGTGGGCTGGGACAACACCGCGCGCAATGCCGGCAGCCCTGAGAACGTGCTGCTGCTCGGCTTCGACAAGCCGGCACTCAAGCCGCTCAGCGGCAAGACGCTGGCCGAGGTTGCAAAGATGCGCGGGACCAGTCCCGAGGACACGATGATCGATCTGGTGATCGAGGACGGCAGCCGGGTCGATACCGCCTATTTCACGATGAACGAGGACAATCTGAAGGCCAATCTCGCGTGGAAGTGGACCATGCTGGGCAGCGACGCGGCGAGCATGGCGCCCGAGGGCAAGTTCTTGCAGCGAATGCCGCACCCGCGCGCCTATGGCACCTTTGCCCGGTTCCTTGGCCGCTATGTCCGCGACCAGCAGGTCATGCCGCTCGCCGAAGGTATCCGCCGCCTGACTTCACTTCCGGCGCAGCAGCTCGGCATCAAGGGCCGGGGGCACCTCGCGCCGAATTACATGGCCGACGTGGTGGTGTTCGATCCCGCCAAAATTGCCGACCACGCGACCTTCGACAAGCCGCACCAATACGCCACCGGGGTATCCGACGTGCTGGTCGGCGGCCAAGCCGTGATTCGCGACGGCGAGCATACCGGGGCCACGCCGGGGCGGTTTGTGAAAGGACCGGGCTGGCGCGGCAAGTGACGCGCCGCGATCCGGTCCCTCGCCAGCCGTATTCCCGAGTTCATTTTCTACATTGGAAAGTTATCGCTTGCCAATGTGGAAAGTCGTGCTAGTCGCTTTCCGTATTGGCAAGCGACGGAGTGACGAAAATGAATGATCCCGATGACGCACGCGCTGCCCTGGCGGCGGTCACCGCCGCCGAAGTGCGGTTGGCCGAACGCAGCAACTGGTCGCTGCTCCGCCACGCGGTCGCTGGCGCCTTGATGGCTCTGCTGCTGTTCGCCCAGTCGCTCGGCGAAACCGCAATGATTGCAGTTTACGCCGCAGCAGCAGTGCTGGCCTTGCTGGTGGTAGAGCGCGACCGGCGCCGCGACGGAATGTTCGTCAACGGCTGGCGGGCCGACCGCACGTTGTGGGTCACCTTGCCGTTGCTCGCCTTCATGATCGCCATGGCCGTGCTCGTGCGGCGCGCAATCCCGGCCCCGCAGACGGCCAGCCCGCTGTTCTGGGTGCTGATCTTGCTCACTGCGCTGGTCGTCACCGGTGCCAGCATGCTGTGGCAACGCATCTACCGCGACGAACTACGACGCGGAGCCGACACCGGTCCGCGCGCGTGACCATCTCGCTCGACATGGTACTACACCCCCCCGCGCGGCTGCAAATCGCCGCGGTCCTCGGGCGCGTGACCGACATGGAATTCGCGGTCCTGCGCGATGTGGTCGGGGTGAGCGACTCGGTGCTGTCCAAACACCTCGCTGCGCTGACCGAAGCGGGCTACGTCGCGCTGCGCAAGGCTGCGCAAGACGGTCGCCAACGCACTTGGGCCAGCCTTTCGGCGTCCGGACGAAAGGCGTTTGCCGCGCATCTGGCAGCATTGCAGGACCTTGCGGCGGGAGCTCGGACCGCCGGCGATTGACCGTCCTCTACCGCCTCGATGCATCCGCCCCCGAAGTCGCCGCCCGGTTCGGCGCCTTGGCGGGTTCGGATCCCTGGCAAGGCGGCCACATCGGCCCCGGCCAGTTCGCCCCGGTCCTGACCGCCGGGCGCGAGGCGATTGCCGGGCCGGGGCGCGCGGGGCAGCCGCTGCGGATGATCCCGCGGCTGTGGGGTGTGCCGCCGCCGGGGCCGCAGGTTGACGTGCGAAATGGCGTGCTCTCCGTCCGCAACACCAAGAGCCCATTCTGGATCGGTAACCTCCGCAACAGCGAGTTCCGCTGCCTCGTCCCCGCCACCGGCTTCATGGAATGGGGCAAGAAAGACCCGGCAACCGGCAAGCGCCGCGCGCACTGGTTCGCCCCCAGCGACCAGCCGCTGTTCGCCTTCGCCGGGGTGTGGAAGGACAGCGAAGTGCCGAGCTTCGCCTTGGTCACATGCGAGCCAAACGCGATAGTGCGCGAGATTGGCTGCTTTTCGATGCCGGTGATCCTGCCTGCGGGCGAGGCGCAGGCGGTCTGGCTGCGCGGCGAGTGGAGCCGGGCGGAGGCGCTGACTGCGCCTTATGCCTCTGGGATGATGCGCGAGGCTTGAGCCGGCGGCAGGCGGATGATCAGACCGATCGGCAGGAAATCGGGGTCGGCAATCCGGTCGCGGTTGAGTTCGAACAGGTCCGTCCAACGTTTGAGATCGCCGAGCCGGGCTTTGGCAAGTTTACTGAGGGTATCGCCGATAACGATGGCATAGTTCTCAAGCTGCGGCACCGCGTCCCCGTCGCCGCCCTTGGTCTGCATCGGCTGCGCCCAGGCCCAGACGGCGAGGGCTGGCTCGAGTGTTTTGAGCGCACCGGGACGATAAAGCTTGCCTTCGGGCAATTGCGCTGCGGCGGCATGCCAACGGCGCAGTGCGGGCAGCGAAACTTCATCGATCCGGTCCGGCCCCTGGCGCGGCGACTGGACGAGGCGGCGCAGCCAGCCGAACGGGCCGCGGTGCGTCCACGAAACCTTGCTGTCGTTTTGCAAGGCATCGAGCGGATCGGGCCGCAGGTCGAAAGCCTTGTTGCCGGTACCGTCGCGCAAATCGAGCCCGGCGAGCCGCGCCCCGGTCAGCACCCAGTCAAGCGCGCCATCGGACAAGCCGCGCCGGTCACCCCCGCCGCCCACTGCGCCGTGTACCCCGGGGAACCACTGCTCCTGGTAAAACGACTTCCACGCGGGCAGCGGCGGGCCTTCGGCGCGAACGTTGCGCGCGTTGTATTTGTCGATCTTGTCGCGCCCGAACAGCGTGGCGCGGAAAGTCGGGCGCAATTCGTCAAGCGCAACGGCGTGGCGTGCCGCCTTGACCTTGCTTGAGAGGACCGCGTCGTGGAACCCGTAGCGACGGTTGAACCAGCCCGAAAACGGCAGGAAATCGGGCACGCCGAGCGCCCGGACGGTGTCCCACACGCCGAGGTATTTGATCTCGAGCAGCGGCGCGCAGGCCGGATCGAAGCCCGGGACATGCGCTTTGCGATAGTCGCGGTCGGCGGCACTGACGCAGACCCCCAAGCTGTTTTCCGCACGAAAACGCAGTCCGTCTGGCGATTCTATTCCAGATCCGGCATTTGCGGCGCGGTAGATGTCTATCGCGCGGTCAATCTGGCTGGCGCGGGCGATATCGAGGATCCCGGCGTGGCGGATGAACCCAACGAACGAGCGCGCGGTATAAGCGCCGCGCGAAAAGCCGAAGGCAAAGATCTCGTCGCCCGGCTCGTAGTTGAAGATCAGGAAGCGGTACGCCTCGCGCATGATTTTGAGCATGCCGTGGCCGAACGCGCCCTGGACCCACTGCATGAGCCACCAGGTGCGGGTACCGATTCCTTCGTCGTAGTAAACGATCTGCGGGGTGCCGTCGTGCGCCACCGGGCGGACCATCTGCGCAAGCATGGCGACATTGGTCAGACAATCAACCGATAGCCTGTTCCAGGTTCCGTCGAAGCAGAACACGATGCGTTTGGGCTTACGTGGTGCTGTCATATCTCACCCAAATCACCCAGGATCAGGAAGTACTGGTGAAATACAGCAGAAAATAAAAAGTGCAAAATGGAAGTGGCGGATTGTGTTTTTGATCAGAAGCCGGCCTCGATCGCCAGGCGGATCGCATCGGCGCTGGTCCTTACTTCCAGCGCGGCGAACACCGCGGCGCGGTGCATCTTTACCGTCCGCTCGCTCAGCCCCAGCTCATAGGCGATCTGCTTGTTGAGCTTGCCTCCGGCGAGCAGCAGCAGCACTTG
>JANOAD010000221.1:0-7409 GCA_031410955.1 Novosphingobium sp. | reverse complement strand
CCGTTGGGTTTCGGGGCCCGGGGGTTTGTGTTCTCGATTTGCTAATGGCCGTTTGAAAATATATGGTGTTTTTGGGGTTTTTTTTTTTCTCTTTTTTTCTTTTTTTTGCCCCCCCCGGGGGGGGGGGGGTTGGGGGGGGGGGGCTCCACGCTCGATAGGGCAGACCCCCATCCCAACCCTTCCCCCAGGGGAAGGGCTTTGCAGTTCCATCTAATCGGGACAGACTCGCTCGCGCAATGGCACACGCAATCAGTACTTGCCCCAGACGAACTTGCTCGACAGCGCGAAGTTCCACACCGAAGCCACGATAATTCCAGCCAGAACCGCGACCACGTCGTTGATCTGCATGCGCTTCAGCGCATCGGTGGTGGCGACGCTCGCTAAAAGCCCGACCGCGCAGGTCAGCCCGAACTTGGCCCAGCCGCGCAGCCACGGCAGCCACCCGCGCAGGCGCTTGTCGGCATAGGTAAGCTCGTTGTTGAGCGTGAAGTTGAAGGTCATCGCGGTCAATGAGGCGAGCGCGTTGGCGATGTTGAAGGTGGTCCGGTCACTGGTCCAGTGGCCGTAGTGGAAATCCTCGCCAAGGATGCCGCTCAGCACCAGCCAGAGCGAGGCGAACTGCACCACCACGCCCATCGCGCCGACGGTGGCGAACAGCGCGAAGCGCGTGGGGATGATCCGCCCGAGCCACTTGTCGTAAAGCCCGACGAGGAATTCGAACACCACGGTGCGGTCAAGCTTGCTCTCGCCCTCGGCCCGCGCGGCGAAGTGCATCGGCACTTCCTTGATCCTGAGCGGCGCCTCGACCGTGGCGAGGATATCGAGCAGGATCTTGAAGCCGACGCCCGACAAGCGGTGCGCATCGGCGCGCAGCACTTCGGTGCGGAGCATGAAATAGCCGCTCATCGGGTCGCTGAGTTCGATCCCGGTGACCTTGTTGGCGAGCCGGTTGGCAAAGCTGGAGGCCTTGACCCGGTCGGGCCGCCCCCACGCCTCGGTGCTTGCCCCTTCGGCAAAGCGGCTGGCGTAGGACAGGTCATGCGTCCCGTCCTCGATCGCGGCGAGCATGCCCACCAGCAATTCGGGATCGTGCTGGTGATCGGCATCCATCACCGCCACCACCGGGGCCGAGGTGGCGCACATCCCTTCGATCGCCGCCGAAGACAGCCCGCGCCGCCCGATCCGCTGGATCACGTGGACCCGGCCGTCTTCCTGCGCAATCTTGCGGGCTTCGTCCGAGGTGCCGTCGGGGCTGTTGTCGTCGACCACGATCACTTCGAAGTCGATCCCGGCCAGCGCCTTGTCGAGCCGCTCGACCATTCCGCGCAGGTTCTTGCGCTCGTTGTAGGTGGGAAGGACGACGCCGAGGCGGATGGTCATTCTAGTTGCTCCGAAACGTCGCGCGTGGGCTTCGACAGGCTCAGCCTGAGCGGGGGTTGTTGTTAATCCAAGGTCCGCTCAGCCTGAGCCTGTCGAAGGCCCCGCGCTGACCTAGCCTAAAGCCTTTCCAAAATCGCGTCGCCGATTTGGGCGGTCCCATGACTACCACCAAGATCGCCGCCGCGCACCCCGTCGGCCAAAGTCTTTGCCACCGCGGCTTCGATCCGCGCCGCTTCTGCCTCAAGCCCGAGCGAGTGCCTTAGCAGCATCGCGGCGGAAAGCACGGTCGCCATCGGGTTGGCCTTGCCTTGTCCGGCGATATCGGGGGCGGAACCGTGGATCGGTTCGTACAGCCCCTGCGTTCCCTCGCTCAATGAGGCTGAAGCAAGCAGCCCGATCGAGCCAACGCACATGCTGGCCTGGTCCGAGAGGATATCGCCAAACAGGTTGCCGGTGACGATCACGTCGAACTGGCCGGGAGCGCGCACCAGCTGCATCGCGGCGTTGTCGACGTACATGTGGCTGAGTTCGACATCGGGGTAATCGGCCGCAACTTCGCAGACCACGTCGCGCCATAGCTGGCTGGTTTCGAGCACGTTGGCCTTGTCGACCGAGCACAGCTTGCCGCGACGGCCTTGCGCCGCCCGGAACCCGACATGGGCGATGCGGCGCACTTCGTCCTCGGCATAGGACATCATGTCCCAGCCCTGACGGCGGCCGTCGGGCAGCACCTTCATGCCCTTGTCGCCAAAGTACACGTCGCCGTTGAGTTCGCGCACGATCAAGAGGTCGATCGCCCCGGCAACCTCAGGTCGCAGCGCAGAAGCATCTTCCAGACCCTTGAAAACCTTGGCCGGACGCAGGTTGGCAAACAGCCCCAGCTCCTTGCGCAGCCCCAGGATCGCCTGTTCCGGGCGCAGCGCGCGCTCAAGGTTGTCGCAGGCTGGATCGCCCACCGCGCCGAACAGGATCGCGTCCGACGCGCGCGCCAGCTCGAGCGTCTCGGGCGGTAGCGGATGGCCGTGCTGATGATACGCCGCGCCGCCGACATCGGCATGGCCCAGTTCAAGCCCGGGCAAGCTTAGCGCCTCGAGCACCCGCACCGCCTCAGCCGTCACTTCGGGGCCGATGCCGTCGCCGGCCAGAACCGCAATCTTCATTAAACTCACCTCGTCATTGCGAGGACCGCAGGTCCGAAGCAATCCAGAGCGGATCGCGCTGGACTCTGGATTGCTTCACTTCGTTCGCAATGACGAAGAGGAAACCTCAACTGATCCTCGCCAGCCGCTCGCGCAGCATGGCGCGCGCGCCCATAACATCTGTGCGGCGATCGGCAAGCGGATAGCGCTCCAGCCGCGCGCCTTGGGCATCGAACGCGGCGAGCTGCGCAGCAAGATCGGCGCCTGCCAGATCGGGCTGCTCCGCGCCGTACCCTAGCTCGCGCAGCAGCAGCGCCTCGAATGCAATCAGCCCGGGCAGCCAGCCGCGCGCCGAGGGGGCATGGCACACTGCATCGAGCAGCCCTTCGAGGGCATCGTAAAGCATCGGATAGGCCTGCTGTTCGGGGAGCGTGCTGGCGGCCAGCGCGGTGGCCCAGCCGATCGCGGCGGCGGCGAGAGGCTCACCGAGCCACGGCCCGCGGCTGGCCAGCAGCTCGGCCTTGAGAAACGGCAACTGGCTGTCGCTCTTGCTGCGCGCATCGATTTCTATCAGGTTTCCAGGGATCAGGACCGGGCGCATGACCCGGCCGCGCGCTCCGGCAACATAGCCTGCAATCATCCCGGCATCGCGGGTCAGGACGCGGACCACCGCGCCGGTCTCGCCGTTGGCACGGGTCGCACAGACTATGGCGGAGGCGCGCAGTTGCATGCCGCTGGCTGTGCCGGGTCAGCCGGTGTGTGGCAAGCTCAGCAGTGTTCGGCGGAAGGGTCGGGAACAATCGCCGCAGTGATTGGCGATGCGGCCGCGCGCGCTTCGGCCTTGGCCTGCGAAATCATCGGGTTTTCACCGCGGCCCATCGTCCAGTTCTTGCCAAGGCGGACCTTGTGATTGGGCGCGCACCACAGCTCGCCGGTTTCGTCGATCGCGGTGTCCCAGATCAGGTTGTGCTCCTGTCCGTAGTCGATCATCCCGATCGCATAGCCATCGCCCTTGCCCAGCACGTGCAGGGGAATGGTCGGATTAAGCTGGGTAAACATAGGAAATCTCTCATCAAGTTGCGCCCAGCCAACGCCGGGACACAGTGAGAGGTTCCCGAAAAATCAGGCCTTTTTGGCGAGTTTCGCTTCGAGTGCGGCGAGCCGCTGCTTGAGCGCCTCGTTTTCTTCGCGCGCCTTGGCCGCCATGTCCTTGACCGCATCGAACTCTTCGCGGGAGACGAATTCGAGCCCGCCGACGGCTTCCTTGACCCGCTCGCGCGCGGCGTCGCGGGCTTCGCGGCCCATCCCGGCTACGGTTCCGGCGGCGCTGTTGAGGAGCTTGGCCAGGTCGGCCAGAATGGGGTTTTCGCTTTGCATGGGCGCTAGATGGACCTTTGCGGGGGCAGGTTCAAGAGTGCGCTCAAGTGTTCAGCGCGACTTGGGCCAGCGGCGGCTGGCCGCCCGGGTTCGCTTCAATGAACTGCCAGTTGAGCAAGGTCGCGAACAGGCACCACGCCAGGTACGGCAGCAGCAATGCGGCGGCGAGCGGGCGGACGCGGCGGAACAGCACGATCGTCACGACGATGGCGACAACCAGCACACCCAGCAGGATCAGCGCCGCCTGCATCTGGTGCGCCCCGAAAAACAGCGGCGACCAGGCCAGGTTGAGCGCCAGCTGCACCACAAACGCCGCGATCGCCGCGCTGCGCCCCGGCGCGCCGCGCGCAGTGATCACCAGCACCAGCGCGAACCCGATCACCACATAGAGGATCGACCAGACGATCCCGAACGCGGCGGGCGGCGGATAGAGCGACGGTTTGACCAGATCGGAAAACCACGGATTGCCCGGCCCGCTGTTGGCCAGCTGCCCGGAGAAGAACCCGAGGAACAGAACCAGCGGAACCACAAACAGCGACCAGCGCAGGAACGACGCGCGCAATTGGCCGGAAGATGCCAGCTCAGTCATCAATATACCTTCGAATCGGAGTGCGACCGCGCGCCGACTGTGGCGGGAGTGTCGGTGCGGCGCAACATAGGCCCGCTCCATTTGCACCGCGCAACACCGGAGCGGCGCTTACCCGCGGCTGGCCCAGATCAGGAATTCCACATTTCCTTCAGGACCCTTGATCGGGCTTTCGGTGAGCCCGCGCACCTGCCAGCCTTGCCCGGTGAGCCACGCCTGCACTTCGCCGCAAACCCGTTCGTGCAGCGCCGCGTCGCGGACTACCCCGCCCTTGCCGACCTCGCCCCGGCCAACCTCAAACTGCGGCTTGATCAGCGCGACCAGCGTGCATTGCAGCGCGGCCAGTTTGAGCGGCACTTCCAATACCTTGGAAAGCGAAATGAAACTGGCGTCGCAAACCACCCAGGTGCACGCCCGGTCAATCTGGGCGGGTGTCAGGATCCGCGCACTGGTCTGTTCAAGCACGGTGACGCGCGGATCCTGGCGCAGCTTCCACGCGAGCTGGTTGGTGCCCGAATCGACCGCGAAGACATGGTCCGCGCCGCGGCTCAGCAGCACGTCGGTAAACCCGCCGGTCGAACTGCCGATATCCATCGCGATGGCTCCCGCAGGATCGAGCCCGAAGGTGTCGAGCGCGTGGGCGAGCTTGATCCCGCCGCGCGAAACCCACGGATGGTCGCGTCCGCGCACTTCGAGCAGGGCATCGGCGGGCAGCATCTGTCCGGACTTGGCCACCCTGGTTTCGCCTGAGAACACCGTGCCCGCAAGGATCAGTGCCTGCGCCCGGGTCCGGCTTTCGGCGAGCCCCCGCTCTACCAGCAACTGGTCGACGCGCTGTTTGGCCACCTTGCTCATCGCGCCGCCTCCTTCCATAGAAGCGCGGCAATGGCAATTCACCCGGCATTTCAAGGTTCGAACCGGATCGCGGCAGTGGCAGCACTGGCGGCGCTGGCTGCGGCCTGCACCGCAATACCAAAGCCCCAGCCCCGGCCGGTTGCGGTAGCGGTGCCCGCCCCGGTCCCGGCGCCCCGCCCGGCCCCGGCTCCGGCCGATTGGCGCGATGCGCCGCAGACCCCGGGAAATTGGTACTGGCGGGTGGCCGGCGGCAATTCGCAGGCGAGCTTCGGTCTCCCTGGCGCGCCGGTGGCCATGCTGACCTGCGACGCGGCAAGCCGCAGCGTGGTGCTGGCCCGCGCCGGGAGCATCACCACCGCTGTGCCGGTGACGGTCCGGACCACTTTCGCCCTGCGCCCGCTGAGCAGCGATCCCGCGGCAAGCAAACCCGGCTGGATGGCAGTGCGCCTGGCGCCGCGCGATCCGCTGCTCGACCAGATCGCCTTCTCGCGCGGGCGGTTCACGATCGAAGTGGCCGGACAGCCCGCGCTGTACTTGCCGAGCTGGCCCGAAATCAGCCGGGTGATCGAAGACTGCCGCTGACGCAAAAACGGGCCTGCGTGTCGCAAGCCCGAAGGTGTGATTCTGACAACAAAATAATTCTTTGCAAGTCTTGTGTTGCGGCCCGGAATGACTCACATCTGTGCACAGCGGTCGGTACGGCGATCCTCGCCTTCCGGTCCGGTCGATCAGCACTTTGGTCGGCGAATGGCTAAACAGCGTGAAAGGAGGTGACCGATGTCTCATGGTTCAGCAGAGGGGTCGGTAATCCGCACAACGGAGCATTATCGCTGACGTTTAATCCAGCGATAGAGGTTTCGTGAGCGGCACTTCCGGCCGCTGACCATGTCGAGGGTCGCTTCTGGCTTAGCCGAAGCGGCCCTCCTCATTTTTGGGCCCCTCCCTTCGCATTTGGAAAATCCGCAAATCCGGCGTATGCAGTATTAAGAAATAGCAGCTTTCTTTTTATTGCTGCAGTCTTGTGCGTTACGCAATTTTCATTCACGAACGCGCAGGCCGGTTTGAAGGATTGGATTCGATGGCAAGTCTGGCCGAGCCCATGGTGAAATTCGCCCGCACCCTGAACCCCGCCCCGCGCTCGGCTGAAGCGCGCGCGGAGATCCTGGCCAATCCCGGCTTCGGCAATGCTTTCACCGATCACATGGTGACGATCGACTGGACCGAAGACCAGGGCTGGCACGGCGCCGCCGTCGTTCCCTACGGCCCGATTGCGCTCGATCCGGCGGCATCGGTGCTGCATTATGCGCAGGAGATTTTCGAGGGGCTCAAGGCCTATCGCCATCCCGATGGCTCGATGGCACTGTTCCGCCCCGATGCCAACGCCGCGCGGCTCAATATGTCGGCGCAGCGGCTCGCCATGCCGCAATTGCCGCCCGAACTGTTCATCGCCGCAATCGAGGAACTGGTCGCGGTCGACCGCGACTGGTTCCCCGAAGTCGAAGGCGGCTCGATCTACCTGCGCCCGTTCATGATCGCGACCGAGGCCTTCCTTGGGGTGCGCCCGGCCAAGAGCTACAAGTTCATCGTCATCGCCAGTCCGGCGGGCAACTACTTCAAGTCGGGCGCGCCGGCGGTCTCGATCTGGGTGAGCGACTACACCCGCGCCGCCCCCGGCGGGACCGGCGCGGCCAAGTGCGGCGGCAACTATGCCGCGAGCCTCGTCCCGACCGCCGAAGCTTTCGCCAAGGGCCACGACCAGGTGCTGTTCCTCGACGCCGCCGAGCACAAGTGGATCGAGGAACTGGGCGGCATGAACCTGTTCTTCGCCTTCGCTGACGGCACGCTGCGCACCCCGCCGCTGGGGGGTACGATCCTGCCCGGGATCACGCGCGAAAGCCAGATCGAACTCGCCCGCGATGAAGGGCTCGATGTCCGCGAGGAGAAATACAGCCTCGACCAATGGCGCGCCGATGCGGCTTCGGGCG
Source organism: Novosphingobium sp. (assembly GCA_031410955.1). Lineage (GTDB taxonomy): Bacteria > Pseudomonadota > Alphaproteobacteria > Sphingomonadales > Sphingomonadaceae > Novosphingobium. Next base: position 87 of record JANOAD010000221.1, on the reverse strand, counting down.
AGCTGGTTGAGGCATTCGCCTGCGGCACGGCGGCGGTGGTCACTTCGGTCGGCACCGTCGCGGACCGCGAGGGCAGCTTCCAGATCG
>JANOAD010000220.1:0-23348 GCA_031410955.1 Novosphingobium sp. | reverse complement strand
GCGAATTCCCCGCCTTCACCCGCTTCAACCTGTTCCTGCGCGACCGGTTCACCTGCCAGTACTGCGGCAGCCCGGCGCACCTGACTTTCGATCACGTCGTCCCGCGGCGGCTTGGCGGGCGGACCAGCTGGGAAAACGTCGCCACCGCGTGTGCCCCGTGCAACCTCAAGAAAGGCGGCCGCACCCCGGCGCAAGCGCGCATGCCGCTGCTCGTCCCGCCAATCCGTCCGACCAACTGGCAGCTGCAAGAACGCGGCAAGGGCTTCCCGCCGAACTACCTGCATGAAACCTGGCGCGACTGGCTCTATTGGGATGTCGAGCTGGAGAGCTAAGCGGCCGCAGCAAGTGTTAGCTATGGGTATTCCCGTATGTTACCTTGCCCCATAGCGAAATGGAGGGGGCTCCGGTGCAGACATCCAGCCACACGGGTTTAGGCGTTCCAGTCTTCCCGCCGGGACCCAAATCGCTGGCGGTGCTCGATACTCTGTCTGCGGCGATCGGCCGCGCCAACTACACCGGCCTTTATGGCATTGTCTTGAGCAGCGGATCGGGCGCGCAGCTAACCGACGCCGATGGCAATACCTATCTTGATTGCCTCTCCTGTGCTTCGTCCACTTCGCTTGGCTATGGCCAGGATTTCCTGGTAGACGCCTATGCCAATACTGCACGCCAACTCCAGCAGAGCTGCTTCACCTATTCTCCCAACGAACAGGCGATCGCTTTGGCCGAATTGTTGATCAAGCTGATGCCGGGCGAGTTCGACAAGCGGGTGATGATCGGGCTGTCGGGGTCCGACGCATCGGGCGGGGCGATCAAGGCGGCGCGCAAGTTCACCGGCAAGCTGGGGATCATCCACTTCAAGAACGATTATCACGGCTCGACCGGGCTCTCGCAGCAGGCCTCGGATTTCGGCACGCTCGACGACGGGATCTATGGCAACGATCCGAACTTCATCGGGATCGGCTTTCCCACCACCGAACTAGAAGCGGTCGTCGCGCTGGGCGAGATCGACGCGGCAATCATCGCCGAGCCGGTCGCGGCGCTGATCTGCGAGGCAATCCAGGGCGATGCGGGCGTGGTCGTCCCGCCTGCCGGGTTCATTGCCTCGCTGCGCCAGTTGACCGCTGAGAAGGGCGTGCTGCTGATCTGCGACGAGGTCCAGGCCGGGATGGGCCGGACCGGTCAGTGGTGGGCATACCAGCACGACGGGATCGTCCCAGACCTGATGGTCACCGCCAAGGGCATTACCTCGGGCTATGCGCCGTTGTCGGCGGTGATCGGGCGCGCCGACGTGCTCAACTCGCTCGGTCCAGGGCAGCATATCTTCACCTACGGCGGGCACCCGCCATCGTGTGCCGTGGCGCTCGCCACACTCGACTACATCGAAAGTCAGGGTCTTCCTGCCCATGCCGGACAGCTCGGTACTTCGCTGATCGCCGGACTGGCTGCGGTCGCGGCGCAATTCCCCACAATCATGCTTGAGGTGCGCGGCAAGGGCCTGATGATCGGAATCCAGATCGATATCGCGACCGACCCCTTGGCGGGCAAGGTATTTGCCAGCCGCTGCGTCGAACTTGGCGCTTATGTCGGATTCTTCGGGGTCAACGCCGACGTCGTGCGGATCGAACCGCCGCTGATCATCCAGCAGACCGATGCCGACTTCATAGTCACAACGGTCGGTCGTGTCGCAGCCGAAATGGCGGCAGGGACAATCCCGCCGCAGACGGTCGCGAATGTGAAAAAGTATTCGATCGGGGTGTAATAACACGAGGAGAGTAAAAATGGCTACGACACTGGCTTGGGACGCTTGGTTTGCAAATCTGCAAACCGGCGACATTCTGCTCGCACAGGGCGACCTCGAAAGCAGCTTCTTCATCGAGGCGATCTTCGATTGCCAGTGGTCGCACGCCGCAATCATCGTCATCGCCGGGGACATCGGACTGACCAGCGTGCCCGCCGACACCGTGTTGTGCTGGGAAAGCAATATCCTGGTGCCAGCCAACCCGGGCAACTTCTTTATCCCCGACCTGATTCTGGGCGAGCCCAAGAACGGCCCGATCATCGACGATCTCAAGCGGCGGATCAGCTGCAATTTCAACATGAATGACGATAACAACTACGCCCATCGCAAGCTGAATTTCCAACGTACACCGGCCATGTTCGCGACGCTGAACGCGGTGATCGCCGAGATCCACCAGGCCGGCTTCCCCAGCCTGGGCAAGGCTGAATTCACCAACTACATTCAAGGTGCGCTGTTCAACGAACCGGTAACCGACGGTACCTATTTCTGCAGCCAGCTGGTTACGCACACCTACAAGGCGTGGGGCCTGATGGGGCCGGAAAAGGTCGACAATGCCTATGCCCCGGCCAACTTCTCCGACGGCAAGCACCAGAACAGTTTCCTGCAAGGCGCAACGCTGGGCGAAGAGGTACTGGTCGATCCAAAGACCATCCCGCCCTACCCAGGGCAGAGCTGAGCGCCGGACCGGGCTGGTCTACTCGATCAGCCCGAGTTCCTTGAACCGCGCCATCATCATGATCCCGACCTCGCGCGCCTCGTCGTTGGCAGCGGCATCGGCGCGGAAGGTCGCGGCCATCAGTCGGGCAAAGTTGAAACTGCCAAGCCGCTTCGAATTTTCCAGCGCAATATCGTCGTCGCCCCGCGCAACATTGGCGATGACCATGCCGCAGATCGCCCAGGGATTTTCCTCGCGCTTGATCCGCAGCGATTGCTGGCAGGCCTGGATCATCTCGTCCCAGTCGCCGTTGCACAGGTGGGTCATCCACAGGTTGTTGAACAGCATGTACAGCCGCGGATCGCGCGGGCTCAGCCGCATCGCGGTCTGAACCAGTTCGACCCCCTTGGTGCCATTGCCGCAGGCCGCATTAAGCAGCCCGGTAAGCGCCATGATGCTGGCATTGCACGGCTCCAGCTCAAGCGCGCGCTCGATGCTGGCCAGCCCTTCGCGGCGGTTGCCGAAAGCGTTGCTGAGGATCGCTGCGGCATAGTGCGTCAACGCGTGATCGGGGGCGAGCCGCACCGCCTTGTCCGCCATTTCGCGCGATTTGGTCAACTCGCCGAACAGGTCCGTGGCCCAGCCAACTCCGGCGCGGTTGGTGTAGACGATGCTCAACGCGGCATAGGGCGGAGCGTAGTCGGGGTCGATCCGGATCGCCTCTTCGAAGGCGGTGATCGCTTTCAGCGAGGCCTCTTCGTTGTAATTGAAGTTCCAGATCGCCCAGCCCTTGTGAAAGTGCGCCCACGCCGAAACGTTATCGTTGCGGACCCGCTCGGCCTCGGCAAGGATCAGGTTGGGCTGCAATTGCGCACAGAGTGACGCGGCAAGTTCGTCCTGCAGATCGAACAGGTCGGCCAAAGGCCGTTCGAGCCGGTCCGCCCACAGTTTGGCTCCGGTCCGGCAATCGACCAGGCTGACCGAAACGCGCAGCCGGGTCGATGACGCCTGCACCGCGCCCTCTATTACATAGTTGACCCCGAGCTCCTGCTTGGCCGCCCGCGCATCGGTGTTGCGATCGCGGAACGCGCGGCAGGAATTACGCGAAATTACCAGCGTATCCGGCATTCGAGACAGGGTGGTGGTGACATCGTCGGTCAGCCCATCGGCAAGAAAAGCGTTTTCGGGATCGCTGCTCAGGCTTTCGAACGGCATCACCGCGATCGAGACGCCGCGGTCGCTGCTGCCATAAGTCTGGATAATTTGGGTCGCAATGTCGGGCTTGAACGAGCTGCAGCCGCTCGCCAGCAATCCGTCGATCCCGCTTGCCGCTTTGGCGCAGAAATCCTCGTAATTTAGTCGGAACCGTTCGATCCCCTGGACGCCGCCGAGCGACAGTTTGAGCCCCGAGGTCAGCGGCTGGTTGGTCAGGAAGACGGTCAGGATCGGCTTGCTATGATCGAGCGCGTAATTGATCTCCTGCACGCAGGCGACCGAAGCGATCGAAGCATCGGACACATAGAACACGAACACGCTGGCGCGGTCGATTGCGGTGGCGACCTCGTCACGCCACGGTGCACCAAGCCGGATCCCTTCATCGTACCACAGGTTCAGCCCATGCTCGTGGAAGCGTCCGAGGTCTTGGTAGACATGCGCCTGATCGCGGTGGGCATAGCTGACGAACACCGACGGATCGTCGCCGTAGTAAGCCGAAAACGGCAGTTTCAGTGCTTCGCCCAGTTGCATTGTGGCTCCCCGGGGCTCGATGATAGGCAAAAATCCGGAGAGGTCGAATCAATTGGCGCGCGCGGGTCCGGGTCCGCGAATTTGCCTAACGCACCCCGGCCAGCGTCTTCTGCCGCCGCCGCTGCACCGAGCTGCCGAGCCCGATCGCTTCGCGGTATTTCGCCACGGTGCGCCGCGCGAGATCGAAGCCTTTGGCCTTGAGCAGATCGACTAGCGTATCGTCAGAGAGGGTCGCCTTCGGATCCTCGGCATCGATCAGTGATTTGATCGCCGCCTTGACCGCCGAGGCCGAAGCCCCGCCTTCGCCATCAACCGCGCCGACACCCGAGGTGAAGAAGTATTTGAGTTCGAAAGTGCCGCGCTCGCAGGTCAGGTACTTGTTCGAGGTGACCCGGCTGACCGTGCTTTCATGCATCGAGATCGCCTCGGCCACGGTGCGCAGGGTGAGCGGTTTCAATTGCGAGACGCCGTGCCGGAAGAAGGCGTCCTGCTGCTTGACCAGCTCGGTCGCGACCTTGAGGATCGTGCGGGCGCGCTGGTCGAGCGCTTTCACCAGCCAGCCGGCATCGGCGAGCTTTTCGGAAAGCCAGCCGCGCGCCGTCTTGTCGTCGCAGGCCTCGCGCATTTCGACATAGTAGCTGCGGTTGACGATCAGCCGGGGCAGCGTCGCCTGGTTGAGCGAGACATCCCAGCCCGTGCCGTCGGCGCTGGCCATGATCAGCACATCGGGGGTGACCGGCTCGCCCCCGCCGCTGGCAAAACGCAGTCCCGGCTTGGGATCGTAGCTGCGCAGTTCGGCCAGCATGTCGGCAAAGTCTTCGTCATCGACCCCGCACATCCGCTTCAATCGCGCGAGCTCGCCGCGTGCCAGCAGGTCGAGATTGTCGAGCAATTTCACCATGCACGGGTCGTATCGATCAGCTTCGCGCGCCTGCAAAGCGAGGCATTCGCCGAGCGAGCGGGCCCCGACGCCGGTAGGATCGAGCGACTGGACCAGCATCAAGGCCGCTTCGCAATCGGCCAGGCTCACCCCGATCCCGGCGGCATGTTCGCGCAAGTCTTCCTGCAGGTACCCCGCCTCGTCGAGCTGGCCGATCAGGTGCCGGGCGATGAAGGCCTGTGCGGGATCCTTTGCCGCCGCGCCAATCTGAGCGTGGAGGTGTTCGGCCAGGGTCTTTTCGCTGTCGGCACGCTCATCGATGTCGGGCCCCGCTTCGCCCATCGTGAAGCGCAGGTCGCTGCTCCACTCGCCGTCCCCGGTGTCGCGGTCGCGATCCAGCGCGCTCCGATCCAGATCGAGCGGGCGATCGTCCTCTGCGCGGCCTTCGCCGATGAGCTGGTCGATCGGCGAACTTTCGAGTGTGGTGCGGCGCGCGTCTTCGGGCTCGGCTACCACCGCGGTGACTTCCACCGGCGCGTTGTCGCCGAGTTCGAGCAGCGGATTGGAATCGAGCGCATCGCCGATGAAGGCTTCGATCTCGAGATTGGACAGCGCCAGCAGTTTGATCGCCTGCTGCAGCTGCGGCGTCATGACCAGCGATTGGCTCTGTCTCAGGTCAAGGCGCGGGCCGAGGGCCATGCTTTCGCCCTAGAGCGTGAACTCTTCACCGAGGTACAGCCGCCGCACGTTCTCGTCCTTGACGAGGTCTTCGGGGCTGCCGGCGAACAGTACCTGCCCGCCATAGATGATGCAGGCGCGGTCGACGATATCGAGCGTTTCGCGGACGTTGTGATCGGTGATGAGCACTCCGATCCCGCGCCGGGCGAGGTCCTTGACCAGATCGCGGATGTCGCTGATCGAGAGCGGGTCGATCCCGGCAAACGGTTCGTCGAGCAACATGATCGAAGGCCGCGCGGCGAGCGCGCGGGCAATTTCGCAGCGCCGTCGTTCGCCGCCCGAAAGCGCCATCGCCGCGCTGGTGCGCAGCCGTTGCAGTCCGAATTCGTCGAGCAGGCGTTCCAGCTCGGAAGCGCGGGTGGCGGCATCGGGTTCCACCAGTTCGAGCACGCAGCTGATGTTCTGTTCAACGGTCAGCCCGCGGAAGATCGAAGTCTCCTGCGGCAGATAGCCGAGGCCGAGGATCGCGCGGCGGTACATCGGCAGCTTGGTGACATCGACCCCGTCCATCAGGATGCGCCCGCTGTCGGGCCGCACCAGGCCCATGATCGAATAGAAGCACGTCGTCTTGCCAGCACCATTGGGTCCGAGCAGGCCCAGCACCTCACCCTTGCCCACGGTAAGGGAGATATCGGACAGTACGGCGCGCTTGTCATAGCTCTTGGCGATCGAGATCACCTCCAGCCCGCCTTGCGGCATCGGCTGCGAGGCGCTGATGACGCCGCTGGTATTGGGGGCGGATTGGGTATCTGCTTCGCTCATAGGCCTGCGATGTAAGTCCGGTTTTCATATGGGGCAAGCATGCAGGCGGCGAATTGGCAGGTTTGTTGCATGGCACCCTCGGGGGTAATCCTTAAGGCCATGCTCAACGGCCCTTGCGGAGCGGGCAGGTCCGTGATCTACTCGGCCCACATAAAAACAAACCGGGCAAGGGCTGACATGGCAAAGGCAGGGAAGCTCAGTACGGTGAAGGCTGCGCAGACGAGCAAGCCGCGCGACTGGCGCAAGCGGATGAGCGACAACATCGCCTACGCGCTTCTGGTCTACACCGGTCTGCAGATCTTCCTGACCATGGGCGCGCTGGAATCGAAGGGTGGCTCGCTGCTGCCCTACTTCGCCCTCATCATCCTTGTCGCTGCAATCATCCCCGCGTGCCGCAGTTTCGAGAAGCGCTGGAACCGGTTGAGCGATGAACAGGCTGCCGACCCGCAATTCAAATCCTTTTTCCGCCGCGACCAGATGTGGCTGTGGACGACGGCTATCGGCCTGCCGATTGTGGTGACCGGCCTGTTCAAACTGCTGGCGCTCGCCTTCCCCTGATTGCACTTTCACGGCCGGGTCCCTAGATCGGCGGCTTCCCCCGCCGGAGTGACCCTTTCCCCATGCTCAGCCCCGAAGCCGCCCAGGACCGCGCCGCCGCGCTGATCGCGATAGCGCGCCGTGCCGGGGCCGATGCCGCCGATGCGGTAGTCTCCGGCCATTCGTCCGAAGGCGTTCAGGTCCGGCTCGGCGCGCTCGAAGATGTCGAGCGGTCGGAAAGCGAACATCTTGATCTGCGCGTCTTCGTCGGGCGGCGTTCGGCCTCGATCGGATCAAGCGACTTCAGCGATGCCGCGCTGGCTGAACTCGCGGAGCGTTCGGTGGCGATGGCCCGGCTGGCGCCCGAAGACGCCTATGCTGGCCTCGCCCCCGAAGACCGGCTGCTGACCGGCGCGGTTCCCGATCTCGGCCTCGCCGACAGCGAGGATCTCGGCCCTGCAGCCCTACGCGAGCTTGCCGCGGCGATCGAAGACGCGGCACGCGCTGTGCCGGGCGTGACCAATTCCGAAGGCGGCTCGGCGAGCGCGGGAACGCGCAGCGTTGCATTGGTCACCAGCCACGGCTTTGCCGGCTGCTATGGCGGTACCAGCCGGCAATTGAGCGCCTCGGTCATTGCGGGCGAAGGATCGGGCATGCAGCGCGACTACGCTTACCGCAGCGCGCATCACCTTGCCGACCTGCCCGGCACCGAGGAACTTGGCCGCCAGGCCGGGGAGCGCACAGTGGCCCGGCTCAATCCCGGGCGGCTCAAGAGCGGAACCATGCCGGTGGTGTTCGACCCGCGCGTGAGCGGCAGCCTGCTCGGACACCTCGCCGGCGCCATCAGCGGCAACGCGATAGCCCGCCGCGCAAGCTACCTGCTGGGCAAGGACGGCGAGCAGATTTTCGCGCCCGGCATCACGATTGTTGACGATCCATTGCGCCGCCGTGCATTGGGCGCCCGCCCTTTTGATGGCGAAGGCTTGCTCACTGCGCGGCGCGAACTGGTGAGCAACGGGCGGCTCACCGGCTGGTTGATGGACAGCGCCAGCGCCCGCCAACTGGGCGGGCAGCCCACCGGCCATGCCGCACGCGGCGCCGGCGGTGCGCCGGGTGTGAGCCCTTCGGCGATGCACCTTGAACCCGGCGCGCAGTCGGTTGCGGAACTGATCGCCGATATCGCCGACGGCGTGCTGGTGACCGAACTGATCGGCCACGGGGTCAATCCGGTGACCGGCGATTACAGCCGCGGCGCCTCGGGGTTCCGGATCGTTCGCGGCGAGATCGCCGGACCCGTCGCAGAATTCACCGTTGCCGGAAACCTCGTCGATATGTTCGCGGCGCTCGTGCCGGCCAACGATCTCGAATGGTACCGCAGCGTCAACGTGCCTACGGTGCGGATCGACGGAATGACCGTCGCCGGGGATTGACCCGGCGCGGCTTCGAGCGCAGCCGATAGCGGATGAACGAAGCCGAAGCTCAGCTGGAAATGTTCCTCGGACGATATCTCCCCGCCGTCGCCGCTATCGGGCGCGGCGCGGTGCGCCAGCTGCGGACGCGGCTGCCCGGCTGCGACGTGCTGGTCTACGACAATTACCAGGCGCTCGCGGTCGGCTTCTCACCCGACGGCAAGACCGGCAGTGCGTTCCTTTCGGTCGCCCTGTACCCGCGCTGGGTAAACCTGTTCTTCCTGCAGGGTGCTGGGCTGCCCGATCCCGAAGGTCTGCTGCAGGGGGCCGGATCGACCGTCCGGCATGTGCGGCTCGCCGGGGTCGGCGATCTCGACGTGCCGTACATTCGCAGCATGATCGAGACGGCGATCACGCAAGCCCCGGCACCTTACGCTGCAGAGCGTCCGGGCCGTCTTGTAATCAGGTCAATCTCGGCCAACCAGAAACCGCGCCGCCCGGCGTGAAGCTCAGTCCTTGGCGGCCTTGGCCCGCTCGATGCATTCGAGCACCACGCGCCTGGCATCGTCGGCATCGCCCCACTTGCCGACCCGGACCCATTTCTCGGGTTCCAGATCTTTGTAATGGGTGAAGAAGTGCTCGATCTGCTGAAGCACGATCGAGGGCAGGTCCTTCTGCTCGCCGATGTCCGAATAGTACGGGAAGGTCGAATCGACCGGCACGCAAATCAGTTTTTCATCGCCGCCGTGTTCGTCGGTCAGGTTGAGCACCCCGATCGGGCGGGCGCGCACCACACAGCCCGGCACGAAGGGCGAGCGCGCGATGACCAGCGCGTCGAGCGGGTCGCCATCGTCTGACAGGGTATGCGGCACGAAGCCGTAATTGGCTGGATAGCGCATCGGGGTGTGCAGGATCCGGTCAACGAACAAGGCGCCGGAAGCCTTGTCGAATTCGTACTTGACCGGTTCGCCGCCAAGCGGGACCTCGATCACGACATTGAGGCTTTCGGGCGGATTGTCCCCCACGGGGATAAGATCGATGCGCATGGCGCTGGCCTTAGCCTCCTACTTGCTGCACCGCAACATTTTGCGGATCAACCCGCCGCGCCGGCGAGCACGTTGATCGAGAACGCCAGGGCACCGATGTTGAAAACAAACGCAAGCAGGCACTGCACCACCAGCACCCGCCGCACCGCGCCGCTGGTGACGTTGACGTCGGAAGCGGCGAAGCTCATCCCCGCGGTGAACGAGAAATAGATGAAGTCCCAGTAATCGGGTTCCTTGGTGCCGGGAAAGTCGAGCCCGCCCTGATCCTTGGCGGGCGTATCGCCCGCCCCATAGAACATGTGCGCATAGTGCATGGCGAAGACGAGGTTGGAAAAAACCCAGCTCAGCGCCAGGGTCGAGATCAGCTTGATCATCGCCCAGACGTCATGTTTCTGAGCGTCGGGCAGCTCGTAAACCATCGCCAGCATCATCGCGAAAGTGATGACCGCGGTGACCAACAGCACCAACCCGCGGTTGGCGTCGTTTTCGGCTGCGTGGCGGCGCATTTGTGCGGCATCGTGATCGCGGGTCAGCGGCCAGAGCGAGACGGCAAAAGCGAGTACCGCGAAATTGAACCCGATTACTCCCGCATCGCTCCAGCTATCATGCTTGAGCAGGTGCCAGCCGCCGGCGACTAGAACCCCCACCACCAAGACCATCACGAACCGGGGCGGGGCGAGCCGCGCAACCCATCGACCGAGCGGTGAGTGCGAAGGCGGGGCGACCTTGCGGGTCACTTGGCTGCGGGCTCGTCAGCCGGTGGCTTCTCCGGCTTGGGAATCTTGGCATTCGGGCGCTTCGGCTCGAGCAGCAGGTCGAGCCCGGTCGGCGCGCTGCCGGGCGCGGCGCGTTCGAGCCAGGGATAACGCAGCCCGCCGCGGTAATCGACCGTCATGCTCTCGAAATGGTCGCCGCGCTGGACCAGCAGCACCAGCGGCGCGCCGGTCTTCGCCGCAGTGATTGCCGCCTTGATCCCGTCCTGGTCGTAGGCGGTTCCGTTCACTGCCAGGATCTTCGCACCCGGCACCACCCCGGCGTTGAACGCGGGGCTGTCCCACTGCGTGGCGGTGACCTTGGCATCCTTGTCGATGGTCAGCCCGATCGAATAGGTCAGCGGCAGCGCCTTGGCATCGGTCATCCGCTGCTTGTCATAGGGGTTGGGCTCGTCTTTCCACACCAGCCGGTAGCCGCCAGCCTCGATCCCGGCGAGCGGCGCGGGCTGGCCCGGGTGATTAAGCCGGGTATCGAGGAATTGTAGCCAATCGTAAGGCGTCACCTGGTTGAGCGTTGCCGCCACGTCCTTCATCTCGAAGGTCAGCTCACCCCAGTCGCCATCGCGCATCCCGAAGAACAGGTGAGCGAAATCGTCGATGCTCTTTTTGCCCCCGGTGCGCGTCCGGATGATCTGGTCGGCCTCGAGCCAGATCAATGCGCCTTCGGTGTAATAGTCCTCGCCGCGCGCCAGCGACGCATAGGGCTTGGCCTTGCGGCCCGCAAACACCGGATCGCTGCCGGTATCCTCGACCGAGCGCCACTGCCGCCCCGGCAGCACCGAATAGTTGCCGGCATATCCGGCCAGCTGGCCCAGCACCATGTCCCTGCTCTGCAGGCCCGAACGGGCCGAGAGCACCAGCCCCCAGAACTGGTCCTGCCCCTCATAGGCCCACAAGAGGTCGCCCTGCATCGGCTGGCGATAGTCCGGGGTCCACAGCCGCGCCGGGCGGCGGAACTTGCCAGACCACGAATGGCCGTATTCGTGCGGCAGCAGCCCGCGGTCGAATTCGTTCTTGTCCCACATGGTGAAGCTGTCGGGCTCAAGCTGGTTTTCGCTCGAGCGGTGGTGTTCGAGCCCGATCCCGCCGATCTTGTCGGAGACCGCGAGCAGGAATTCATAGTGGTCGAAATGGTTTGCCCCGAAGGCCAGCCGCGCTTCGGTGACGAGGTTGCGGTAGAGATCGATGTGCTCGGGCTTGGCCGCGAGCTGGGTCGGCTTGTCGGCCACGACATTGAGCGTGACGCGTTGGCCAAGGTCCCACTTGCTGAAGTTCGCGCCGGCGAAGATCGGCGAATCGACCAGCGTTTCGTATGTCGTCTCGCCCCACGTCCAGGTCGCGCCTTTCGCCGACCCGCCGTCGAGCGCGGTCGCGGGGGTCCAGCCCTGCGGCAGGGTCACAGTCGGCCTGATCCGGATCTGGCGGACGTAATGCCCCGCGGGATAGAGGCTCATCTTCTCCCACTGCAGGTTGAGCATCGCCGCGGTCATGGTGATTCGCCCCTCGGCGGTCTGCAGCGGCGAGGTATGGATGAACCGCGCGGTCACCGTGCGCGTGCCAGCGGGCAGCGCCACGTGGAAAGCGTTGACCTCGACCGGATCGCGCTTCCATTCGAGCTTCCGCCCGCCGGCCTCGAAGGTCACCGCGACCAGCTCGGCCAGCGGCCCGCGCGGGCCGTGATTGCCGGGCAGCCACTGCGGGAACAGCAGGATCAGCTCGCTCTTCCCAGGCGCCACGGGAATCGTCTCGGTCACCCGGTAGACACCGCGAGACACGTCGGTGGCATCGATGCTCAGTCCCAGACTGCCGCCGGGATAGGGTACGTCCACCGCATCGGGCACCTTGTGCGAAACCGGCACGGCACTGGGCGCGGAATTGGCGGCGAGCAGCGCAGGCGCGGCAAGCGCCAGCGCGACGGCGGAGAGGATCGACCCTGTTGCTTTGTTCATGAGGAGGTTTGTGCCGTGTCACACCGGGCGTTGCAACTACGCTGGTCGATTGGATTTGTTCACACGAAGACACGAAGATGTTGCGTTTGCGGCGAAGCCGCCGTCCAATCTGCAGTATCGCCACGCACTTACGCCAGTTAGGGCAAGTGCCTGCGGCGCTTGGCGGGGCCGCTTCGTGTTCTTCGTGTCTTCGTGTGAACCCCAAATCCCCTTCACCTCGCGCCAAAGGCAGACTAAGCGCGCAATCCATGAGCACACCACAAGCCATCCGCGGGACCCAGGACATCTTTGGCGCCGAGGCCGAGGCCTTCGCGCATGTGGTCGAGACCTTCGAGCGGGTGCGCAAGCTGTACCGTTTCCGCCGGATCGAGATGCCGGTGTTCGAGAAGACCGAGGTCTTTTCGCGAAGTATCGGCGAGACCACCGATGTCGTCTCCAAGGAGATGTACAGCTTCGAAGATCGCGGCGGCGAATCGCTGACCCTGCGCCCCGAGTTTACTGCCGGGATTGCGCGGGCTTACCTGACCAACGGCTGGCAGCAGCACGCGCCCTTGAAGGTTGCGACGCACGGGCCATTGTTCCGCTACGAGCGCCCGCAAAAGGGGCGCTACCGCCAGTTCCACCAGCTCGACGCCGAGATCATCGGCGCGGCGGAACCGCAGGCCGATGTCGAACTGCTGGTGCTGGCCGATCAGCTGCTCAAAGAACTGGGTATTGCGGACGGGGTGTCTCTGATGCTCAACACGCTCGGCGACGGGGCCAGCCGTGAGGCGTGGCGACTGGCTCTGATCGATTACTTCCGCGCGGTGCAAGGCGAGCTTTCGGAAGACTCGCAAGACCGGCTCGAACGCAACCCGCTGCGGATCCTCGACAGCAAGGACCCGCGCGACAAGGCCTTCGTGGCGGGTGCGCCGAAGATCGATGATTTTCTGAGCGGGGAGGCGCAGGACTTTTTCGGCGCGGTGACATCAGGACTCGATGCGGCAGGTGTTGCCTGGACCCGAGCGCCGAGCCTTGTCCGAGGCCTCGACTACTACCGCCACACTGCGTTCGAATTCGTCACCGACCGGTTGGGCGCGCAGGGGACCGTCCTCGGCGGCGGACGCTATGACGGGCTGATGGAGAGTCTGGGCGGGCCAGCAACGCCTGCGGTTGGCTGGGCCGCTGGGATCGAGCGGTTGGCGATGTTGGTGGGAGTTGCTGCGAACGAACCCACTGAACTAATGCTGCTACCTGACGACGATGACTCAATTGGAGATGCGCTAAGGTTGATTCGATGCCTTCGCGAGACGAGCAAGATAAGTTGCGACATGCCATTCGCCAGCACCGCGAAGAAGCGTTACGAGCGCGCCCGAAAGAGCGGGGCAATAAGGGGATTAACGGTAGGCAAGAGCGACAACGGAACCTTGCATGTTCGTTTGCGCGACCTCAACGCTGTGATGGGAAAGCCCGTACGGCGTAGACTGAAATTGGCGCTATCTCGCCGATATAGTGTCGTGGAAGACGAAAATACGCGTCAGATCACTTTGATAGAAAAATCAAATGAAACGTGATTTCCGTCACCCTGAACTTGTTTCAGGGCCCATTTCGCCTCACGTCCCGAAGCGCTGTGGGGCGGGAAGGCCTCGCCGTTTCGTCCCTTCCAAACGCTCCAGACATGCAGCACGATGGGTGCTGAAACGAGTTCAGCATGGCGGGTACGGGAAGAGTGAGGGTTCCCCTCTCTTCACCTCCCCCTCGATGGGGGAGGGATACCGCAGCTTGGCGGCTCACCGCCTAGCGCAGGTTGGGTGGGGGTGTGCTCTCGTCCGGACGCGGCGATTGGGGCAGCATCACCCCCATCCAACTGCGACTAGGCCGCATCCGCGACCAAGTCTGCGTATCCTTCCCCCATCGAGGGGGAAGAGGGGCGTTGCGCGATGTCGATAAGCAACACCCGCCTCGCGCAATTGACTGAACGCTTTGCCGAACTCGAAGCGCGGATGGCTTCGGGCAAGCTCGAGGGTGCCGACTTTGTCGCCGCATCGCGCGATTATTCCGAGCTTGAACCAATTGCGCGGGTCGCAGAGCGGGTGCGGACGATGCGCGCCGAGCTGGTTGAACTATCTTCGCTCACCGATCCCGATCCCGACATGCGCGCGATGGCGGAGGAGGAAGTCCAGCGGCTCAAGACCGAGCTTCCGCAAGCCGAACACGCGCTCGCGGTCGCCATGCTGCCTCGCGATTCGGCCGACGCGCGGCCTGCCATGCTGGAAATCCGCGGCGGCACCGGCGGCGACGAAGCGGCGCTGTTCGCCGCAGATCTCTATCGGATGTACGAGAAGTACGCCGCCGAGCAGGGCTGGCGGGTCGAGATGGTCAGCGCCAATGTCTCGGATATCGGCGGCTTCAAGGAAGTGGTCGCCAACATCCAGGGCAACGGGGTGTTCGCCAAATTGAAGTTCGAGAGCGGGGTCCACCGGGTCCAGCGCGTGCCGGTGACCGAAAGCGGCGGACGCATCCATACCTCGGCGGCGACCGTGGCGGTGCTGCCCGAGCCCGACGAGGTCGATATCGAGATCAATCCGAACGACCTCAAGATCGACGTTTACCGCGCCTCCGGCGCCGGCGGGCAGCACGTCAATACCACCGATTCGGCGGTGCGCATCACGCACCTGCCGACCGGCACGGTGGTCACCTGCCAGGACGGACGCAGCCAGCACAAGAACAAGGCGCAAGCGATGCAAGTGCTGCGCGCCCGCCTGTTCGAGGCGCAGCGCGACTCGGCGCAAGGCGAGGAAGCCGCCGCGCGCAAGGCGATGGTCGGTTCGGGTGACCGGTCGGAGCGCATCCGCACCTACAACTTCCCGCAGGGCCGGGTCACCGATCACCGCATCAACCTGACGCTCCACCGCCTGCCCGAAGTGCTCGAAGGCAGCGGCCTGGGCGAACTGATCGACGCGCTGATCGCCGAGGACGAGGCCAAGCGATTGGCGGCGATG
Organism: Novosphingobium sp.; assembly: GCA_031410955.1. Classification (GTDB taxonomy): domain Bacteria; phylum Pseudomonadota; class Alphaproteobacteria; order Sphingomonadales; family Sphingomonadaceae; genus Novosphingobium. The sequence goes on along the minus strand of JANOAD010000220.1, from coordinate 8,071 downwards.
GGTGAATAAGCCCGCGACAGTCGCCGAAGCCATCCGCGCCGCGACCTTGGTGCTGGGCGAAGGGACCGATACCGCGCGGCTCGACGCCGAACTGCTGATGGCCGAGGCGCTCGACTGCACCCGCTCGGACATGTTCCTGCGCCGGATGCACGATCCGGCGCCCGCAGCCTATGCAGCGCTGGTGGAGCGCCGCGCCGCGCACGAACCGGTCGCCTATATCCGCGGCTACCAGGAATTCTTCGGGCTCGGCTTTCGCGTGACTCCGGACGTGCTGATCCCGCGCGGCGACAGCGAGGTGCTGGTCGAAGCGGCACTGGCAGCAAGACCGGACGCGCGCCGGGTGCTCGATCTTGGCACCGGATCGGGCGCGCTGCTGCTCGCGCTGCTCAGCGAGTTGCCCCGGGCCGAAGGGATCGGCATCGACCGCTCGATCGCGGCGCTGACGGTCGCCACTGCGAACGCCCGGGCCTTGGGCCTGGCCGAGCGTGCGCGGCTCGAGTTCGGGGACTGGACGCAGCCTGACTGGGCTGTCGGGCTCGGCACGTTCGACCTGATCCTCGCCAACCCGCCCTATGTCGAAGACAGTGCAGATCTTGCCGCTTCAGTCCGCGAGCACGAACCGGCCGGTGCGCTTTTTGCCGGGCCCGAGGGGCTAGACGATTACCGCGTACTGGTCCCGCAGCTCCCCGCACTGCTCAGCCCTGGCGGCGTCGCGATGATCGAGATCGGCGCGGCCCAGGCAGAAGCCGTTAGCGCGATTGCGCGCAAGGGAGGGTTCGATTGCGAATTGCACCTAGACCTTGGGAATCGCCCCCGTGCGTTCGAACTCAAGATTTCGCTTGGCAACCGCCCGTCCAGCGCCTAAATCGGGTCCAGGCCAGCGCCGGTCCACACCTAGTGTGACCCGCAGGCCAACTCCAGCATTTGCAAGCAGTGGCAATCTCGCCGCGCGGTTGAGCAGATGTCGGACCCACGGTGCGCACTGGGCGCTCGTGGCACTGGGTCGCGCAGCCATGCAGTCGGAAATTCGGCAGGTTGACGGATTAGGGAAACTAACCCCTTGAATAACAACAACAGCAATAATCGCGGTAACAACAACAATAACAACAACCGCAGGCGCGGCCGGGGCAATCGCCAGGGCAGCGGTGGTGGCAGTGGTCAGCAGCTCAACCGGATCGACAGCCGGGCGCGCGGCAATGCCCCGCAGCTGCTCGAAAAGTACCGAAAGCTGGCGCAGGACGCGCACCTCAACGGTGACCGGGTTCAGGCCGAATACTATCTGCAATTCGCCGACCACTATTTCCGCGTGACCGCCGACAGCCGGGTCCGCACCGACGAGCAGCGCGCCCGCCCGGGCGAGCGCTTCGAAGGTGGCAGCGAAGACGGCGATGACGGCAACGATTTCTCTGTCGACAGCGATTTTCCCAATTTCGACGCCCGTTTCGCAGAGCCCAATTTCAACCGCGGGCAGCGTGAGGACCGCCCACGCCAGGATGGTCCGCGTGAACCGCGCCGCGAAGCCGAAGGCGAAGCGGGCAGCGAAGCCGAACGTGACGAAAGCAGCGAAGACAGCAATGGCAGCGAAGGCGGGGCTCAGCCCAACCCCTACGAGCCCCCAGCCAATCCCTTCGTCCGCGATCGCGGACGTGGCGGACTGAAGCCGCGCCGCGCTCCGCGCGCCCAGCAGGACGAAGCCGATGAGGCCGAGATCAACCAGACCGGGCTCGATCCGGCTTTGCTGCCCCCGGCTATTTCTGCGGCGCGCGCCTCAGAATCAGACGAAGGTGAGGCCAAACCGCGCCGCGGTCGGCCGCGCAAAAAGCCGCTCGACGGCGATGCCGGCGAAGCGCTCGAAACGGTCCGCTGATTTCCTGACTTGCAGCGGCAGTTTGCCCTTGGCTTGAAATACCCGCGGCTCGCGGCGCTGTTGCTTGGCGCCGTGTCGGCGTTTGGCTTCGAACCTTGGGCGCTGTGGCCGCTGGCTTTGCTCGGCCTCGCAGGCCTGATTCCGCTTGTTAGAATCGCGCCCAGCCGCAAGGCAGCGGCGATGCTGGGCTGGTGCTTCGGGCTGGGCCAGTTCTCGATCGGCCTGAACTGGATCGCGACCGCCTTCACCTATCAGGCGGCGATGCCTTATTGGCTGGGCTGGGCCGCAGTCGTACTGCTTTCCGTTTACCTTGCGGTCTATCCGGCACTCGCGACGCTCGCGGCATGGCATGTCAGGATCAGCAACAACGCAACGATCCTGGCTCTGGCAGGAGGCTGGATCGTCACCGAATGGTTGCGCGGTTGGTTGTTCAGTGGCTTTCCATGGAACCCGCAAGGCGCGGTGCTGCTCGGCACATTCGAGCATCCTGGCGCGGCGCAGGCGCTGCCTTGGCTCGGGACCTTCGCGCTCTCCGGCCTCGTCGTGCTGCTGGCCGGGATGTGGCAGGCCGGTCTTGCCAGTTACCGCAGTGACCGGCGCGCCGTGGTCCTGTTGCTGTTGCCGCTGCTGATTCAGGTCGTGCCAACGCTAGTGCCGCCCAAACAGGACTCGCCGAGCAAGGTGCCTTTTGCGCTGGTGCAGCCGAACATCCCGCAGGCCGAGCTCAACGACCCGGCCAAATTCCCGGAAAACTTCGCGCGACTTGCCCAGCTGATTCCTCCCGCAGGTCCCGCGCCCGGCGCGCTGCTTCTGTGGCCCGAATCGGGCGTGGCGGACTACCTGCGCGGCGGATATCCGCCGGACTACTATGTCGATACCTACAATGCCGATCCGGCAGCAGCGCGCCAGCGACTGGCCCGCGTGATCGAGCCCGGACGGCTGCTGCTGACCGGCACGGTCGACCTCAATTTCAGTGGCGACCGACCGGTCGGCGCGCGCAATTCGGTGACCGCAATCGACGGCGACGGCCAGCTTACCGCGAGCTACAACAAGGCGCATCTGGTGCCTTACGGGGAATACCTGCCGATGCGCTCGCTGCTCACCCCGCTCGGGCTCAATCGGCTGGTGCCCGGCGACTTCGATTTCCTCCCCGGCCCCGGTCCGCAAACGCTTGATCTTGGCCGTCATGGCAAGGCCGGGCTGCAGATCTGCTACGAGATCGTCTTCCCGGGCCAAGTGATCGATGCCGAGCATCGGCCCGACTATGTCTTCAATCCCTCCAACGACGGCTGGTTCGGCAGCTGGGGTCCGCCCCAGCACCTCGCGCAGGCCCGAATGCGCGCAATCGAGGAAGGCATGCCCGTACTGCGCTCGACCACCACCGGAATCAGCGCGGTGATCGATGCGAACGGCGTGGTCCGCCAATCGGTCCCCGCGCATGCCGCGGGCGTGCTGCTCGGACTGATCCCGGCGGTTCATGCGCCGACACTGTTTTCCCGGTGGGGCAACCTGCTTTCGCTTGGCTGGGCTATGGTTCTTCTTGCCGCCTCTCTTGTTGCGCTGCGCCGCCGAGAAGGTTAGAGCGCGAAGATCACATAAAGCTTTCTTTATATCACATCCCTCCCTTTCTACGGATTCCCCATGCGCAACACCTATCTGTTCACGTCCGAGAGCGTTTCCGAAGGCCATCCTGACAAGGTTGCCGACCAGATTTCCGATACGATCGTCGATCTGTTCCTGAGCATCGACAGCGAAGCGCGGATTGCCTGCGAAACGCTGACCACCACTCAGCTGGTGGTGCTCGCCGGGGAAATCCGCGGCCGCGGGATTTATGAGGACGGCGCGTGGGCGGCCGGCATCCCGGAACAGATCGAGGCCGCGGTGCGCGAGACGGTGAAGCGCATCGGCTATGAACAGGCGGGCTTCCACTGGAATGAATTCCGCTTCGAGAACAACTTGCACGGCCAATCCGCGCACATCGCGCAAGGCGTCGATGCCGGAGCGGAGAAGGACGAGGGCGCGGGCGACCAGGGCATCATGTTCGGCTATGCCAGCGATGAGACCCCCGACCTGATGCCGGCCACGCTCGATTACAGCCACAAGATCCTCGAGCGCATGGCGCAGGACCGCAAGAGCGGGGTGGCACCCTTCCTTGAACCCGACGCCAAGAGCCAGGTCACATTGCGCTATGCCAACGAGCGACCGGTCGAGGCGACCGCGATCGTGGTTTCGACCCAGCACGCGCCGGACTACTATTTCCACGACGGCGAAGGCGACGCGGCCAAATATGCTGAGCTGCGCGACTATGTGAAAGCCGTGATCGCCGATGTGCTGCCCGCCGAACTGCTGACCGAGAACACCGTCTATCACATCAACCCGACCGGCCGCTTCGAGATCGGCGGACCCGATGGTGACGCCGGGGTAACCGGGCGCAAGATCATCGTCGATACCTATGGCGGCGCGGCCCCCCACGGCGGCGGTGCCTTCTCGGGCAAGGACCCGACCAAAGTCGATCGCTCGGCCGCCTACATCACCCGCTATCTCGCCAAGAACGTCGTCGCGGCCGGCCTCGCGCGGCGCTGCACGATCCAGATCGCCTATGCGATCGGGGTCGCCGAGCCGCTCTCGCTCTACGTCGATCTGCACGGCACCGGCCAGGGCGCGACCGAAGGTCAGCTGGAAAGCGTGCTGCACGCACTGGTCAACCTGAACCCGCGCGGGATCCGCACCCACCTGAAGCTCAACAAGCCGATCTATTCGCCGACTGCGGCATACGGCCACTTCGGGCGGACCCCCGAGGGCGACCTGTTCCCGTGGGAAAAGACCGACCTGGTTGACAAGCTCAAGGCAGCGCTGAAGTAGGGCACCAAAGTTCCTCTCCATTTTCACGCAGTGCAAATGGGGAGGTGGATGGCTCGAAGAGCCAGACGGAGGGGTATCGACGCCTGCTCCGTTACCCCTCCGTCAGCGCTACGCGCTGCCACCTCCCTATCTGGCTTCGCAAAATGGAGAGGACCTTGGTCAGCGCCGATAGTCGGCGGTAATCACTCCCGCCGCGGCCAGCTCTTCCTCGTGACCTGCCTCGCGCCAGTCTTCCGCGAGCGCCTCCGCTTCCCATTGCTGCATCGCCGGATAGGTCAGAATGTGGTCGACCCAAGCCTGCCCTTCGCCGACATCGAGGCCATAGCTGCGGATGCGAAAGGCGACCGGCGCGTAAAATGCGTCGACTGCGGTAAACTCTGCGCCGGCCAGCCACGGGCCGTCAAAGCGGCTGAGTCCGTCCTCGAAGATCTCCCGCACCCGCGCAACGTTGCGGCGCAGACCTTGGCTCATCGGCTTGAGCTGGACGCGCACTCCGACGTTCATCGTGCAGTCGCTGCGCAAATGACCGAATCCGCCGTGCATTTCGGCCACTGCGCCCTGCGCGAACACGCCCGCCGCTTCATCCGCAGGCCAGACCCCGTCGTGCCGATCAGCAAGATACAGCGCGATGGCCAGTGAATCGGCGATGCGGCGTTCGCCGTCGAACAGCACCGGCACCTGACCGGTGGGGGAGAACGCGCGGAAGTCCTCGTAATTGTCGGGCCTGGTGAACGGCTCAAGCCGATCTTCGAAGGCAATCCCCAGCGCTCTCATCAGCACCCACGGGCGCAAGCTCCAGCTTGAATAGTTCCGGTTGGCGGTGATCAGCGTGTAACTCATCGCGCCATGCTAAAGCGCGGGCGGTTCAGGTCAATGCGCCGGCAGCGCAGCCGCTTCATCGGGCCAGTGCTCCATCCGCTCGCGTCCCGAATCGAGGAACAGCGCCGGCAGTTTGCCCAGCATCAGGATCTTGTGGATGCACCAGTCGGCCGCGCGCTCGTTCCACCTGGCGGTGGCGCGGCCTTGGCGTTCGAGCCAGCGCTGTTACGGCTGGAAGTGGTCGGGCTCGTCCTTGTGGACGATCTGGAAAATGCGTTTCAGGATCGGATCGGACATGATCAGCTTGTTCTTGAGGATGATCTCGACCTGCGCATAACCGCGCTGTTCGGTCAGCATGATCACCCGGCACAGCTGCTCGAACTCGTCGGGATTGGAGAGCACTTGCGCGGTGTCCATTTCGTCGATCGAGCAATGGAACACCCACTGGATGAACCGGTCGATATGCCCGACCCCGCTATCGACCTTGAGCGGCATTCGTCCCTGCCGCTCAAACCAGCGGCGAAACATCACATAGTGCTTGTGCTCGTCGGCGCGGTGCTTGGCGATTTGATCCTGGAATGCCTGATCGTCAGGGCAGCGCTCGCGTACCGCTTCGAGTACCCGGTCGAGCGAGGTGTAACCGCGAAATTCGTTGTAGATATAGATCGACCCGACAACATCGAGATAGCGTTCGCGAAAGGCGGCCCGGACACTCAACTGTTCACTCCATCATTGCAGCCAGCCCCAAGACCGCCGCGGCGAATTCTTCGCGAAATTCCTGAACCACCCCGCGTGCGCTGCGGACCTGATCGATCAGCCCTACGCCTTGCCCCACGAAATAGGAAACGAGTTCGCGGGCCTGTTGGTTCCCGCCGAGCACGGCCTTTTCGATGCGCTGGAAGCTGGGTTCGGACACCATGCCCATCAGCGGCATCGGCAGGGCGCCGGGGCCGTCGGTTGCGTCCCACGCATCGTGCCACGCGGTCTTGAGCTGGCGCGCGGGCTTTCCGGTGCGGCTGCGCGACCGCACGGTATCGCGGCTGCGCGCCGCGATCATCTTGTCGCGGAATGCTTCGCTGGTTTCCGCCTCGGGCGTCGCGAGCCAGACCGAGCCCGTCCACGCGCCTTGCGCCCCCGCTGCCATCATCCCGGCCATCTGCGCGCCGGTCATAATTCCTCCGGCGGCGAGCACTGGGATGTCATAGCCGCCCTTGGCCAAGGCCCGCACCACTTCGGGGATCAGCACTAGAGTCGAGACCTCGCCGCAATGCCCGCCCGCTTCGGTGCCTTGCGCGACGATGATATCGACCCCAGCGGCGGCCTGGCGCAGCGCGTGCTCCTTGGCTCCGACCAAAGCCGCAACCGGAATCCCGCGCGCCTTGCCTTGCGCAATCATTTCGGGCGGGGCGATGCCCAGCGCATTGGCGATCAGCCGGATCGGATGGCGGAACGCGACTTCCATCAGCGCATAGCCGTTTTCCGGCGTGATCCCCGAGCGTCCGCGCCACGCGACCACCTCCTCGGCCGGCACCGCGATGCCATACTGGCCTAGCAAGTCGGCGGTGAACGCCCGGTGCTCGTCCGAAATCGCCGAGGCGCGGGCGTCGTTGTCAGCCATCCCGGCCACGCGCGGATCGACCACCTCGGGGACCAGCACGTCAACCCCGTACGGCGCGCCGTCGATATGTTCGTCGATCCAGGCGAGTTCCTCCTCGAGCTGCTCCGGGGTGAAACGAGTCGCGCCCAGCACCCCGAACCCGCCGGTCTTGCTCACCGCCACCACCACGTCGCGGCAATGGCTGAACGCAAACAGCGGAAATTCGCACCCGGTCAGCCGGCAGACTTCGTTATTCATTGGTCTCTCCCATTGGGGGAGATCATCGCGCGCTGCGCTTGAAACCGCAATCCTCTCAGCTCGCAATGACGAATGTATCTGGGTCAGCTCAGATAATGCGCGGTGGTCTTGGCGGCCAGATCCTCGGCCGTCACGCCCGGGGCCAGTTCGATCAGCCTGAACGGCGACTTGTGATCTGCCCGCTGGAACACTGCCAGATCGGTGATCACCATATCGACCACGTTGCGGCCGGTCAGCGGCAAGGTGCAGGCCGGAATGAATTTCGGCGTCCCGTCCTTGGCGCAATGCTCCATCACCACGATGATCTTCTTGACCCCGGCGACCAGGTCCATCGCGCCGCCCATGCCCTTGATCATCTTGCCCGGCACCATCCAGTTGGCGATGTCGCCGTTTTCGGCGACTTCCATCGCGCCCAGCACGGTGAGGTCGATATGCCCGCCGCGGATCATGGCGAAGCTCGCGGCACTGTCGAAATAGGCCGAATGCGGCAGCTCGCTGATCGTCTGCTTGCCGGCGTTGATCAAATCGGCGTCGATCTCGGCCTCGGTCGGGAACGGCCCGATCCCGAGCATGCCGTTTTCGCTCTGCAGCGTGACGGTCATTTCGGGCGGAACGTGGTTCGCCACCAAAGTCGGGATGCCGATGCCAAGGTTGACGTAGTAGCCATC
>JANOAD010000219.1:0-18706 GCA_031410955.1 Novosphingobium sp. | reverse complement strand
ACCATCTGCACCGGAGAGAAGAACAACGCAGCCCGGTCAACTGCGGTCGACGACGGGCTGACCGTCAGCGCTGCAAGCGCGATGACGCTGGCAATTCCCATCGACACCCAGACCGAACGGGCCCGCAGCTGTTCGCCAAATTGCCGCCAGCGCAGCAGCAGGAGCACCGACGGGATTGCGCTCATCAAGACACGGGTGGTGGCACCGCCCGAATCGTATTCGGCCTGGATGTATCCTGCGTCGAACTGGGCAATCCGGGGAACGACGATGACCAAATAGACCCCCACGATAATGAGGACAAAAAACGCCGCGAGAAGGATTTGGCGCCGGGCGATCGCCCAGGCGAACAGCGGAAAGACCATCACTGCGGTCGAGTGGAATCCAACTGCCATGAACAATAAAAAGACCGTGCGCAAAAACTTGCCGCGCTCGAACGCCGAAATGGCCAGCAGCAGCATGCCGATCGCCGCACCCTGACGGACATAGCCCAGCCCGACCACGATCAGCAGGTAGGGTACCGCCATCGTGATCGCCAACCACGGTTCGCGCAATCTGCCGGCGGCGCTGACCACCCCCAACGCCAGAACCAAGCCGCAAATGGCGTTGACCAGATAGATGCCCATCCCAAGCTGGACCGAAATCCAGTTCGACAAGCCATAGAGCGGGTCGGTCGAACTCAGCGCGTAGGAGAGTGAATCGAGGCGGATATCCTCATAGATCACGATGTAGTTGATCCAGTCTCCGCCAACTTCTTCGCGCAGCGCAGCCAGCAGGGTGTAGAACACCACGAACCCAAGGATTGCGAGCTTTTGTCCGGCACTTCGCGGCTGGTGCGGATCGGCTAGCGCCGGATACGCCAGCGCCAGGATCGCGGGATAGGCAAACAGGAGCCAGTAGATCAGCATGTTTTGCGCGAGTTCCCGCGAGAATTGCCGTGATCGGATGACCTAGGGGCTTTGCGCACGGGGCTCAACTGTCTTCCCGGCTCAATCGCCGGGCCGGCGCACCGACATAGACGCCGCGCACCGGCAGCGAAGCGGTCACCACTGCATTGGCACCAACCACTGCATGCGGAGCGATCTCGACCCCGCGGGTCACCGTAACCTTGGCGCCCAGCCAGACGTCGTGTCCGATCCGGATCGGGGCCTTGACCAATCCCTGCGAAACCAGCCGCTCATCGCCCCGGTGATTGTGGTTCTGATCACGGATCGTGACGTGTTCGGCAATCAGGGTGCCATCGCCGATTTCGATCTGATCGGCGCACACCACCACCGTTCCGCGCCCGATCAGGCAGTTCCGGCCGATCACCAGGCTCCCGCCTTCAACCTGTAACTGGGCATATTCGAGCACCACCGTGCCCTCACCGATTTCAAGCTTGGCACCATCGAAGGCCCGCACCGTGACACCTTTGCCGAAAATGACCGAGCGGTGACACCTGACGCCCGGATAGGCGGCGCGCAAATAGGCCCGGATCGCGGCGCTGCGAATGGCAAAACGGGCTTTACGCAGTCCGGCGAATGCGCGGGCAACTATTCTCATCCGGCAGCCCTTTGGGCTACAAAGTCACATCCTTCAAGGTGCTCGACCACGAAACCGGCGGCGGTAAGCAGTTCGACGATCCGCTCATCCCGCTCATTGCTTTCGAATACAACACAGCGCGTCCTGACCAGGACAGCCCCCGCGCCTTGCAGCGCTGCGTACTCCGCGCCCTCGAGATCGAGCTTGATCAAATCGATCGGTCCATAGCTGGCCAGCGCCTCGTCAAGCGTGATGGTTTCGACCTCGACAGTTTGCCATCCGCTCGAGGCGTCCTTGACGATCGAAGCCTGCCCATGTTGGCCAGGTTCCACGCTCGCGCGAACGCGGCGGCCACTGCGATCGGACAGGGCGCGCTCGACCACCTCGATCGCCAGCGGGCCGTTTCCGGCAATGTGGCGGCGCAGCACCGCGGCCGTATCTGGCATCATCTCGAAGGCCACTACCCGTCCGCCCGGTCCGGCCCGTCTGGCCGCCAATATGGAGTAAAAGCCGATATTCGCGCCGCCATCAACAAAGACCGAGCCAGGCCGGACGCATCTCTCGACCGTTTCGCGCACTTTCTGTTCGCGCGCCGGCATCAGGTGGAGCAGGTCGTCGGTGCCGGCCCGGATCGAAAACCGCCCGATGCCTGAAACTTCGAGCACCATATCGCCCAGCGGCAGCGGCTTGCGGTATTCGTCCAGATTCCTGAGGCTGGTAAAGAGCGCACTCAAGGCTGAACGCCATAACGTCCCGCGGCTTTGTCTGTCGGCGGGCCGAAGTTGCGCGAGGATATCGATCCACATGTGCAGCCGATGAACATAATTCAGAGCCATCCGGACCACCTTGCGGAGCCCGCCAGGTGTCTTCGCGGCCATTTTCTGCCTGACAGTCATTTCGGGTTTCAGAACCGAGCCCGCCATTTTACCTCCCCCTCGGGTTGACCCTTGTCAGCGCCAGTCCGGCCTTGAGATAGCCCAGTATTATCCCCGGCAGCGCCCTGTTGAACACGCTAGTGTTGTAACCCGTGCGCTTCGCCAGCTGCCGGGCGCACCAAGCTGTGCCGGCAATGGCCGACACTGCCGTGGCAATCGCGGCTCCGATTGCGCCAAATTGCGGAATAAGCGCAAGCCCCAGCACCAGGTTGCACACGGCAGTTATCAGGAACGACTGGGTGGTCAGCACGTGGTGCCCGCTCATGTTGGCAAGTGACTGGGCCAGACCCATGCTGTATGTGCCCACCAGCCCGATCGCGAGGATCGCAAAAACCGGCGGCGAGGCGGCGAAGTCCCGTCCGAACAAGGCCGGGAACAGCCAGTCCCCGACCATGGCGATGGGCAAGGCTACCGCCACAACCCCGGCGACCATGATCACGCTGGTCAGCACCGCGATCCGCTGAATCCCCTCGCGGTCGTTCTCACCGATCAGACGCGCAAACATCGGGGTGGCGGCGGTTGCGACCACCGAGGCCCCGACGGTCGCCAGTTGCATGACAGCGTCGGCGCCGCGGTAGATCCCTGCGGTTGTGGCTCCGGCAAGCCAGCCGGTCAGCAGCAGCGCAAGTTGACCCTGCATGAGGCGAAGACCCTCGGTCACCCCCATCGGCACACTGGCCGAGAGCCAGCCACGGACATCGCTTTGGGCCGCTGCGGAGGAAAGTTCGGTTGGACGCCAGCGCCGGTAGAGCGCCGCAACCAGTGCCAGCGAAGCAAAGGCGCCGCCGACCTGGGCGATGATCGCGGTGGTTGCCGTAAGACGGCCGGCTAGCGCCGGAATCGAAAAACACACAGCGAGAAACATCAGCGGCCGCACGATCATTACCGCGAATTGCCCGGCGGCGACACGATCGAGGGCAAGGAGGACCGACGAGCGCAGCTTGGCGAGGCCAGCCAGTGGCACCAAGGCGACCGCCCAGAGCATGGTTTGCAGAAACTCGGAATCGTCAGCTCGGCCCGATAGGTAGATCGCGCCCCAGATACCAGCGATCAACAGCAGGGACAGACCAAGAATAGCGCGATCCGCCCAGTGCATCAGGCCGCGCAGCGCGCCCCAGTTCCCGCTGGCCCGGGCCGATCCGGCCTCACGCAGCGCCAGCACCGGCAAGCCGAATTCGGTGACCAGACCGACCAGGGTCGCGGTGGTCAGCGCCAGCGAATAGACCCCATAGCCGTGAGCGCCAAGCGACCGCGTGAGGACGATCCCGGCGAGGAACGCCAACACCATTGCCGCAGCATAGAAGGTCGCCATGATGCCTGACGAGCGGACGAAACGCTTGACCGGGGATAGGCTGCGATCGCTCATCCGAACAGCGTCTGCCAATAAGCCTCGACCGCGCGTTCCGCCGCGAATTCAGCGGCGCGGGCGCGCTGTCGTTCTGGGTCGTTCGGGCTGCCCAGCGCAGCCTGAATCGCCGCGGCAAGCGCTGGAACGTCACCACGGGGCACCAAGGTGCCCCACTCCCCGCTGCCAAGTACTTCGGCAGGCCCGTACGGGCAGTCGGTTGCTACCACTGACAGCCCGCAATGCATCGCTTCGACCAAAACGTTACCGAACCCCTCGTAGTCGGATGGCAGCACAAACACGTCCGCACCTGCGTACCAATCGCCGGGAGTAGTGCTGAAACCGGGCATTAAGACCCGATCCTGAAGACCTAGCCGGGCAACCTGCGCTTCAAGCTGGTGGCGTAACGCGCCTTCTCCAACGATTGCAAGCGTGGCCTCCAAACTGGACGAAATCCTCGCGAAAGCATTGATCAACAATGCAAAATTCTTCTGCGGCTTGAGCTTGCCAATCGCAAGGATGCGCTTGCCCTTGCGATCGCCCCAAGGTGCCGGGCCAAGAGGTTGGCTGCGCAACGGCGGGTCGATCGGGTTGTGGATCGTGCGAACGCGATCGGTACCAAGACCCGAGAGCGTGGCAATTTCCACACCAAGTGCCGCCGAAACCGCCACAACGCCATCGGTCCAACGATAGGCGCGCATGCTCAACTGCATGGCCGCGAGCGTTCCGCGCTGACCCGCATACTGTTCGCGCAACGCGCAATGTTCGGATAGGACGATCCGAGGCTTGTGGCGCAGCCCCAAGGCAGCAATCTGCGTAAGGGTTGTCAGCGGCCACATCGCGGCAAGCAGCGCGTCGGGCCGCTCACGCGAGAGGTAGGCACGCAGAGGTGCGATTGCGCTGCGCATGCGAGCGGCTCCCAAGTCAATCACGCGCGCACCTTCTGGGATCATGTCCAGGAGCTCACCGCTCCGTTCGAGCAGGACCAGATCAACCCGGGCTCCGCGCTCCAGAAATCCGGCCATCAAGTCGATCGTCAGCCGCTCGGCCCCGCCACCACCCATGTTCGGCAAAACAAATGCCGCGAGCATCGGACCTTTCTGAGCTGCGCGTGTCTGCCTCATGCGACTGTGACCTAGGGCAAGCCGCCGGGTGAGGCAAACATCTGCCAAGGCAACAAAAAGATTGATGGCCGCAGTCCGCTGCCATAGGCGTTCGGGCCGGCATCCGCCGCGATGACTGTCTCCAAGGGAGGGACCTGGGTTCGATGTGCGGGATTGCGGGACTGATGCGAAGCAAGGGGCCGGTCGACCAGGCCCTGATCCGCACGATGACCGACACCATGATCGCGCGGGGCCCCGATTCGAGCGGCGTTTGGATCAGTGACGACGGCCAGGTTGGACTGGGTCACCGACGGCTGGCGATCATCGACCTGACCGAGGCCGGCGCCCAACCGATGCATTCGGCCTGCGGGCGCTACACCCTGACCTACAACGGCGAGGTCTATAACTTCCAGGAGCTGCGCGCTGAGCTTGAAGCGGCCGGGCTGGCTCCAAACTGGCGCGGACATTGCGATGCCGAAGTGATCCTCGCGGGCTTCGCCGCCTGGGGGGTGCGCAAGACGCTCGAGAAGAGCCTGGGGATGTTCGCGCTGGCGGTTTGGGACCACGCGAATCGCACCCTGACCCTTGCCCGCGACCGCTTTGGCGAAAAGCCGCTGTACTATGGCTGGACCGCAGCGGGCTTCGCCTTCGCCTCGACGCTGGGTCCGATCAAGGCGACGCCGGGTTTCGCCAATCCGGTGGCCGAAGAGGCGGTCGCCTGCCTGATGGCGCGGGCCTATGTGCCAGCGCCACTGTCGATCTACCGGCGGATCTTCAAGCTGCAGCCGGGCTGCCTGCTGACCTTGTCGGGCAATGTGGCCGCCGCGCCAATGGAAAGCCCGCCGAGCGAAGGTGGAACCGGGCCGGTCCGTCTCGAGCGCTACTTCGACTATGCCGACCAGGTTTTGGCCGGGGCGGCCGATCCGGTCAGCGACCGCGCGGCGGCGCTGGAAGAACTCGACGCGGTGCTGACCAGGGCGGTCGGCCGCCAGCTGGTCGCCGATGTGCCGGTCGGCAATTTCCTCTCGGGCGGGATCGACAGCTCGCTGATCACCGCGATCGCTCAAAAGTGTGTCGAGCGCCCGATCAAGACCTTCACCATCGGCTTTTCCGAAGCCGGATTCGACGAGGCGGTCTATGCCCGCCAGGTCGCCGCCGCGCTGCGCACCGACCATACCGAGCTCTACATTGCTCCCGAGGATGCCCGGGCGGTGATCCCCCAGCTGCCGGCGATGTACGACGAACCCTTCGCCGATTCTTCGCAAATTCCGACCCATCTGGTCTCGAAAATGGCGCGCGAACAGGTCACGGTCTCGCTTTCGGGCGATGCCGGCGATGAGCTGTTCGGCGGCTACAACCGGCACATCCAGTTCCCGCGGCTGTGGCGCGCAATGCGCAAGGTTCCTGGCCCGGTGCGCGGGGCGGCGCTCGGTGCCGCCGGAGCCGTGCCGGCCCGGGTCTGGAACGGCGGATCCGACCTCCTGCGCCGCCGCCGATCGGCGTGGTTCGGCGACAATGCCCGGCGCGGCCTGCGCTTGATGGCCCGCGCCGACAGCTTCGACAGCCTGTTCGACAGTTTCATGGACGATTGGGCGCTGTCGGGGAATCCGCTGGCGGGCGGGGTCTTGTGCACCAGCCGGCTCGGTCTCGATCCGCGCCTGACGGGGCTGCCCCTGGAAGTGCAGATGATGCACGCCGATGCGGTGACTTACCTGCCCGACGATATCCTCGCCAAGGTCGACCGGGCGGGGATGGCGGTCAGCCTCGAATCGCGGATCCCGTTTCTCGATCCCGAAGTCACCGCCTTCGCGGCGCGCGTCTCGCCCAGCCTCAAGTTTGCGCGGGGCGGCGGCAAGGACCTGCTCAAGCAGCTGCTCTACCGGTACGTCCCCCGCGAACTGGTCGACCGTCCCAAGGCCGGCTTTGCGATACCGCTCGGGACCTGGCTGCGCGGACCCTTGCGCGACTGGGCCGAAGAACTGCTCGCCCCTGCAAAGCTCGATGCCAGCGGACTGTTCGACACAGCCGTGATCCGTGCGCGCTGGCAGCGGCATCTGGGCGGCACGGAAGAAGCAACCCAGCCGTTGTGGTCGGTATTGATGTTCCAGGCCTGGCGCGAGGCAAACCCGTGATGCGCGCATCGACCTGCTTTTTATGCGGATCGGACCGGCTCTACCGCATCCCGTACCTGAACTTCAGCTCGCTGGGCCTGGTCCGGGGCCTGGCCTACAAGCTGCCGCTTGGCCTGACGCGGCTGGTCTCGCGAATCAGCCCGGCCTTTGCGCGGGCCTATCGCCCGGTCGAGACCAATCGGCGCTATTTCGAGCGGACCCAGTGCTATTGCGAGGCTTGCGGCACCAGCATGGTGGAACCGGGCTTCGAAGAAGCGCAGTTGTCGCGCTATTACGAAGAGTATTATTGGGACAATCGGGACGAGGCCGAGGGCCGGCACCTGACAGAAGCAACGCACCCTAACCAGCTCCAGCTCGACTGGTCGGCAGCGCGAATCGCCTGGTTTGAACCGCACGTCTCTGCTTTCACGAGTGCCATCGATTTCGGCGCAGGCGACTGTGCGGCCAGCTACCTGCTGCGCGAGCGGGCCCAGGTGACCGCGGTCGATCCCTCGACCAAGGCGCGCGAGATTGCCGCGCGCTATGGGGTCGATTGGCGCCGGACGCTGGCCGAATGCGCGCCAGTCGAGCTGTTCTACGCCTCGCACTCGCTGGAGCACGTCCACGACTTGCTCGAAGTCTTCGCGCTGATGCTGGAGCGCGTCCTACCCGGCGGGCATCTGTTCTTCGAAGTGCCGAACGTCTCGTCCAAGGAAGTGCTCAACAAGCTGTGCCACACCCCGCACACTTTTTCGTTCAGCAAGGGTTCGTTCGAGCAACTAGCGCAGCGGTTCGATTGCCGGATCGTGGCGATGGAGGATGTCGGCGGCCCGTGGCAGATCGCGGGCAAGCAGGTCAGCGATCCCAGCAAGGCCGACCTCAGGGTGCTTATTCGGCGCTAGATGTAGCCGTTGAGATCGCCCAGGCTGTTGAGCGAGACCAGGTCGAGTTCGGTGGCCACTGGCAGCGCCTCGACCTTGAACCCGGCCGATGCCAGGTGCCCGATCAGATAGAGGAACCCGTGCTCACCGGTATGCCTGCCAAATTTGCCGGGCAGCTCCCGCTGCAACATGGCCCAGACCGGCTCGCGGCGGAAGATGAACAGGCCAATCTCACGCTCGCCCGGCCCCGGATCGGAAATCCCGGCTTCACGGCTCTCGATGACCTCTCTGACCTGCCCGTCCATGCCGCGCGAAACCAGCGTGTAGGCCGAATCGACCAATGCCGTGGCGAAGCTGAAGTCGTTGCCGTGCGCATGGTGCGCTTCGACCATCGCTGCCACCGTCGCGAGCTGGAAGAACGGGATGTCGCCCCAGGCCAACAGGACATGTTCGGCAGCAATATCGGCCAATCCGGCCAGCACCGCGTGGCCCATGCCGAGCGGTTCGGACTGCAGCGCGATCCGGGCGGCAATATCGGCCTGAGTGAGACACTCTCCCACTGGTCCGGCACCGTCCGGGCTCGCCACCACGACCAGATCGCCGGCATGCGGTGCGAGCGCCAGCGCGACACGCAGCAGGATTGGCTGCCCCTGCACTTCGAACAGGGTCTTGGGATAGGGCAGGCCGGCCCGCGTACCCCGCCCGGCGGCGGCGATCAGCGCGCAGGTCGTATCGGCACCGCTGTTCACGTCTGGAAATCCTTGCCGACCCGACCGGCAAGGCCGCGCCGGATCGCACCGTAGAAAGCGCCGGCATCGCGCCCGACTAGATAGGACAGCGCCGCGCCAATCCCGTTGCGCCGGGCGACCCGCGCCAGCACCACTCCCACCGCCAGCAGATCGCGCAGCCAGACCATGTCGAAATAGCGCTGGTGGATAATCAGGCTGTTCTTGATGTAATAATAGACCTTGGCCGGCGAATAGGGCCGCATGCTGACGTCAGGGTGGTAATGTAACGCACCCAGCACCGAGACGACCGCGCCAGCGCTGCGCAGACGGCAGAAGAAATCCACCTCGTCTCCGAACATGAAATAGCCGCTTTCGACGTTGCCGATTTGCCTGATCGCCGCCACCGAGATTAGTGCTCCGTTGAACAGGTGAGCGAATGGATAGACCCCGCCCTGGGCCAGCGCCTGAAGTTGGGCGCGCGTCTGCACCTTGCGCGGCAGGCCGATTACCACCGGCAGGCCGCGGCGATTGAGCTTGGGAAACGGAAAGACGAACCGGTCACGCGCGTCCTCGCAGACCACGATCGAGGCGGCGCAGGACCGGCCGGGGCCAAGCTCCGCCTCAAGCCGGGCTAGCGCGCCGGGATCGGGAAAGCCGTCATCGTCCATCAACCAGATCGCATCGAACCCGGCTTCCAATGCATGGGCGATCGCGCGGTGCCAGCCGCCGGCCGAGCCGAGGTTTTCCTGGCGGATGGTCAGAATGCCGCGCGCTTGCAGCATCGCCGGCGAGCCATCGGTGCTGGCGTTGTCGATCACCAGGATCGTATCGGGCGCGCGGTCCTGCCGCTCGAGATGGTCGAGGCAGCGACCCAGGAGCTCGCAGCGGTTGTGCGTGACGACGGCGCCGAGGATCTTCACGGCTTGCCGTCCCGCGCGGCTTCAGGCGAACGGCGCGTGAACCGCTTGCCGCGCAGCGCGTAGCGGCTGGTCCCGAAGGCCAGCCCGGCAATGGTATAGGCATTACGCGCCAGCCGGTGAGCCCAGGTCCGCCGCGTCATCAGCGCGCGCAACCAGCTGGAGCGCGACGGCGGATGGCTGACCAGAACCTCGGCGCCCTCGCTCCAGGCCTCGTCATAGAACGGCTGGACCACGCGCAAGGCATCAACCTCGTGCTGCTTGGTGGTGACGCTAAGCAGGATAACCGGCTCCAGCGAAACCAGCTCGGTCCGGGTGCCGACTTGGGGGGGCGGCACCAGCCGCCATTCGCCCTGGTTGATGCTCGAGGCGTAGTAGACCCGGGTATCGGCAAACCCGTTCCCGGCCGAATAGAGCGCGTAAATCAGGTCCGAAGAGAACTGCCAGAAGCCGTGACCGCTGAGGTTGTTGACCGGCAGGACATGGACGATCCGCCCGCTCACTGCGGTGAAGGCAATCAGGTTGCGGAACGCCGTCGCCACGTCGAACACGTGTTCAAGCGAACCGGCGTCGATCACCGTGTCGTAAGTCCGCGAAAGCACCATCGGCGTGCCGAGATCGCCGATGTGCGTTGCACCTTCGTAATCCGAGATATCGAGCGAAGCGACTGTGCCCGCACCAAGCGCGCGCAGCACCCACTCGCAATATTGTGCCTCGCCCGGATCGGCGGGAGGGTCGCCCAGCGCCGAGGCATCGAAATCGACCGATTGGCGACCGATCGTCAGCACATCGCCAAGTGGCCGCTGGGCGGCAAGGTCCTCGATCAGCCGGATGGAGTGCAGGTCAATTCCCATTATCGGCCTCGCTCGCCATCAAAGTTTCCAGCAAAGCCGCGTCCACCACTTCGATTCCCGCGCTGCGAGCCGCCTCGAAACCAGCGTTCGAATCTTCGAACACCAATGCCTGGTCCGGCGCAACCCCGGCAAGCCGCACGGCTTCGAGAAAGCCCTGCGGATCGGGCTTGGCCCGGTCGAGATCGTCGGCGGTGAGCAGGGGATCGAACCAGCCGGCCAGTTCCAGCCGGGCCAGCGCCAGATCGATCGTGCCGCGCGATCCCGAAGTGACCAGCGCGAGACGGTGACGGGGGCGGACCCAGGCCAGCAGCGCCGTGGCCGCAGGAAAGGCGATCAGCTGCGTCGCGATCAATTCGCGGCCGCGTTCCTGCTTGCGCCGGGCGAGTTCGTCCAGCTGCGCTACATCGTCAGGCTCGCGCCGGTTGAGCGCAAAACAGTGGCGCACTGCATCGAGCGTCGCCCGGCCCGCAAGCTGCGAGTAGTCGACGCCGAGCCCCAAAGGCTCAAGCACCTCGCGAAATGCCTGTTCGTGCAGCGGCGAGCTATCGGCAATCGTGCCGTCGAAGTCGAAGATCAGCAGCCGCCTGTCTTGCAGCAGCCGCACCAGCTCGGGTCCGGGTCTCACCGGGCAAAACCCGGATTGGCCTGCTGGAAACGGTGGAGGATTGTGGCGACCAACTTGTCCCCGTCGTGTCGCCCGGGGGCTGCCGCAGACTCGAAATCGCCGAGCACCAGTTCGACAGGAACCTGTGCAAAGCTGGCCTCGTCGAATTCGACATAGGTTTCATCGGCCTTGCGGCGACCGGTGCTGATCAGCGCCAGGTCGAACAGCTCGGGCATCGCATAGCTGCGCTCATCGGCCAGATTGAGATAGCGGTGCGCGCCCAGGATGTAGTCCGAAGCACGGTAACTCGGCGTTTCGTAGTCAGCCCCGATGTTGGTGACGAACACCTTGAGTGCAGTCCGATTGTCGGCGATCGCCTGGGCGAGGCCAACGGTCAGGTAAGTGGGGTAGAGCGAGGAGTGCTGGGTTCCGGCCGAATAGATCACGACATCGGCCTGCTGGAGCGCACCCCGCACGCCCTCAGTGGTCCCGACGAAGCAATGGTGCCGTTCCAGATAGGCGCGTTTCTCGTCCGTGGTCAGCCGCTCGAACCGCTCACGGTCGAGCGGACTATCGAGCAGGTAGATCCGCTCGATCCGGGCATTGGAGCGCAGTTCGACAATCTCGGCCTCGCAGTAAAGCATCTGGCCGTCTTCGCGCAACGCGACGAGGTGCTTGGCCTCGATCGAATTGGGCAGGACCGTGCCGCGCAGCTTGAACAAGCGGCTGATGAACCGCGTCGCGCTTTCGATATTGCGCCGGAAATGAAGGAAGGCACCGGCATAGATGCAGTTCATTATCGCGCAGTCGGCGAATGAGAACTGCCGCGGCGCAATCTTTTCGATGATCGCCAGCCCATCGACGAACTGGCCAACGAACACTTGCAGCGCTTTGCGCACATCAGGGGCCGCGATCGTTTGACCGGCCAAATCCGCGCGGCTTCCATCAGCGAACGCGCGCAGTTCGCGCAGCACCTCGTCGCGGTCGCAATCGAGTGGATAGCGGTGGCGGAAAAGCTCCTGGTTGGCGGCGAAATCGGGTTCGTCCGGGGGCAGCATCAGCTCCTGGACCTTGCGCAGGTCCGATGGGCCCAGCATCCCGAAGAAGCGCCTGATTTCCCCGGTCGACTTGCCGTCGTCATAGGCATTGACGATCGAGGTGACCCGGATCGCCGGGTCGGCCAGCAGCGCTGGGATCAGCGTCGCCGCGCCGCGTCCTCCGTTGATCACCACCAGGTTCAGCATTCACCCACCTTCCAGCTCGCGATAGGCCCGCGCGTAGGCCTGAACCCCGGCCGGCAGATTGAATTCAGCGCTGTTCGAGCGAATAGCGACACCGCCCTTATCATGCAATTCCAGAACTTTGCCTAATGCTTGGCGCAATGTATCTGGCGCGAAATCGGCAACCAGGGCCGAGCCGTTGCGCGACGGGGATATGATCGCATCAAGATCGCCTACCCCGCAATTGGCCAGCACCGGAACATCCATTGCGAACAGCTCGGCCAGTTTGGTTGGCGAGCAGCCGGCCTTGGACAGATCGGCGCGAATGAACACCACCGACAGCGTGGCCAGCGCGATGTGCAGGGGAACTTCGGTGCGCTCGGCCGAGGTGAAGATGATCCGGGCAAGATCGATCCCCAGCCGGGCGCATTCGGCCTCCACCAGTTCGCGCCCGTTGTTCGAAACGAACAGGAACCGGGCATCGGCGCGCAGCTTACACAACTGCTCGAACAAGCGCAGCATTTCGGGCAGCAGGTAATCGGGGCCGAGACTGCCGAGGTAGAACAGCACGGTCTGCCCTTCTTGTAGCTTCAGGCGCTCCCGCAGTGTCGCAAGCGCCACAGGATCAAGGGCAGTGCGATCGAAATGGCCAAAATCGGCGCAGCATGGAATAACCGTGAAGCGCTGCCGGGCCTTCGCTTCCCCGCCGAGATACCAATCGACCAGCAAATCGCGGGCGCGATCGGTCAGGCAGACGATCCGGTCGGCTCCGCGAATCATCGGACCTTCGAGCCGTTTCATCCGCCAGTACAGCGGACGCAGCAAAGACGACCCTTTGGCCAGTCCGCCATCGGCGTAGAAATCCCTGAAGTCGAACAGGTATTTCACGCCCAAGGAACGCTTGATCCGGTATCCGATCATCGCCGCTGGAAAGCTGCGGCAATGCAGCGCGGTGATGGCGCCTGTCCTGACGATTGCCCGGGCAGTCCGTTCGAGCTGCCATTGCGTCCATAACGGACCAAGAACCTTGGGAGACGTGTGGTATGCCACCCGGGTCCAGGCGATTCCGGCGGCGTCGAACAGGGCCTGGTAGCGCGCGATCACCGCTTCCCGGCCAGCCTTTTCGGCGCTGAGCAAGTGGATCGCATGACCCTCGGCAGCGAGGCCCAGGAGATAGGGGGCGACCTGCGATTGACCGATATGGTCGGCGATCCCGTTCTGGGTGACGTAAAGGATCGTCATGCCAGCACCTCGGCTATCGTCGCCTGCCAGCGTGCCAATGCCACCTCCGGAGAAGACCGCCCGGCGCGCGCCAATGCCGACCGGCGCCAAGCGGCCAGTGCGACATCGTCGGTCATCGCGCGCTCGAGCCAACCGAGCCAGACCTCCCGTGCCGCGTGATCGCCGGGCCGGGGTATCGGCAGCAATGCGCCGTGGCCGGTCGCCTCGGCCCCGCTATCGCTCAACGCCGAGCGCACGCCGCCTGAAGGACAATCGGCCGCGATCACCGGCAGGCCCAACGCCAGCGCTTCAAGCAGGATCATCGGCATCCCTTCGGCCAGCGAGCTCAGCAGCAAGACGCGCGAGCAGACCATGGTGTCGGCCGGCCGGGCGACCGCCCCGGCAAACACGATCTGTGCCGCCGTGTCGTCAACACCGAAGGCGATTGCAAGCCCGAGATCCCGAGCCTTGGTTTCAAGTTCGGCGCGGAGCGGTCCATCGCCGATCACGATCAGCTGGACTTTTTCATGCTTGCGACAAAAGTCGCTCCAGACCTCGATCAGCCCTGCGAGATTCTTCTCCGGCACCAGCCGCCCGCACCATACCGCCCGGGAAATCCCATCGTCAGCCAGCGCGGGTGTGGCTTGCGGCACTGCGCTGAAATTGTCGATCGCCGCGCACTGGTCGGGCCTTAAGCGGTAAAGCCCGCCCAGCTCATCCGCCAGCGGCGCGCTGACCGCGACGACCTTTGCAAATCGGCGATAGATTGCACCCACCAGCGGCCGCATCCGGACCATCAGCCGATTGGTCGGGTTTCCTGCCACATTGATATGCGCAATCGCGATCTTCCGGTCGGGACCGCCCGACAGCAAACTGATCAGGTCGGCCCGCCAAAGATTGCTGATCGTCAGATCCGGCTGGAGCGAGCGCTTGAGCCGCGCCAGCTTCCGGGCCTGCAGGGCATATTCAAGCCAGCGCAATGGCAGCGGCATCCGGCCAACCGACCCCAATGCAAACCGCTTGCCCGCACCCCTGAAATGCCACTGCTCGCCTTCGTCATCAAAACTGGCGATCGCGACCGTGTACCCCGCGCGGTCGAGCAAGGCCGAAAGGTTGTGGACCACCCGTTCGGTTCCACCCGCCAGACGCATGGACGGAATTAGCATCAGGACACGCGCCAGAGGTTTGGTCATGGCCGAAGCCTGACTGGTTTCATCGAATTGTCATTCATGCTGGTCAAGGCGGCGTTAGACCAAGCGGGCTGGCCTGCCAATCCGGACACGGCGGAGCCTCCAATTGAATCCAAACGCGCGCCCTTTTGAGCATGACAAATCCTATATGGCTTAGTAGCGAATGAACTTATTCCGCGATAACGCGTTTTCTGCATCACGGAAGGTTTCTGTTGGAAGAGATAAATGACATCCCGGGGTATACGTCGCCAGACAGTCTGGCTCAATCCAGTCGTTCAATTTGTCCTGGCAACCCTGATTTGCGTGGGCTTGCCCTATCTACTCTTGGGCGCGACCTATCCATCCGGCCTTGGTGACTATGTCCTGCAAAACACGGTCTGGGCCTGCCTCGCAGGATTGACGATCGGATTCTGGTTACACCACTCGTTCAGCGAGCTGCCCGGAACCTATGAAAGCTTTGGCATACTTCCCGCCTACCTTGCGGCTTTCGGGATCGTCCTTCTGGCGATTGTTCTTTACCGGATCGAATACTCGCGCGCCTTGTTGATCTTTAGTTTTGAAGCGTGCGTAGCCTGGTTCTTTACCGTCTACCTGACCGTCCAGCGCAGGACTATCCTGCGGCTGGGCGTGATCGAAGGAGGCCGAACAGACTTGTTCAGCGCGCTCGACGGGGTCAATGCGACCACGCTTGTCCTGACCACCTGGCCGGACGAGGTAGACGCGGTTACCGCCGACTTTCATCATGATCAGGGCGATGAATGGGAGGCTCGGATCGCCGATTTCACGCTGGCTGGAATTCCGGTCTACCATTCCAAGGATCTCCTCGAATCGTTGACGGGCCGGACCGAGCTGGAGCATCTTTCCGAAAATACGTTCGGGGCCCTTGGTCCGGTCCAATCCTGGCTGGCGATCAAGTGGATCAGTGATTGGATGCTTTCGCTCGTCCTCGTCCCAGCCTTGGCACCCGTCATGGTGCTGGCCGCGATTGCCATCAAGCTCGATAGCCCCGGTCCAATCTTCTTCCGGCAGGATCGCGTCGGTTATCGCGGCCAAGAGTTCAAGGTGATCAAATTCCGCACCATGCAGGACGCCAACGGCAATCACGGCGCAAACGGCATCGCGGATCTTATCACCACCGGAAACGACGCGCGCATTACCCGCGTCGGACGGTGCCTGCGCTTCATGCGGATCGATGAAGTGCCGCAGTTGTTCAACGTGCTACGCGGTGAGATGGCGTTGATCGGTCCACGTCCCGAAGCGGCCAAGCTATCGAACTGGTATCAGGCCGAAGTGCCGTTCTATCGTTATCGCCATATCGTGCGTCCGGGCATCACCGGCTGGGCTCAGGTCAATCAGGGCCATGTCGCCGACCTTGCCGATATCAAGAAGAAGCTGGAATACGACTTCTATTACATTCGCAATTTCTCGATCTGGCTTGATATCCTGATCGTGATGAAGACCATCAAGACCGTGCTGACCGGATTCGGGCACAAGTAAGGACACAATGCCGCAATTATCCAATCGCGTTGCCGTTGTCGGGCTGGGCTATGTCGGCCTGCCGCTGGCGCTGGCGCTTGCTCGTCATTACCAGTGCTGGGGTGTCGATATCGATGCCGCCCGCATCGCTGAATTGGGCAAGGGCTTCGATCGAACCGGTGAAATCGATAGCGAGACCCTGGCCGCAAGCTCGCTCGCGCTTGCCACTTCGCTTGATCAATGCCCGCCATGCGAATTTTATGTCGTCACGGTGCCGACACCGATCGACAGCGCCAATCGCCCGGACCTGGCGCTGGTGGTCGCGGCCAGCCGCGCGGTCGGCGCGGCCTTGCCCGCTGCTGCCGCGCAGGGGCTCAAGCCCGTGGTAGTCTTTGAAAGCACGGTCTATCCGGGCGTGACCGACGACATCTGCGGACCCGAGCTTGAACGGGCTTCGGGCCTGGTCTGTGGCCGCGACTTTTTCCTCGCCTACAGCCCTGAACGCATCAATCCGGGTGACCGTGAGCACACGATCGACAAAATCGTCAAAGTTGTCTCGGGCCAGACCGATGAGGTCCTTGAACGCGTCACAGCGCTCTATTCGTCGATCAATGGCGGCCGGATTTTCAAGGCCAGCTCGATCAAGGTGGCCGAGGCTGCAAAGGTCATCGAAAACGCCCAGCGCGACATCAACATTGCCTTCATGAACGAAATCGCACAGATTTTCGCTCGCGCCGGAATTGCTACCCAGGATGTGCTGGCGGCTGCGCGGACCAAATGGAACTTCCTCGACTTCCAGCCGGGGCTGGTTGGCGGCCACTGCATTGGTGTCGATCCATTCTACCTCGCTCACAGCGCACAACAGCTGGGGGTCAACCCGCAAGTGATCCTGGCCGGGCGCGAGATCAACGATGCGATGGCGGGATGGATCGCTGTGGAGCTGCACCGGGTCCGGAACGGCAAGCCCGGCACCGCGCTGGTTCTCGGACTGACTTTCAAGGAAGACATACCCGACCTCAGGAACAGCAAGGTTGCCGACTTGGTCCGCAGCCTCGAATCATTCGGACATCGGGTAACCATCCACGATCCCCATGCTGATCCGGACCAGGCAAGACGCGAGTTCGGGATCGCGCTGGCTCCTGACCCAATAGATGGGTCCTACGATTTGGTTGTGTTGGCAGTCGCTCACCAGGAGTATCTGGCGCTGGACGACTCACAAATGCGCGGTTTGGTAAAACCGAACGGCACGCTCGCTGATATCAAGCGTGTGTTGGGAACATTAGCAGACTGGTCGCTTTAGCCTTGGTGGTTTCGTGTCAAACGCGGCGGAGAGCTGCCCGAAGCGCCCGAATCCGTAAGCGCTAGGCTTGCAGGGGTACGCCGAAACCGAAGCAGGTCGAACCCTGTCTGTTGCCGCTTAAGCGACGATCCCGGCCTTCGATTTGCCGCCGCAGGTCATTCGGCAGATGATTGTTTGGGAAAGGTGTTCTATTAGGCGGGGATGAAAATGCCAAAGCCGATTGGTTAAACCATTGCGTTGAGATGGAAACCGTGCGAGCTTTACAGGCAGGATTCGACCAGTTTGAATTTTCTGGGCAAAACAGAGGGTGTAAGTGATGAAAAAGACGATTGTCGCAGCGGCTTTGGCAAGCACAGTGATTGCCACCCCCGCACTCGCTCGTGATGATTCTTGGTACATTGAACTCGATGCCGGTGCCACCAAGGTTGAAAATCCCAAGTTCGACGTTGGCACCACGGCTGGGGCAGTGTCGCTGGACACAACTATCGGACCGGATATCGGCGGAATTGTCGGCCACGACTTCGGACCCTTCCGGCTTGAGGCCGAAGCCAGCTGGCGCCGGACCTACCCGACGCTGATTGCCTCGACGGTGCGACTGCCAGGTACCACCGTGGCCACCGGCCCGGGATTTTTCCTCGGTCAGCAAAAGCAGTTTACGGGTAACACCCGCATCACGAATATGAGCGCCATGTTGAATGGCCTCGTCGATTTCGGCCCTGACGACGGGATGCAAGGGTTCTTCGGCGGCGGCGTTGGCATAGCCAAGACCAATTACCGTATTTCAATGGCATCAAATGGGCCGGGCTGGCTCGATGACAACGATACGGGCTTTGCCTGGCAGGCTTTGGCCGGGGTTCGTTTCCCGGTGAACCGGGTCGTCGATCTGGGCCTCAAGTACCGTTTTCTCAACGTCAACGGCATCGACTTGGTCGATAGCGGTGCAAAGGCAGTGCGTACCCGCTGGCGGTCGCATTCCTTGATGCTGACCTTCGGGTTCAACTTCGGCGGCAGTAGTCCGATTCCGGTGCCGCTCCCCGTACCGGTTCCGGTTCCTGTGCCGGCTCCGGTCCCCGAGCCGGTTCCGGTTCCTGCCCCGGTCTGCGAGAAGGGCCCGTACATCGTGTTCTTCGATTGGGACAAGTCGGACATCACCCCGGAAGCTGCGACGATCCTCGACAGCGCAGTCACCGCCTATGGCAACTGCGCGAGCGTGCCGATCATGCTCGCCGGCTACACCGACCGTTCGGGTTCGACCCAGTACAACCAGGGTCTGTCGGAACGCCGCAACACCTCGGTCACGGGC
>JANOAD010000218.1:0-8058 GCA_031410955.1 Novosphingobium sp. | reverse complement strand
TGCCCGCACCGGAGCCACGCGATAGGCGCGCAAATCCGCACATTGCGTGCGTCATGAAGCCGGGAGCGCACGTCAGATGTCCGCACAATTATCAGCTGCAATCGAACAGGCGTGGGACGCGCGGGATACCGTTACCCCCAGCAACACCGAAGTGCGTACTGCCGTCGATGCCGCGCTGGCCTTGCTCGACAGCGGTCAGGCCCGCGTCGCCGAACCTGACGGACACGGCGGCTGGCAGGTCAACCAGTGGCTCAAGAAGGCGGTGCTGCTGTCGTTCCGCCTCAGCGACAACGCGGTGATGGATTACGGCTCCGCCGGGGCTCCCTCGTTCGACAAGGTGCCGCTGAAGTTCACCGGCTGGGACGCGGACCGCTTCCGCGCTGCCGGGATCCGTGCGGTCCCCGGCGCGATCGTCCGCCGCGGCGCGCACATCGGCAAAAACGTGGTGCTGATGCCCAGCTTCGTCAACATCGGGGCGCACGTCGGCGATGGCACCATGATCGATACCTGGGCCTCGGTCGGCTCGTGCGCACAGGTCGGCTCGGGCTGTCACATTTCGGCCGGGGCAGGGATCGGCGGGGTACTCGAACCGATGCAGGCCAATCCGACGATAATCGGCGACAATTGCTTCATCGGCGCGCGCTCCGAGATCGTCGAAGGGGTGATCGTCGGCGAAGGCTGCGTGGTCGCCATGGGGGTGTTCATCACCGCGACCAGCAAGATCGTCTACCGCGATACCGGCAAGGTCATCACCGGCCACATTCCGCCGTACAGCGTCGTCGTGCCCGGGGCGATGCCGGGCAAGCCGCTGGCGGACGGTACGCCCAGGCCTTCGCTGGCCTGCGCGGTGATCATCAAGTCGGTCGACGCGCAGACCCGCGCCAAGACCGGCATCAACGAACTGCTGCGCGATTGATGCGGCTGCGGACCGCCTTGCTGCTCCCGCTGGTGCTGATGGTTGCGCCACTCGAAGCGCAAACCGCCGCGCCCGAGAAAATCCCGGTCGAAGTGGCGCAGATCGTCAAGCGCTTTCCGCACGATCCGCGCGCCTTCACCGAAGGCCTGTTCATCGACCGCGGCGAACTGTTCGAGAGCACCGGTGAACAGGGCCGCTCGTCGGTCCGGCAAGTCGATATGGCCAGCGGCAAAGTGCTCAAGTCGGCCCCGATCCCGCCGCCGCATTTCGGCGAGGGCATAGCTCCGTGGCAGGGCCAGATACTCAGTCTGACATGGCAAGGCCGCACCGGTTTCCGCTGGAACCGCAAGACCTTCAAGAAGCTGGGCACCTTCACTTACGACGGCGAAGGCTGGGCCCTGACCAGCAATGGCCGCGAACTGGTCATGTCCGACGGCACCGACACGCTGCGCTTCATCGATCCGGTCAAGTTCACGGTCAAGCGCACGCTCAAGGTGACCGTGCAGGGCAAGCCACTGCGCATGATCAACGAGCTCGAATGGGTCAACGGACAGGTCTACGCCAACATCTGGATGACCGACTTTGCAGTGAAGATCGATCCGGTCAGCGGCAAGGTCACCGGGCTGATCGACCTCAGCGCGCTGCACCGGGCCGCTGGCGCATACGGGGAAGAGCAGGTCGCCAATGGCATCGCGTGGGACGCACGAACCCGCAAGCTCTACTTCACCGGCAAGGAGTGGCCCGCGCTGTTCGAAGTGAAACTGGTTCCGGCGCGCAAGAGCGGCTGAGCCATGTCGCAGCTGCTCCTCCAGTTTGTGTTCTCGACATTGCTGGTGGTGCTTTGCGTGATGATCCACGGGCTGACGCTGTTCAGCCTCAACCGGGTGATGCGCGGCGAGGCGGCGCTCGAGCGGATCCGCCATATCCGCCCGCTCAGCCCGCGCGGAGCCGTCTTTACCCTATCGATCGTGCTGACAATGTTCGCACTGCACGGGCTGGAAATCTGGATCTTTGCGATGATCTATTGGGCCTTGGGTGCGGTGCAGGACCTTGAAAGTGCGCTGTATTTTTCGACGATCAGCTATTCGACCGTCGGCTACAACGATACCCATATCCTGGCCGAGTGGCGGCTGCTCGGCGCGTTCGAAAGCATCCTCGGCATTTTCCTGCTCGGCTGGTCAACCGCGTTCTTCTTCCGCATGCTCGGCCGGATCGACCCGCATTGAGCGATCAGAAAAAGGTCGGGTTCTCGATCGGCGGATCGCCGCGGTGCGCATAGGCGTAAGCCTCGGCGCTCTTGAGCACGCGCATCAGGTTACGGCTGGCGAGCTTTTCGAGATCGGCTTGGCTCCAGCCGCGCCGCGCAAGTTCGGTGAACAGCGCGGGGTATTTGGACACATCTTCCATCCCGGCGATCGTCACCTCGATCCCGTCGATATCCCCGCCGAGGCCGACATGATCGGCGCCGATCCGCTTGGCGATGTAGTCGATGTGGTCGGCAATGTCCGAGAGCGAGCCGCGCGGCATCGGGTGGGCCTTGGCCCAATCGGCGAGCGCGGCCTTGGCTGCGGCCGGACTGCCGCGATTGAGCGCCTTGAACCGGGCTTCGGCAGCATCGCGCTCGGCGCTCCACTGGCGGCCGGCATCGAGGACATAGGGCGGATAGAAATTGACCATCACGATCCCGCCGTTGGCCTTGATCGCATCAAGCGCGCGGTCGGTCACGTTGCGCGGGTGCGGGTTCAGCGCGTAAGCGTTCGAATGGCTGACGATCACCGGCGCACCGGCGACGGCCAGTGTGTCGAGCATCGTCTTTTCGGAGACATGAGCAAGGTCGACCAGGATGCCCAGCCGGTTCATCTCGCGCACCACCTGCTTGCCGTATTCGGTCAGGCCGTTGTGGTCGGGTGCGTCGGTCGCGCTGTCGGCCCAGGCGGTGTTCTTGAAGTGCGTCAGCGTCATGTAGCGCGCGCCGAGCGCGTACATCTGGCGCAGCACGGCAAGGCTGCCGCCGATCGAGTGTCCGCCTTCCATGCCGAGCAGCGAGGCC
Source organism: Novosphingobium sp. (assembly GCA_031410955.1). Classification (GTDB taxonomy): domain Bacteria; phylum Pseudomonadota; class Alphaproteobacteria; order Sphingomonadales; family Sphingomonadaceae; genus Novosphingobium. The sequence continues at coordinate 5,092 of JANOAD010000218.1, read as the reverse complement.
ACCTTGTGCTGCTTCCACGCAGCCTGGACACACGCCGAATCGACGCAGAACTGCATATCGCCCGGATAGCGCGCGATCAGCCGCTTCATCACGTCGATCTGCTCAAGCGTGGCCTGGACTGCCTGCTGATCGGTCAGGCCGGCCGAGACATAGACCGACCAGAATTGCGCCCCGACGTGGCCCGCGCGCAACCGGTTGAGGTCGGTCTGCATCGCGCCAACGCCCTTGGCGGGATCGCCGGTGCCGCTGGTGTCGCGGAAATCGAAGGTGCCGAGCACGTCCTTGCGCCGGTCGCGCATCTGTTCGGGCACGTCGTTGTGACCGTCCCACACCGGTGCCGCGGCCAGCGCGGCCATAGCCACCTGCTCGGGGTCACGCGCCGGGGCGGCGGGAAGCGATGCGGAGAGAGCAAGGCTGGAAACGACGGCAAGCGGCAGCAGGTAACGGCGCATCTCGAAGTGTCCCTCCAGTGCAGAATTGCGCGCAGCCTAGCGGCCCGATTGGCGCAGGTCGAGTTGCTTTGCGGAACCAGCAGGTCTAGGCAAGCGTTTGTCTAAGAACATAGCCGGGAAGACAATCATGGATCGCCAAGGCGACGAAGTTCACCTCGATACCGAAGAGGCTCGAGGTGGAAAAACTGGGATGGGCGTGCGCTACGTCCTTGGACTGACGCTCGCACTGGTCATCATCGCATTTGTTGCGCTGTGGCTGATGCAATCGGGCGCGCCCGGGCAATCGGGGCAGGCCCCGCCGGCCGGGGTCGCTCCGGAGGTTTCCGCAACCTAAACCGCAGTTAATTGCAATTTGCCGGCCAGATCGAGCACTTTGAGCATCATTGCCGCACCGCATTGCTGCGACTTTGCCTTGGCATCGAAGTGCCCGTCGCTGACGAACTTGCCGCCGCTGTAGAGGTTGGAAAAACTCCACAGATAAGGCGTGGCGCGGCCACCCAAGCGGTAGCCAAAGCCATTATAGGCCTCAAGCCGGTAGAGCATCCGGGCTAATGACCAATCGGTCTGGCGGGCAAAGCCCATCAGTTTGAGCGCATCGGTCGCACTGGCTTCCCAGCCCGATGGAGGCAGCCACACCAAGGGTCGTCCCGACGGGACCTGCCGCGTGCGCTGGCCCAGCGGAAAGTCGCCGTTGTGCAAGTGCGCGCGAAAGTTGAAGCTCGCTTCGAGCCCGTGCACGGCGGCGATAAATTGCCAAGGCACGCCCAGCGGTTTGCCGACCGCGGCATAGCGATCCTGCGATGCTTCCATCATGGTCAGGTGCCAGTCCGCGCTTTGTTGGTGCTCGGGGCGCAGCGTCGCGGCGGCGAACCACGCCAGATATTCGCCCGCCAGGTCAGCAAAGCGGTGCGAGCGGGTTACTGGCGGCAACATTGTTTCTGGCGGCGGGAGTTCGGCCGGAGGCATATCCAGGCCGGGTCGGGGCAGCTCGAAGGTGTCGTCCTCACTTGGCAAGAGAGACATCGAAGGCAGCCCCGCCGACTGGTCGCCTAGCCGAGACCATGCCGCGGGCAAAGTGTATTGCGAGCGATGGACGCTAGCGAGAAGAGCACCGGCCTTTTCGGCAAAGGCACGGTTGCGGTGCTGCGACCGGTCAACCAACGCGACCAGGCGCGGCATGACCAGTTCGTAGAGGCGCCCTGGATCGGCGGGGATAGCGCCATTACCGAATCCCAGGATCGAGCGCGGCAGGCGCAGAGCCTTGGCTTGCCGTTCCAGTTTGAGCAGTTGGCCGATCACGTCCAGCGCGCCGCGAGCATCGTCCGGCAACAGCGAGCGGACCTCGGCGGGCAAGACCGCGTCAAGCCCGGCGGGCAAGGACACGGGACGGGCCTTAACCGCAAACGGCAGAATCGCCGCCGCTGCCAGCCCGGCTCCGCCCGTGCCCAGCACATGCCGCCTGGTCCATCCTGAAACCATCGACTCGCCCCTTCCGGGTCAGTCTATCAGTTCAGCAGGTTTGACCAAGGAGAGCCTGAATCAGCCCTCAGCCTCGCGTTCGAACGCGGCGTCGCCGCCGATCTTCGCCGCGATCTTGCCGAGCATCACCAGCACCACCACTGCGACGATCGTGGCGAGGATCGCATAGGAATAAAGCCCGGCCAGATCATCGCCCAGGCCGAGCCTGGCCAGCGTAGCCTTGATCGCCTCGTTCCAGGCGAGCGCCGCGACCAGCCCCAATGAGGCCGAGGCCAGTGAAATCATCGTCTGCACCATCGCACGCGGATTTGTCATCTCTGTATCTCCCGTCAAAAACTCGCGCGCATCCTATTGCGCGGCGTGCTGCGAGCAAGCGCGAAAGGTGCGGTCAGGCCGGGTCGGCCGCAGCGGCATTCTGACGAGGGATGGTGCGCAGCAGCGTGATCGCGCCGAGCGTTACCAGCGCGGCGATGGCGAAGGCCACCCCGGGGAAGTACACCGGCGCCCCCGGCGAGGTGAACCAGGCCATCGGCTTGACCAGCAGCACCGGCGAGATCAGCGAGCCAAGCCCCATGACCATCGCGGCGAGCCCCTGCACCTCGCCTTGCTGGGCCGCCCCGGCGCGGCGCGAAAGCATTGCCATCAGGCTGGGCTGGACCAGCGATTGTATCGCGATCGCGGCCATCAACAGCCCGGCGATCAGGGTGCTGCCGCACAATGCATAGCCGGCAAAGCCAGCTGCTGCGCCAAGCATGCCAAGCTGCGCAGCGTTGCGCTCACCCAGCCGTCCGACCGCACGACCGGTCAGGAACACCTGGCTGAGCGCGATGACCAACCCGACCACGGCGAAACTCAGCCCGATCATCTGGTCGCTCCAGCCGAGCTGCGCGATCGCCCAGAAACTCCAGGTCAGCGGATAGACCAGGCTGGCGACCTGCCACAGCAGCAGGACCAGCGCGACGCGGCGCATGCCCGGCGAAGCGGCGGCGGTCTTCCACGCGCCGAACGGATTGGCCCGCGCCAGGCTGAACGGGCGGCGCAGTTCGGGTTTCAGCGTTTCTGGAAAGACGAAGAACCCGTAGAGGAAATTGGCCGCCGACAGCACCAGCGCGGCGTAGAACGGCGCCACATCGCCCCACTTGCTGAGCAGGCCGCCCAGCGCCGGACCCGCAATGAACCCGATCCCGAAGGCGGCGGAGACCATGCCAAAGCTCTTGGCCCGATCCTCGGCACTGGTAATGTCCGCGACCGCCGCCTGCGCAGGGCCAAAGCTGCCGCCGAACAGGCCGGTTAGCACCCGCCCGAACACCACCATGCCCACGCTCCCGGCAAGCGCCAGCACCAGGTAGTTCGCCGCCATCCCGGCCAGCGCGACCAGCAGCACAACCCGCCGCCCCAGCGCGTCCGAGAGGTTGCCGAGCACCGGCGCGGCGATGAAGCTGGCCGCGGCCATGGCGAGGCTCATCCACGCACCCGCGTCGATCGCCGCGTCGAGCGGCAGCGAGCCGACCCGCATCAGCAAGCGCGGCAGGACCGGCATGATCAGGCCGAAGCCCATCGCATCGAGCAGGATCGTGAACATCACGAAGCGCAGTGTGTGGCGGCTTGGCGTCGCCGCCTCCACCTCGCTCACGCTGCCGGCGCCGGATTGGTCATCGTCCAGAACTTCGGCCCGCCCTTGGGCACGTGCCATTCGCTGCTCACTTCGTACCCCAGCCGCTGATAGAGCCCGACGTTGCTCGGCGTCGCGGTTTCGAGCACCGCAGGCACACCGCGCGAGGCCGCTTCGGCCAGGCCGGCCCGGATCGCCAGCCCGCCCAGTCCCTTGCCCTGGCTTTCGGGCCGCACTCCGGCGACGCGCAGGTAATGCCACGCCTCGTCGGTCGGCAGATGCGCCCGGATCGCGTCGTCGAGCCGGACTGCGCGCAGGATGTGCGATCCGAAGATTGGCACGAAGCGCAGTGCGCCGGGATGCCAGATCGGCTCGTGCAGGTGCACCGCGCCGGGCGGGCGCCACAGGGTGACCACTTCGCACCCCGGCGTGCCGAGCACGATACCGTTCTTGAGGTGCTCGATGAACATCCAGCGATAGAGCCGGGTCAGTCGGCGCGGGCGGCTCAATGGATCGGGCATCATGAAGACGATCGCCGGATCGTCCTGGAACGCCGCCGCCAAGGTTGCCACGCCCGCATCGCGGTGCTGCGGGCCAAGCTGGATGATCTCGCGGTCCATCACCGCATCCCTAGCCGATTTGTCCGCCCGGTAAATGGCCCGAACTGGCCAAACCCCCGCCAAGCTGCCAAGGCCAGTGCTGAGGAGCTGCGCCGTGGCCGATAGCGATGACGACTACATCTACGACGAAGACAGCGGCGAATGGCTGGCGGGACACGAACTTGCCGCCAAGCGCGCCGCCGATGATCAAGTCGAAGTCCGCGACACGGTCGGCAACTTGCTGGCCGATGGCGATGCGGTGACCCTGATCAAGGATCTTGAAGTCAAGGGCGCCGGGCAGACGCTCAAGCAGGGCACCCTGATCAAGTCGATCCGGCTGACCGGCGATGCGCAGGAGATCGACTGCAAGTTCCCCGGCATCAAGGGCCTGGTCCTGCGCGCCGAGTTCGTCCGCAAACGTTAGAGCCTGATGGCATGGCATTGATCCACCCTGATTGGACTGGGAAGACCCGTGGCAAGGCGCGGCGCGAAGCAGGGGCTGGTTGCCCCTGCAAGAGACGCAACGCCGACCACGGGTCTTCCCAGTCCAACCGCGCAGCGGCGGGCCGAATTTGCTCCGTGGGAGCGTTGCTCGTCGATCACGATGCTACGGCATCGCTCACTCCTCGCGCCTCCCCACGAACCAAAATCGGCTCCGTCAGGGTGAGTCAATGTCATACCAGCAGGGTCTTTCTTCATGGTCTGGGGCGTTATGGAGTCTGCGTGAACAGGAGCATCAGGAAGTTTGGTTAACCCCGCAGAAATCGCATCGCTAAAGCACGATTTGTCGGTTGAAGCGGCGCGGCTGGGCTTTGCCGCCTGCGGGATTGCGCCTGCTGCCGAGGACCCGCTGAGCTCTGCCCGGCTGGAACAGTGGCTGGGCGAAGGCCGCCATGGCTCGATGGAATGGATGGAGGCGCGGCTGGACCATCGCCGATCCCCACAAGGCC
>JANOAD010000217.1:0-5075 GCA_031410955.1 Novosphingobium sp. | reverse complement strand
GAGCGGTGATCTGCGCGGCGGCTGGCATCGGCGCGGCGAGCGGCGCCAGTGCAATCGCAAAAGCGGCGGCGTACTTGGTTAGCTTGTTCATTTCAGTCCCCCCACAAAACGTTCAAACAGATAGAAGCTATCCATCGGCCCCGGTGACGCCTCGGGGTGATACTGCACCCCGAAGGCGCGCTTGCCATTGATGGAAATCCCGCAGTTCGAGCCATCGAACAGCGACACGTGGGTCTCTTCCACCCCCTCAGGCAGCGCCGAATTATCCACCGCAAACCCGTGGTTCATGCTGGTGATCTCGACCACGCTGTCCTCGAGCCGCTTGACCGGGTGGTTGGCGCCGCGGTGGCCCTGGTGCATCTTGCTGGTCTTGGCCCCCGCGGCGAGGCCGAGCATCTGGTGGCCGAGGCAGATGCCGAAGATCGGCACGTCGGCTTCGAGCAGTCCCTGGATTACCGGAACCGCGTAAGCACCGGTCGCCGCCGGGTCGCCCGGGCCGTTGGAGAGGAACACGCCGGCGGGATCGAGCGCCAGCACCTGCTCCAGCGTGGCGGTGGCCGGCACCACGGTAACCTGCGCCCCGGCCTTGACCAGATTGCGGAAGATATTGTCCTTCGCGCCGTAGTCGATCGCGACGACGTGTGGGCGGTCCCCCTCCCGCTTGCGGGAGGGGTTAGGGGTGGGTGAGTCAGCGGTTGGCGCGGAGTTCGAGCCGAGTGGCCCACCCCCGGCCCCTCCCGCAGGCGGGAGGGGGGAACGGGCGTAGCCCTTGCCCAGTTTCCAGACGCCGCCTTGCCAGTCCTCCCGCTCGGTGCGCGAAACGATCCGCGCAAGGTCCATGCCTTCGAGCCCCGGCCAGTCCGCCGCACGCTTGATCAATGCCGTCAGGTCGAACTTGCCCTCAGCGCTATGCGCAATCACCGCATTGGGCGCACCCAACATCCTGATGCGGCGGGTCAGCGCGCGGGTGTCGATCCCCGACAGGCCGATCTTGCCCTTGGCTGCGAGCCAATCGCCGAACGTCCCGGTCGAGCGGAAATTGCTCGGCACCGTGACGTCTTCGCGCACCACGCAGCCGACTGCGCCATCGACGCGGGCTTCCAAGTCCTCGTCGTTGACCCCGACATTGCCGATATGCGGGAAGGTGAAGGTGACGATCTGTCCGGCATAGCTCGGGTCGGTCATCACTTCCTGATAGCCGGTCATCGCGGTGTTGAAGCAGATCTCGCCCACCGCCGCGCCTTCGGCACCGAACCCGCGGCCCCACGCGACATGGCCATCGGCGAGCACAAGGACTCCCGTCGCGCCAGCTGGTTGGGGCGCGTGCCCCCCTTTTTGCTGCGCAAGCGTCGTTGCGGCGTCGGCCATTTTAGGGGCGCTCCGGGTGCGGGTTTTCCAGCGATGTTGCTAAGGTATTGCCGCTAGACACACCCCCGGCACCCGTCAACCGTTGAAAAGGCGAAATTCGCCGCTAGGGACAAGCTTTCCCCATCTCAAAGGATGCCGCCAATGCTCCGCGATACGATCAAGGCCGCCCAGATCGAGGCGATGAAGGCCGGCGACAAGCCGCGGCTCGCCGCGGTGCGCCTGATCCTGGCTAAGCTCAAGGACAAGGATATCGAATTGCGCACCGCTAAAGCCGTGCCCGAAGATGACACGCTGGTGGTCGATGTGCTGCAGAAAATGGCCAAGCAGCGCCGCGAATCGATCGTGATGTTCGAACAGGGCGGCCGCGATGAACTGGCGGCAGTGGAAAAATCCGAGCTGGCGGTGATCGAGGCGTTCATGCCCGCACAGATGAGCGAGGACGATACGAAGGCCGCAATCGCCGCGATCATCGCCGAAACGGGCGCCGCGGGCATGAAGGACATGGGCAAGGTCGTCGGCGCGCTCAAAGCGAAGCACGGCAGCCAGCTCGATATGGGCAAAGCCAGCGGGCTGGTTAAGGCGGCGCTGGGCTAAACCGGACGCAAAAAGGCCCGCCGAATTGCTCGGCGGGCCTTCCTGAACCAATAGGCTAGGCTTACTTGCCCAGACCCATCGCGTCTTCCCTGGTGCGGTGGAAGAGCATCAGCGCAATGGCCGTAGCCAGCGACGCCGCTGCAAACAGGGCCAAGGCGGCAAAGACCCCGCCAAGCTGTGTGCCGATCGCCGGCAAGTGCGCAAGCGCAGCACCGATCGATGACGCAACCAGTACGAAGACACCGACCCGCATGATGTTTTCAGCCGGCATCGAAATTCCTGCCACCAGCCCGAGCACGACCAGGATCAACGCGACGTCGAAACCCAGATTTGGCATGAAACCGGCGACGATCGCCAAGAGCAGCCCGACGATACGGGCAATTGCGCTAACCTTGTTCAGCATCTTCTTCCCTCCTGTTTTCAGGGGCGGAACCGGCTTCATCTTGGTTAAGTGTTTGATTTTCCCCCGGGCCACCCCCGCGACCCGATGTGGAGATTAACCACATCGCGGCGAATGGGAAGCAATTGTGTTACAATTTTTGTGCACAGTTATGCAGCTCAGGCCAGCGGGCCGGCGAAGCCACGCTGGCCAAAGCTTGTACTCAGACCGCCTTGGGCATCGGCGAGCAGTGTTCGTTGACGATGCTCCAGGCACCGCCCGCATCCTTCTGGAAAACGTCGGTGCAACGGACCAGGCCGTTGTTTTCGGGATGCGCCTTGCTGGAGCCGTTCCACACGCCCGAGACGACGAAGGTGTCTGCATCGAGCAGCTGGATCTTGCGCGAAACCTGTTCTTCGCTGTCGATCCCGGCGGCCGCGAACACATCTTGCGCCTTGTCGAAGGTGGCGCGATCGGATTCGAGTGGTCCCGAGGCGTAGTCGAACGCCACCACATCGGCGGAATAGAGCGCCTTGATCTTGGCCGCATCCTTCGATTCCCAGGTCTTGACCATCGCGTCGGCCAGCTTGCTGGCCTCGGCGTCAGTAACCGCTGCGGCAGCGGCAACCGGCGTGGCCGTTTGCTGGCAGCCCCCGAGCAATGCGAATGACGCAGCAGTGGCGGCGAGTTTCCAAATCGACATCAGCAGTCCCCCTCGATCAATGCGGGCCGGGTTTGCCCGCCTCAGACACAAACCTTACGCCTCACAATCCGTTTACCCCAAGCAAATTTGCTGGCGCGGCTGCTTTGCCGCAACTAATCGGCTAGGCTGTCGCCATGTCGCTTTCGCCGGCCTTTCTGGATGAACTCCGCGCGCGGATTACGCTGTCGAGCATCATTTCGCGCACCACGCGGCTGACCAAGGCGGGGCATGAGTTCAAGGCTTGCTGCCCGTTCCACAACGAGAAAAGCCCGAGCTTCACGGTCAACGACAGCAAAGGCTTCTACCACTGTTTTGGCTGCGGGGCGCACGGCGATGCGATCCGCTGGATGACCGACCAGCGCGGGCTGTCGTTCATGGATGCGGTCAAGGAGCTGGCCTCCGAAGTGGGGATGGAAGTCCCTGCCCCCGACCCGCGCGCGGCGGCGAAGGCCGAGCAACAGGCCGGGCTGCACGATGTGCTGGTGGCGGCGCAGGACTGGTACCGTGCGCAGCTCGAAACCCCTGAGGGAGCAAAGGCGCAGGCCTATCTCGCTTCACGCCAGTTCGACGCACACACCATGGAGCGGTTCGGGTTCGGGTTCGCGCCGGGTGGGCGGCAGGCGCTGAAGTCGGCGCTGAAGCAGTTCGATGAGGCCTCGCTGATTGAGGCCGGCCTCAGAATCGCAGTGGACGACAAAGAGCCCTACGACCGCTTCCGTGACCGGCTGACCATGCCGATCCACGATGCGCGCGGGCGGGTGATCGGGTTTGCCGCACGGATCCTCGATGCCGCGAAGAAGGACGCGCCCAAGTACATCAATTCGCCCGACACTCCGCTGTTCGACAAGGGCCGGACCCTGTTCAACCTCCACCGCGCCGGACCGGCGAGCCGCCAGAGCGGGCGGATCGTGGTGGTCGAAGGGCAGATGGACGTGATCGCGCTGGCCGCAGCCGGCCTCGCCGATGCGGTCGCGCCGATGGGCACCGCGCTGACCGAACGCCAGCTCGAGATGCTGTGGCGGCTGGTCGAGACCCCGATCCTGTGTTTTGACGGCGACAATGCCGGCCAGCGCGCCGCGATGCGCGCCGCGCTGCGTGCCCTGCCCATGCTGCGCCCGGCGCACTCATTGAAGATCGTGCGCCTGCCGACCGGGATGGACCCCGACGACCTGATCAAACGTGACGGGGTGGCCGCGCTCGAGGCGCTCCTGGCAAAGCCGATCGGCCTGCTCGACCTGATCTGGGAGCACGAACGCGCCGCCGCGCCGCTTAACACCCCCGAGGACAAGGCCGGGCTCAAGGCGCGACTGATGGCGCATGTCGAGACCATCGCCGATCCCGATATCAGGGCGATGTACCGCCGCGACCTGTCCGACCGGTTCTCTGCCTTCGCCTTCCCGCAACGCGAGCAGCGCGCGTGGACGCCGGGTAAGCGCGGCACCCCCGCCCCGCAGCGCAGCGATCCGGCGCAGACCGCCCGGCTGCGCCGCCACTCCGCGTCGCGCGATGCCTTGTCGGCGGCGGTGCTGGCGGGATTGATGCGCCATCCCGGCGAACTGGCACGCCACGGCGATATGCTCGCCGGTGCCGAGCTGCCCGATCCGCGCTTTACTGCGCTGATCGATGCGATGGATGATGGCGAAACCCTTGAAACAACGCATCTTGGCACCATATTGGCGGCCCGGGGTCTGGCTGCCCCGGCTCCAGAGGAATATGCCGCGCTCCGCCTGTCGTTCTTGACGTCGGGTGCACCGGACGATCAGGCCCGCGCCGAGCTGGCCTCGGCGGTGGGTCTGCTGGTCGAACGCCCCGCGCTTGAAAAGGCGCTGGCGCAAGCGACCGAGCGGTTCGAACGCGATCTTTCCGAGGGATCTTATGCCGAGCAGCAGCGTTTGCTGAAGAGAAAGCTGGAATTCGACTCGCGTTTGCGCCAGATGGCCAACGCGCGTGCGGGGGCTTCGGGGGAAGCGCCTGCCAAACCAATGGCGGAATAATGGACGAAGACGACAACACCGGCGGCAATGAAGGCAG
>JANOAD010000216.1:0-4623 GCA_031410955.1 Novosphingobium sp. | reverse complement strand
GCTGGGCCGCCCACGCCGATTTCGGCATCCACTTCATCGACGACGAAGCCCGAGAGAAACAATTCCGTACGCTTGAGCGCTTCAGGCGCACCTTTTGACATCACTTCAACCCAGACCATTCGCGAAATCCAGACGCGGCCGGAGAGTCCTGCTGCACGCGCAATCTCTTCCTTCGCTGGAGGCAAGCCTTTCAGCGCATCGATCAGAATGTTTGAATCGAAACTGAAGCCGCTCACTGATCGTCAGGCTTGCGAACGGGTGGAAATATGCCCTTTTCCATGTTGAGATAAATCTGCCGCTGGCGGTCGTCCTCGGCATCGAACAGGTCGGGAAATTCGGCCTTCACTTTCTCGTAGTCATCGTCCCATGGACGAGTCCACGAGGCTCGCTCCCGTCGCTGCCATTCGACCGAATCACCGATGTCGGTCCGGTCCTTCCATGCGCCGAAGCCGGCTTCGATCCAATCGAGCGGACCCTGCGGCCGATAGGCTGCTACCGCCTCGCGCAAGATCGCCGCACGCGACTTGCCCTGCTCCAGAGCAAGCTGGTCAAGCCGTTTGATTTCATCATCGGGCAGATCGGCGAGGATGCGGGTCATTGATATACTGATATCATATCATGATATCATGTCAAGCATCTTGCTCGGGCCATAACCAGATCAGTGCCGACGTAACAGGGTCGGCCCAGACCAGTGTTGAGTGCGGGTCGAAGAATGGCGGCGTGACTGCCACCGAACACCACAACCGCAGACTTTCCACCACCTAGCTGACTCTCAATAAGACCCAGCAAGTGCGAATCGCGCGCCTTGGCGATTGTCCAGGAGATGTGATTAGTGGGCCACGGCCCATCGGCCAGCGGGCCGACCTCTTCGATATCCACGCCATCGCTGATCGCCTTGCGGTTGGTGCTGCGATACCAGTCTGCCCAGCCGCCAAAATCGGAAAAAGCAGGTGCGGAAATACTGAGGCTGCGCACGCTGCGGGCCAGTTGCCGATCGACCAGCCCGGCCAGTTTTCCGTCGCCGGTTCCTGAAAGCGTTCCGTCGCGCAGCCATTGCGGAATTACCCGCAAGACATAGAAGCCCAGAACGTCTGCTTGCTTGATGCCATTAGCCTGCGCCAGCCGCAGTACATCCCGGTCATTTGCTTCGCCGCCCCAGACCACTGCACCGCCCCGCCTTGCTGACTGCAGGGCTGGAACGGTCTCGCCGCCGGGTTGCTGACCAGCGCCATCCAGCGGTTCGTCCGCCAAAGCCATCAGGCCCGGAGAATTTGCCCCCGCATCGCTTGCCGCCCCTTCGACGATCACGCTGTCGACCGGCCAGATCTCGAACGCCGCACGCACCAGCCTGAAGGTCGCGCTGGCTGGATCGTTGTCGTGCTGCGCTGCAACCACGATCAGACGCCGTTTGCCGTTGGAGTAAACCAGCAGATACGGCTCATCGTTTTGGCTGTCGCGCAGACGCTGGGTCCAATCCGCCATATGCGCAGGGTTGAGCTGTACTGTGCTGGACGTCGCGCAGCTTCCGGTCAGTGATGCTGCGAACAACAAGAACCGTTTGACCAAGTTGATTACCCCTTCTTCCCCGCCGCCTTCTTCTTTTTCATCGCATCGTGGAAGCGGTCCGCCCAGCCGGGTTTGACCAGCTGTTCGCCGCGCACCAGCCGAAGTTCGCCCGCCGCGACATCGCGCGTCACCGCGCTGCCCGCAGCAACGATCGCGTCGGCGCCGATCTTGACCGGGGCGACCAGCGCCGAGTTGCTGCCGATGAAGGCGCGCTCGCCGATCACGGTCTTGTACTTGAAATAGCCATCGTAATTGCAGGTGATCGTGCCCGCGCCGATGTTGGCTCCCGCCCCGACCTCGGCATCGCCGATGTAGGACAGGTGGTTGGCCTTGGCGCCCGCACCCAGCACGCTCTTCTTGACCTCGACGAAGTTGCCGATCTTGGCCTTTTCACCGAGAACCGTGCCAGGACGGAGGCGGGCAAACGGGCCGACCTCGCAGCCCGCACCGATCACCGCGCCTTCGATATGGCAATTGGCGCGGATCTTCACCTTGTCGGCCACGCTCACACCGGGGCCGAAGAACACGTTGGGTTCGATCAGCACATCGCGGCTCAGCACTGTGTCCCACGCGAACCAGACCGTCTCGGGGGCAACCAGCGAGGCCCCGTCATCCATCGCTTGACGGCGGCGCACTGCCTGCCAGCGGGCTTCTGCTTCGGCCAGTTCGGCGCGGCTGTTTATCCCCGCAACCTCGTCGGCATCGGTTTCGATCACCGCGCTGATCCGGCCCTGCTTCATGCCGAGCATGACAATGTCGGGCAGGTAGTATTCGCCGGCCGCATTGTCGTTGGTCACCTGGGCGAGCAGCGGGAACAGGTCCTCGGCGCGCACCGCCATCAGCCCGGAATTGCACAGGTCGATCTGGCGTTCGGTCTCCGAGGCATCCTTGAATTCGACCATCTTGGCGATGGTCCGCCGGTCTTCGGTGATGATCCGGCCATAGGCGCCGGGGTCAGCGGGCCGGAAGCCGAGGACGACACAAAGCGGCCGATCCGCCTCGTGCAGCCGATCAATCATTCGCTGCATCGTTGCCGTAGTCACGAAGGGAACGTCGCCATACAGAATCAGCACGTCGCCATCGAACCCCGTCAGCGCCGCCTCGGCCTGCTGCACGGCGTGGCCGGTGCCGAGCTGCGGGTCTTGCACCGCGATCGTCGCGCGGATTCCCAGTTGAGCCTCGAGCTGCTCGCGCCCGTGCCCCGCGATCACAACCGACCGCGCCGGGTTCAGCTCTGCCGCGCTGGCCAGCAGGTGCTCGATCATCGGCCGCCCCGCGATCGGATGCAGCACCTTGTGCAGATTGCTTTTCATGCGGGTGCCCTTGCCAGCAGCAAGGGTGACGATAGCCAGAGGAGTTTGCGCGCTCATGCGGCAGCACATGCCACCAATTGATTGCACTTTCCACAACGCGCGTGCGAGAGGCCCGGCGATGACCATTCCTTTCGATATCGTCGGGTTCGACCTTGACGGCACCTTGCTCGATACCTCGCGCGATCTGGGCGCGGCGGTGAACCATGCGCTGGCTGTGATCGGCCGCGCGCCGGTGCCGCTGAACGAAGTGGCCGGACTGATCGGCGGCGGGGCGCGACTGATGCTGAGCCGCGCGCTGGCCTTGACCGGCGGGGACCAGGGGATCGACCAGGACGGGTTGTTCGCCGAGCTGCTGGCCTTTTACGAAGCGAACATCGCGGTCCACACCGCGCTCTATCCCGGCGGCGCGGCAATGCTCGATGCTCTGGATGCAGCCGGCGTGAGAATCGCGGTGGTCACCAACAAGCGCCAGCACATGACCGACAAGCTGTTCGCCGAGCTGGGCTTGACTGAGCGGTTCGCCTGCGTGATCGGCGCCGGGACCTACCCGCTCAAGCCCGCGCCCGATGTGCTGCATGCGATGGTCGCGGCGTGTGGCGGCGGTTCGGCCGCATTCGTGGGCGATACTACCTTCGATACCGGCGCCGCGCGCGCCGCCGGGCTGCCCTCGATCGCAGTCAGCTTCGGCTTCTGCGATGCCCCGCCGCACGAGCTTGGGGCCGATGCGGTGATCGATCATTTCGACGAACTGGTACCCGCACTGCGGCGATTCGCGATGCAGGCAGCCTGATCCGATCTGACTGACGCTAGGGAACGCGGCGCTCAGCATCCCCGTATTGCCAGCCCTGCCCCGCCATGCCATGCCGCGCCCGCTTCCCCAGCGGGACCCAATTTTTTCAGCGGAGAAACGCGCATGACCATTTCGTTCAAGGATCGCGTCGCGATCGTCACCGGAGCCGGCGGCGGCCTGGGCCGTTCTTATGCGCTCGAGCTTGCCAAGCGCGGCGCGAAAGTCGTGGTCAATGACTTGGGCGGATCGCGCGACGGTACCGGGCATTCGGATGCCGCCCTGAAGGTGGTCGAGGAGATCAAGGCGGCCGGCGGCGAGGCGATGTCGAACGGCGGCTCGGTTACCGAAGCCGCGCAGATGGAAGAAATGGTTGCCAAGACCAAGGAAGCCTGGGGCGGCGTCCACGTGCTGATCAACAACGCCGGGATCCTGCGCGACAAGAGCTTCGCCAAGATGACCATGGAAGACTGGAAGCTGGTCGTCGACGTGCACCTCAACGGCAGCGCCAACTGCACCAAGGCGGTGTGGGACCTGATGCGCGAACAGAATTATGGCCGCATCCTGATGACCGCAAGCTCGACCGGGCTTTACGGCAACTTCGGCCAAGCCAACTATGGCGCGGCCAAGCTCGGCCTCGCCGGGTTCACCAAGACGCTCCACCTCGAGGGCGCGAAGTACAACATCCGGGTCAACACGCTGGCCCCGGTTGCTGGCACCAGGATGACCGAGGACCTTGGGATGCCCGAGGTGCTGTTCAACGCACTGAAGCCCGAAAACGTCGCGCCGATGGCACTGTACCTCGTCAGCGAGGATGCGCCGACCAACATGATCTGCGGCGCCGGCGCAGGCGCGTACCACGCCGCCTATATCACCCTGACCCCCGGCATCGCGCTTCCGGAAGACGAACGCACCCCCGAAGGCATCGCCGCCAACTGGGAGGCGATCATCGACCGC
>JANOAD010000215.1:0-8180 GCA_031410955.1 Novosphingobium sp. | reverse complement strand
CGAGGCTCAAGCCTTTGCGATCGAGTTCGACCAGCGCGGCCCCCAACACCTTTTCGGGCGGCCCGAACCGCGCGTGCCGCTGGTTCGAGCCGAGCGCGATCAGATAGCGCCAGGCCAATTCAGATGTCCTGCGCAATGCGTCCGTATAGCTGCGGGCGGCGATCGCGGAAGAAGCCCATGCCGGCGCGGTGTTTGGCAGCGCGGGTCAGATCGAGCTGGTGGACCAGCACGCCGCTCTCTTCGCCGCCGAATTCTTCGACCAGATCGCCCCATTCGTCGGCGATGAACGAGTGGCCGTAGAAGCGCTGCCCGTCTTCCACGCCGATGCGGTTGGCGGCAACCACCGGCATGCAGTTCGACACCGCATGGCCCTGCATCGCGCGGCGCCACATCCGGCTGGTGTCGAGCTCGGCATCGTAGGGCTCGGACCCGATCGCGGTGGGATAGAGCAGCACTTCGGCGCCCATCAGCGCCATCACCCGCGCGCATTCCGGGTACCACTGGTCCCAGCAGATCCCCACGCCCAGCTTGTGCCCGAACAGGTCCCACACCTTGAACCCGTCATTGCCGGGGCGGAAATAGTTCTTTTCCTGGTAACCCGGACCATCGGGAATGTGGCTCTTGCGGTAGGTTCCCATGATCTGCCCGTCAGGGCCGATCATCGCCATGGTGTTGTAGTAGTGCTGCCCTTCGCGTTCGAAAAAGCTGGTCGGGATTGCGATCTTGAGGCGGGCAGCAAGCTTTTGCATCGCGAGCACAGACGGATGCTCCGCAGTCGGGCGGGCGAGCGCGAAAAGGGCCTCGTCCTCGACCTTGCAGAAATAAGGACCCGAAAACAGCTCGGGCGGCAGAACAACCTGCGCGCCCTTGGCCGCCGCCTGCTCGACCAGCGCGGCCACGGCGGCAATGTTCTCGCCCTCATCAGGCGAGCCAAGCGGCAATTGCAGGGCGGCGACGGTCAGCGTGCTCATGGGGAGCCCGCATATTTCGCTTGTAACCCCAAGTCCACCATTGCCGAATGAGACCCCGGACCCCAAATCGGGACCGAACCAGCAAACAAGGAGAATTCCCCATGGCTGAGGCCATTATCGCCGGCGGCTGCTTCTGGTGCGTCGAGGCGGTGTTCCACTCGATCGGCGGCGTGAGCGCGGTGGAAAGCGGCTACATCGGCGGCGCCAATCCCAACCCGACCTACAAGCAGGTCTGCGGCGGCGGGACCGGCCATGCCGAGGCGATCAAGCTGACCTTCGATCCGTCGGTGGTCAGCCTCGCCGACCTGCTCGACATCCATTTTGCGACGCACGATCCGACCCAATTGAACCGCCAGGGCGGCGATATGGGCACGCAGTACCGCACCGCGCTGTTCCCCTTGGACGACGCGCAGCGCGCCGAGGGCGAGGCTGCAATCGCGCGATGGAACGAGAGTCATCCGGGCCAGAAGGCGGTCACCACCATTGAGGGCCCGGCGACCTGGTATCCGGCCGAGGACTATCATCAGGAGTATTGGGAAGGCGAAGGCCAGCGGAACCCGTACTGCCTCGCGGTGATTCCGCCCAAGCTCGCCAAGCTGCAGAAGGGTTTTGCGGAGAAGCTGAAGTAATCAGGTCCTCTCCAAAGTCGCCGCATGGCGCATTTGGAGAGGTGGCATTTGCGCAGCAAATGACGGCGGGGTCTGCGCCGTTGCGCCATTCCCCCCGTCAGCGGCTAAAGCCGCTGCCACCTCCCCATTTGTGGCCTTCGCCAAAAATGGAGAGGATCTTGCCTACCGCCCCTTCACCACCTTGGTCGAGACGATGTGCCCCGCCTGTTCTTCGGGCCAGAAATATACGGGGCGCAGGTTGCCGGCCGCGTAGCGCCCGACCTGATCGCCGAAGTGCTGCGAGGCCGGATCGCCGCTTTCACCCCCTGCGGTGACCGCGCGGGCGCGCACCTTGGGTCCGAACTCGACCGCAGCGACGAAGCTGTTGCCGTAAGTGCCGTAGTAGCGCTTGGTCCCGGGATAACGCTTGGCCCCGAAGCTGGCGAGCGAACCCCACTGCGCCGAGGCGAACGGCACCGCGACGCTGGGCTTGGCATCGTCGAAGGTCTGGACCATCGATCCGTCGTTGCGCTGGTAGCGGTTGATTTCGCCCCACGGCACTTGCCACGAACCGAAGTCAGCCTTGAGCCGGACCATCGCAGAGTCAAGCGCGGCGAGCTGGTCTGCGTCGCTGGCCTTGCCCATCCATTCGCCCACGCCGATCCCTTGCGCAGCGGCCCGGTCCTTGCCGCGTTCCCACAGCGCTTCGCCCCAGAATACCGCGAGGCTGGTCTCGGTCGAGGTCAGGCCCCAGCGATTGTCCCATTTGCCGAGCAGTGCCACGGCTTCGGCGCGGGCCGGACTGGGGATGCGGGCTTGTGCCGCGACCAGCCCCGGGATCATCTCGGCAAAGCTGGGCAGCCACGGATCGTAGGCCGCCTCGACCAGCTGATCGAGCGTGAAGGTCGGCCGCGCCGAGAGCACCCTGATCGCGTGCGGGGTGCGCGGCTGCATGCCTTCGCTGTCGAAATAGCGCGGATAGGCGGCCTGCTTCGGGCTGTCCTTGCCCGCAGCCCACCATGGCCCGTCGTTGACGTTGAACACCCAGCCGTTGGCGGGATTGACCACTTGCGGCAGGCTCGCGAGGGTGTGGAAGCCGCGCCAGTCAGTGCGCGGATCGCTGCCGTCGACCGGTTTGGTAAAGTCGAACTTGCCCGACCGGATCGGCATGAACTGCGGCAGGAAGAGCGCGAATTCGCCGCGATTGTCGGCGAACAAGGTGTCGTTCGAACTGTTCGCGGCGAGCGCGGCGACCTTCTTGAACTCGGCGATCGAATGAACCTTGGTGCGCAGAAAGCTCTGCTGCAGCGCCGCCACCGGGCGGTTCATCAAGGCGGTGGCGACCCACTTGGTTCCGTCCGCTCGGGTGATCGGGCCATGGCGCGTGGCATAGGTGGTGAAGGTCCGGCTGCCCATGGTGCCGTCACCCCTGCGGTAGGCCAGCGTGATCCGCTTCTGCGAAACCGGCAGCACTTGCTTGCCATAATGGTAGGCAAAGCCCCGACCGGGCCGGGCGAAAGTGCTCTCGGTAAACTCATCGATATTATCGACCGTGCTCGAGGTGTGCATCCACCCTGCCGCTTCGTTAAACCCCTGGTAGACAAAGAACTGCCCCCAGGTGACCGCGCCGTAAGCGTGCAGTCCCGCGTCACTTTCAACCTGCAGTTCGGAGCGGAAGAAGAAGCTGGTGTGCGGGTTGATCAGCAGCAGCGGATGGCCATTAGCGCTGTGCGAAGGCCCGATTGCGAAACCGTTCGACCCCAGCGGCTCCTTGAATTCGAGGCCACGCTCGTTGGCGGTGAGCGCGACTTGCCGCCCGGTATAGAAGGCCTCAAGCTGCGACAGCGGCACGTTCTCGATATCCCCGCCGATGCTGCCTTCGGAAAAGCTCAGCGCCATCCACGGTTCCAAATGGGTGATGACCTTGGGATGGACCTCGGGATGATCGGCGAGGTACTGGTTGAGCCCCGCCGCCCAGCCCCGCATCAGCGCGCGCAGCCACGGCGGGCTCTTGGCATATTGCGCCTGCAAATCGGTCGGATCGATCCACAGCCGCTGGCGCAGGTCGGCCCAGATCGCCCCTTCGCCATCCGCCTCGGCGCGGCGGCCGAGACTGGTCAGGTAGTTCATCTCGATCCGGTTGAAGTCATCCTCGGCCTGGGCGTAGATCATCCCGTAGACCGCGTCGGCGTCGCTATGGCCCTTGATATGGGCAATTCCCCAGTCGTCGCGGCGGATCTCCGCCTGATAGGCAGAGGCGGGCGTGGCCAGTGCCAAGGCTGAAGCGGCGAGTATGGCAGTGCGGTACATATGGGTCCCCTCTTATGCGGGGACTGTGCCACGCTGGCGGGCGAGGGCAAGACCCTTGCCGCTAGTCCTAGCGCCAGCGAGCAATGAAGAACCCGTCGAGCCCTCCAGCATCGGCAAGCATGCCGGGATCGGTGCGGACAAAGCCGTCGGCGCTCGGGGCAATTCCGGCGGGCAACTCATCAGCGCGGATAGGCTCGGGAGCGAGCCTCACCGCGGCAGCTTGCGCTTCGCCTTCCTCCGGTTCGAGCGAGCAGACGGCAAAGACCAGGGTCCCGCCAGGCTTGACCCACTGCGCCGCGCGTTCGAGCAGCATGGCCTGCAAGTCCGCCTGCTCGGCAATCTGGCGCAGCCCGATCCGGTGGAGCACATCGGGATGGCGGCGGCAGGTGCCGGTGGCGGTGCACGGCGCGTCGAGCAGCACCGCATCGAACAGTGCAGGCGGCTCCCATGCCAGCGCATCGGCCGCGATGATTTCGGCAGTCAGGCTAGTCCGCGCAAGGTTCTGTTCGACCCGCTCCAATCGCCGCGCACTGGCATCGAGCGCGCTGACCCGCCACCCCGCCGCCGCGAGTTGCAGCGTCTTGCCGCCGGGAGCAGCGCACAGATCGAGCACAGTGCGCCCCTCACCGGCCCTAAGCAGCCGCGCGGGCAGACTGGCGGCGAGATCCTGAACCCACCACGCGCCCTCGTCGTAGCCCTCAATATTCTCCACCGCAGTGCCGCGGCCGAGCCGGACATGGCCGGGCATCAGCGATACACCGCCGAGCCGCTCGACCCAGGCAGCGGTCTCGGCGGCATCGCGCAGGGTCAGGTCGAGCGGCGGCAGGTGGCCCAGCCCCGCCGCGATGACCCCGGCCCGCTCGCCCCAGCGCGATGCAACCTCGGCGGGCAAGGTCGGCGCGGCGGGCAACGCTGCCCCGCGCTTGGTCAGCGTCGAGAACACCCCGTGCGCCAGCCTGCGGGGGCCTCCGGTCAGCAGCGGCAGCGCGGTCGCGATTACCGCATGCGGCGGAGTTTCGAGCCGCAGCCAACCCGCGAGCATCAGCCGGAGCACCGAGCGCACCTTGGCATCGTGCGCCAGCGGCAACCGGGTCGCGCTGTCGATCATCATGTCGAGGTCGGTCAGCCAGCGCAGCGCTTCGCCCGCCAGCGCCTTGGCCAAGGCCAGGTCAGCATTGCCCTTGACCCCAAGTAGCGCAGCATTGGTCGCCTGATCCAGCGTCTCGCCCCCGTTCAGCACCGCATCGAGCAATTTTAGCGCACCTTTGCGCGCGGGAAGGCCGGGAATGTCCATGGCCCGCGCCCTAGACTACCCTTCAACCTCGGGAAAGCCGGGATCGCCAGTAAACTGAACTTGTTACCTTGTCTGAAGTCGTGTTAACCTTGCCGAGTCTGCGGAGTCTGGCGTTGAGTTTCCGACAGCAGTTGGGGGAAATCGAACAACTGGCACCCGTTTCAAGGTTCTGTTTTTTCTTCTGTGAGCAACAGAATGGACCACCTTAAAAGGTGACCGGATCTCAATCGAGCCACCCCGAATAGCAAACCGATGGAGAGCACGATGAGCAAATATGTTCCCAAGTTCCCGGTAGCGCTGGCGGTGCTGCTGTTGTCTGCAACCCCGGCCATGGCCCAAGCAACCCGCACCTGGGTTTCGGGTGTCGGCGACGACGTAAACCCCTGTTCGCGGACCGCACCGTGCAAGACCTTTGCCGGTGCGATCAGCAAGACCGCAGCAGGCGGCGAAATCAATACGCTCGATCCCGGCGGGTTCGGTGCGGTGACCATCACCAAGTCGATCACCATCCGGTCCGACAGTGTCGAGGGTGGACTCCTGGTGTCCGGAGCCAACGGCATCGTCATCAACGCTGGTGCAACCGACCGGGTAGTCATTGACGGGCTCGATATCGAGGGGCTGGGCACCGGGGTTAGCGGCGTGAAAGTCATTCAGGCGCGAACTGTCGTCATTCGCAACTCCAGCATCCGCAACTTCGCGACCGCCGGTATTACGGTCATTAGCGCCAACAAGGTTCGCCTGACCGTCGAAGATTGCTTCTTCTTCAACAATACGATTGGCATCGATCTGGCTTCCCCTTCCGCTATCACCAGTGCGCTGATCAACTCCTCACTGTTCGTTTCAAATCCTACGGCTGGCATCAGGGTTTCGGGTGCGAATAATTCCGCTGCGATCAACGCCAACCAATTCACGCAATCCCTCAAGTCGCTGGAAATCCTCTCGGGCGGTACAGTCACTTCTTATGGCAACAACGTTCTTGAAACGACCGATGCGCCGACAGTTGTTCCGCTGGGCTAATTGACCCGACAGCGAAGGACGAGAGGCAATGCGGTCTTGGTCTGGGACCGTGTTGCCCCTACACTTTCCAGCATGACCCAGCGCGCGACCAAACGTCCGGCAAAGTTCGTGAAGCCCGCGAACTGGACCAATGACCCGGCACCGCAGCCCGAGCCGGTCCCGCCGCCCGGCGACCCGCTTGACCCGACGCGCTATGGCGACTGGGTGAAAAGCGGGATCGCGATCGATTTTTAGAGCGGCTGAAGGCTGCTGGTTTCAGCCTTCAGTTGTGTCGGCGTGTTGAGCGGTTCTTAGAAACTGCGCAAGCTCAGGCGCAATCCGAAGGGGAATCGGATGGCCGCCGGAGATATTTGCGTAGGCGCGAATTGGAGCCCACCCAAGCCATTGAACCTTCCGTTGGAAAAAGCGACCACGTTCATCGTCCGGAACCAACCCACGTTTCATGTCTCGAACTGTTAGGCAAAAAAGTTCAGACAGACTCGCCTTCACCCAACGATTTTCGAACATTCGTCCTGTGCCAGACGTGGCAATCGCATACTCATGCCTGATCGGCTTTGGCCCATGCCGAAACCAACCCACCCGCCAACTGATGGACTGAACAAGAAAATCTCGATAGCCAACATTGTGTACTTGGAAACCGACCTGATAAATTCCGGGACTGCCGTCTCCCGCAAAACTCACCAGAATTCTTGCATCGCCTCGTCCGCGCAGAGATCGATCAGAACGAACAATCCAGAGTGAAACCAAAACGGCAAGAAAAGTCGCTAGAGCGCCAAGAAGCTGCCCTATTGCCGATAGTGCAGTCCACCAATCCCCATCATGCCCAAACATTTCATTCCTCGTAGTTCATTCAGGCAAAGCATGAACTAAATCGGCCTGAACGTCACCTTCAGCCCGTCCTTGGGCTTGGGGATCGGCCAGGGCTGCCATTCAGGCGCATAGCCTGGCTCCAGCTCGATCCGGTAGCGCGTCAGCAAATGCGCCATCAGCAGCTTGATCTGCATATAGGCGAAGTGCAGGCCGAGGCACATGTGGGCGCCGCCGCCGAACGGGACCCAGGCGTATTTGTGGCGGCCGGCCGAATTCTCCGGGGTGAAGCGTAACGGATCGAATTTGCGCGGATCGGGCCAGTGCTCTGCCATCAGGTGAACGCTAGCCGGGCTGATCCCGACTCCGGTCCCGGCGGGGATGGTGAAGCCCTGGAAGGTGAATTCGCGCAGCGCGCGGCGCGGCAGGCTGGGCACCGGCGGGATCAGGCGGAGCGCTTCCTTGAACGCCATCTCGGTGAGCTCGAGCTTGCCCAGTTCTTCATAGGCAATCGCGCGCGGCACGCCGCCAGTCAGCGCCATGATCTCGGCGCGGACCTTGTCCTGCCATTCGGGATGCCTGGCGAGCTGCCACACCAGCGAGGTCGCCGACGAGGTGATCGTATCATGCGCCGCCATCATCAGGAAAATCATGTGATCGACGACCTGATCCACCGGCATCAGGCTGCCGTCCTCATGCGTCGCGGTGGCGAACTGGCTGAACATATCCTGCCCGCCGCCTTCGCTTCGCCGTCGCAGCGTTTCGGCGGTGAACCATTCGACCAGGTACTTGCGGCCCGCCACCCCGCGCCCCATCGCGGTGAACGGCAGCGGCCTTCGGACAACTCCGATCGAGGCGGCGACCATGTCGACGAAGGCCTTGTTGATCTTGTCTGCCTCGGGCCCGAGCGGCAGGCCCATGAAGCTGTCCGCCGCGAGATCGAGCGTGAGCTGCTTGATCGCCGGGTAGAACAGCATGTCCTTGCCCGCCCACTGCTCGACCCGCGCAGCAATCCCACGATTGAGCGCATCGGCATAGTGGCGCATCGGTTCGGGCTTGAACGCGATCGACAGCGCTCGGCGGTCGGCGCGGTGATGATCGAAATCGATCAGCATCAGTCCGCGCGGAAACAGCAGGTCGAGCACCGGGCCCCAGCCCTGCTCGGATGAGAAC
>JANOAD010000214.1:0-3153 GCA_031410955.1 Novosphingobium sp. | reverse complement strand
GACACCTCGGCTACGCTCGGTGTATCCCTCGACTGCGCTCGGGACGAACGGGTTTTAAGTATGAGGCAGCCCAGTTTACGGCAGAACTTCAGGAACTTGCGCAGCAGCCTCCTTAGCCTCCCTGCGCTCGCCCAGCCACATGATCAGCAGCGAGCCCTCGAACAGCAGCATTAGCGGGATCAGCAGCAGAATCTGGCTCATCAGGTCGGGCGGGGTGATCACGGCGGCGAACCCGGTCAGGATCACGATCACGTAACGCCTGAGACTGACCAGCTTCTTGCGGCTGACAATTCCGGCGCGGTTGAGCAGCAGGAGCAGCACCGGCAGCAGGAAGCTGATGCCGAAGGCCAGGATGAACTGCATTACCAGCCCAAGGTAGTCGCCCGCGGCTGGAAGTGCCTCGATATCGAGACCGCCCTTCTGCCCCTGGAAGCTGAGCAGGTATTTGAAGGCTTCGGGCATGACCAGGTAATAAGCCATGGCTGCGCCGCAAAAGAACAGCACCGGGGTCAGGAACAGGAAGGGCAGGAATGCCTTTTTTTCCTTCGCATAGAGCCCCGGCGCGACGAAGGCCCAGAGCTGGTTGGCGATCACCGGGAAGCTCAAGAAGAAGGCCGCGAACAGCGCCACCTTGATCTCGACAAAGAAAGCTTCGTAGAGCTTGGTGTAGACCAGCTTGCCCTGCCCCGCCGGGAACGCCTCGGTCAGCGGGCGGATCAGGAACCCGAATATGTCGCTGGCGAAATAGAGGCACACGCCGAACGACACCGCGATGGCCGCGATTGCCCGCAACAGCCGCGCGCGCAGTTCGACCAGGTGATCAAGCAGCGGGGCCTGTGATTCATCGATATCGCGGATTTCGAAGGCCATTTACTGGGCCGCCTTGGCGCGCTTGGTCGGCGCTTTTTTCTTCGCGGCAGGTTTGCGGGCGGCGGACTTCTTCGGCGTGGGTGCCGATTCGGGCACCGGCGGCAGCGGCTCCATCAAGGTGCCAGGATCAACCCCGACCAGCGGTTCTGCAGAAGCAGGCGCGGGCGGGTGCGCGGCCATGATCGCTTCGTTTTGCTCGCGCCACTGCTTTTCCATGTCTTCCATTTCGGCTTCGCGGATCATGGTTTCGATGCCGGTGCGGAAATGGCCGGAGACGCGGCGGACCTTAGCGATCCATTGCCCGGCGGCGCGCAGCGCGCGCGGCAAGTCCTTGGGCCCGATCACGATGATCGCGATGATCGCCGTGAACAGCATTTCATCCCAGCCGATGTCAAACATCGCTAGTTACCAATGCCGGCGAGCAGCGGATTATTGCGGCGGACGGCTGGCGGGATCGACGGCCTGTTCGCCGTTGAGCGTGCCCTGGTTCTGCGCTGCGGGCGGGATCTGCGGCGGCACGGCCGGCGGGGTCGTTTCGTCGGCCATGCCCTGCTTGAAGCTTTTCACGCCCTTGCCGAAATCGCCCATGAATTCGGACACTTTGCCGCGCCCGAACAGCACCAGCACGACCAACGCGAACACCACGATGTGGATGGGCGACAAACCAAACATCAGACTACTCCTGCACAGGCGGGCGGGCACTCGGCCGCCGCGTTCCCTCGCTCGGCACCCACTTAGGCGCTTTCGTCTTCGCTTTCCAGTGCGCCGGACGGATTTTCAGGATCATCGCTTTCGCCCACCACATCCATAGCGGCGGCCAAGGCATCGTCGACCGGGTCGAGCAGGCCGGCGGCGCGCAATTCGTCAATCCCCGGCAAATCGCGGCGGCTTTCGAGGCCGAAATGCGTCAGGAAATCGGGCGTGGTGGCATAGATCACCGGCCGTCCCGGCACCTCGCGCCGCCCCACGATTCGCACCCAGCCCGCCTCCATCAGCACGTCGAGCGTGCCCTTGGCGGTCTGCACCCCGCGGATCGATTCGATTTCAGCGCGGCTGACCGGCTCGTGATAGGCGACGATTGCCAGCACCTCGGTTGCAGCGCGGCTCAGGCGGCGTACTTCCTCGCGCTCACGGCGAAGCAGGTGGGCCAGATCGGGCGCGGTCTGGAAATGCCAGCGTCCGCCGCGCTCGACCAGCTGGACCCCGCGGCCTTCGTAGTGCGCGGCAAGTTCGGCCAGCGCGCTCATGACCGAAGCCCCGCCGAGATGGAGCGAGATCGCCTCGGCGCTCATCGGCGCTTCGGAGGCAAACAACGTCGCTTCTACCGCACGGACCAGGTCGTCTGGCGCGGTCACGCCTTGATCCCCCGCAGCATCAGCGGCCCGAAGGTGTGTTCCTGCGAGAGTTCCGCCTTGCCCATTCGCGCCAGCTCAAGCGCGGCAACGAAGCTCGACGCCAATGCCGAGCGGCGCAGCTTCGGTTCGGCATGCGGTGGGAGAAAATCGCGCAGCTCCATCCAGTCGAGATTGACCCCGAGCATCGCCGCAACCCGCGACAGCGCGGAATCGAGCGTCATCACCATCCGGTCGCGGACCATGTGAACCACCGGTTGGGTGCGCGCCTTGACCTGGCCGTAAGCCTGGACAAGCGCGAACCAGTCGCACTGCCACTGGACCTTGCGGTCGATCCGCAGCCCCTCGGGCGCGCCGCGAGCCCAGGTATCACGGCCCAGCCGGTCGCGCCCGAGCAGGCGACCGGCGGCATCGCGCATCGCGGCGAGCCGTTGCAGGCGCAGCTGCAGCCGCAGTGCGAGCTCCTCTGGGCTCGGGTCGGCCTGCTCGTCACGCGGCAGCAGCAGCGCCGACTTGAGGTAAGCGAGCCACGCCGCCATCACCAGGTAATCCGCGGCGAGCTCGAGCCGCAACGCCTCGGCCTGTTCGATATAGGTCAGGTACTGGTCGACCAGCCCGAGGATCGAGATCTTGCGCAGATCGACCTTCTGCCGCCGCGCCAGATCGAGCAGCAGGTCGAGCGGCCCTTCCCACCCGTCGAGCTCGAGATAAAGCGCGGCGTCCTCGGTGGCAGCGCCGCCGATTTCCCACTCGTCCTCGGTGAAGGTTACGGCCGGGCTGTCGATGAGGTGGTCCTCGGTCATGGCTTCACCATGCTGCAGCGTCGCGCGCGGGCTTCGACCGGCTCTGCCTGTGCGGAATTGGTAATTGTCCCAAACCCCCCCCCCCGCCCTGGGTGCGCCTGTCTAAGCCTCCGCGCTGCCCTCGCCCC
>JANOAD010000213.1:0-5968 GCA_031410955.1 Novosphingobium sp. | reverse complement strand
CCGACGTCAAACGGGCGAAAGCGCGGGCGGATTGACGTGAGCGACGACGACCTCCCGGAACGGGCGCGCCGCCTGTTTGCGGGGCGCGTCGAGTTCCTCAAGAGCGCGCCTTCGCTGCAGTACCTGCCCGAGGCCACGGTGCCCGAGCTGGCCTTCGCCGGGCGCTCGAACGTCGGTAAAAGCTCGCTGCTCAACGCGCTGACCGGGCGCAAGGCCCTGGCCCGCGCCTCGGTTACCCCGGGGCGCACGCAGGAATTGAACTTCTTCGAAGTGGGCGAGCCCGTGGTGCTGCGGCTGGTCGACATGCCCGGCTACGGCTTTGCCAAGGCCCCCAAATCGATCGTCAAGGAATGGCAGCGGGTGGTGCGCGATTACCTGCGCGGGCGCGCGGTGCTCAAGCGCACCCTGGTTCTGATCGACGCGCGCCACGGCCCCAAGGATGTCGACCGCGAGATGATGGCGATGCTCGATGAGGCCGCAGTCGGTTACCGGCTGGTGCTGACCAAGGCCGACAAGATCAAGGCGAGCGAGCTTGCTGCCGCGCTGCTCGCAACGCAAACCGAAGCGCGCAAGCATTCGGCCGCATTTCCGGTGATCCATGTGACCTCGGCGGAAAAAGGTATGGGCATCCCCGAACTGCGCGCCGCCGTGCTGGGCGACGCTTCGATCTGATAGCCACCCGCAAAGGAAGGGCCATGACTGAAACAGCCAAGCTCGGCTCGTTCACCGTGAACCGCATGGGCTACGGCGCCATGCAGCTCGCCGGGCCCGGCGTGTTCGGTCCGCCGAAGGATCGCGATACGGCAATTGCCGTGCTGCGCGAGGCGGTGGCCAGCGGGGTCAATCACATCGACACCAGCGATTATTACGGCCCCTATGTGGTCAACGAACTGATCGCCGAGGCGCTGCATCCCTATCCCGATGACCTGGTACTGGTCACCAAGATCGGCGCGCGGCGCGATGACCAGGGCCAGTGGCTGCCTGCATTCGGTGCCGACGAAATGACCCAGGCGATCCACGACAATTTGCGCCGACTCAAGCGCGACGTGATCGACGTGGTCAACCTGCGGCTGATGTTCTCGCACCTGGGGCCGGCCGAAGGTTCGCTCGAGCGCGAGCTGACCACGCTCGCTGAATTGCAGCAGCAGGGGCTGATCCGGCACCTGGGCATCAGCAACGTCACCCCCGCCCAGCTCGCCGAGGCACGCTCGATGGCCGAGATCGTCTGCGTCCAGAATGCCTACAACCTGGCGCACCGCGCCGACGACGCGATGATCGACGAGCTTCGCGCAGCTGGGATCGCCTATGTCCCGTTCTTCCCGCTCGGCGGGTTCAGCCCGCTGCAAAGCGCTGCGCTCGACGGCGTTGCCGCCGACCTTGGCGCGACGCCCATGCAGGTTGCGCTGGCCTGGCTGCTCCTGCGCGCGCCGAACGTGCTGCTGATCCCCGGCACGTCGTCAGTGGAGCACCTGCGCGAAAATCTCGCTGCGGCCGACCTGGTACTAACCGTGGAGGCCCTCGGACGGCTCAACGCCGCCGCTGCTGGTTAGCGCTGCCCAACCAGATTCAGCACGGTCCGGTTGCGCGGCTGCCAGCTAGTCACCCCGTCGCCGACCGGATCGACTTCCTTGAGTGTGACCAGCGAAGTCCCGTTGCGGGTGGTCGTCTCGCGCACCACAGCCAGCGAATCGCCGTCCTTGCGGGTTTCGGTCGAAATGATCGTCCAGTGGGTCAGGTCACGCGAACCGTTGCCCAGCGTCAGCTGCGCTGCACCGCTATCGGGTTCGCGACCCTTGCGAAATGCTGCATAACTCTCGCGCTCCGTCGCCGGATCGACCTGGGTCACCGTGGTGATATAGACGATGCCGGTCTTCGGCCCATCGTCGAACGCCGCGGTGCGCACTGCGGTTACCCCATCGCCTTGAGCCTGGATTTTGACAGTAACCGGCAGCCCTTCCCACTTGTTGCTTTGATAGTCGCGGTACTGCAGCTCGCCCTGCCACTCTCCCGCCGTGGCAGCGAGCAGCTGCGCCATAGTTGGCGGCGCGGGTTCGGCCGCAAGTACGGTTCCCGGAATGATCAGCAAGGCGAAAGGCATCAGGCGGCGCATGGGTAGTTCCCTGGATAGGAGGAGTCGGCGCTGAGAACATGCTGCAAAAAGCCGCCGCGCGCCCCTCACAATGTGGAAGGCGAACTCTTTTTCGATTTGACGCGGGTTCAGCGCGCGAACAGCTGGCCCAGGTCGGCAAAGGCCTTCATCTCGATCGCGTTGCCCGATGGATCGCGGAAGAACATCGTCGCCTGTTCGCCGGGTTCGCCCTTGAAGCGGACGTAAGGTTCGATCTCGAATTTGGTGCCCGCGGCTTTGAGCCGGTCGGCGAGCGCTTGCCAGTCGGCGAGCTCAAGCACGATGCCGAAATGCGGCACCGGCACGCCGTGACCGTCGACCGGGTTGTTGCCGGCATCGGCAGAGGCGCGTTCGCCGACGCAATGCGCGACGATCTGGTGGCCGTAGAAATCGAAATCGATCCATGAGTCTGAACTGCGCCCTTCGGGGCAGCCCATCGTCCCGCCCCAGAAGGCGCGCGCCTCGGCCAGATCACGGACGGGAAAAGCGAGGTGGAAGGGGCGCAAGGTCATGGGCAATGCCTAACCGAATTATGACTTTCCTACAGCCCCAATTGTGATGCAAGATCGGTACCGCGCGGATGGCCTGGGCACAGCGCGACCTGGTCCGATCACGCAGGTCAGTGAAAAAGCGGTCCGCAATGGTTTCGGTGTCAACGTCGTGTCAACTTGTTCAGACTCGACACACTCAAGATGAATGGTTAGCCGCTAGAGCATGAAGCTGATCATCGGCAACAAGAACTATTCGAGCTGGTCGCTGCGCGGCTGGCTGGCCGCCAAGCAATCGGGCCTGCCCTTCGAGGAAATCCAGGTCCCGCTCTACGGCGACGACTGGAACAGCGCCAAGAAGCAGAACGACGACATCGCGCCCTCGTCGGGCAAGGTGCCGGTGCTGTGGGACGGCGACGCGGTGGTCTGGGACAGCCTAGCGGTGCTCGAATACCTGTCCGACAAGGTCGGGCGCGACAGGTTCTGGCCCAAGGAAGACGATGCCCGCGCGATGGCGCGCTCGATTGTTGCGGAGATGCATAGCTCGTTCCTCGCGCTGCGCACCCAGTGCCCGCTGAACGTGCGCAGCCGGGTTGAAGGGGCTGAGATCGACGAAGCCGCCAAGGCCGACGTGGTCCGCGTGCTTACCCTCTGGGCCGAGGCACGGGCGCGCTTTGGCCGGGGCGGACCGTACCTGTTCGGGACCTTCAGCGCGGCGGACATCTTCTACGCGCCGGTGGTCAGCCGGTTCATCTCCTACGGCATTGCCGTGCCCGGTTTCGCGCTTGCTTACATGGAGGCCATCTGGAGCCACGAATGGCTGCAAAGCTGGATCGCCGCAGCCGAGGCCGAGGACTCGGTGATCGAACAGTTCGAGACGCCGGTGAAGAAGTAGCCGTCGTCCCGGACTTGATCCGGGACCGGTGGCCTAGATGTACGACCTTGCGGCCAGCGGTCCCGGGTCGAGCCCGGGACGACGATCATCCAGCGATAAGCCAGACCGCCACGCCGACCATGACCACGGCCATGACTTGTCGTACCACGCGGGTCCGCGCAGGGTCGCTGAGCCAGGGGTGAGCCCGCGCGGCGCTGAGCACGATGATCAGATGCACCGCGGTGGCCAGCACGACGCTGGTGAGCCCCAGCGCGAAGGCCTGGTTCAGCGCAAGCGCGCCACCCGTCAGGAACGGCGGCACCACCACCACGAAAAACACGAAGGCCTTGGGGTTGACCATGTTGAGCAACAGACCCGCGGCAAAGCCGTTGCGCTGGTCGTGCGGTGTGGGTCGGGTGCTCTTGTCGGTCCAGGTACGCCATGCCAACACCAGCATCAACGCCGCCCCGGCCCAGCGCAGCCAGACCTGCAGTTCGGGATGGCTGCGCATGACTTCGATCAGCCCCGCCGCCGCGAGCATCGCATTGAGCATGAGCCCGATCGCGATCCCAGCGGTGGCGGCAAGCCCGGCGCGGCGCCCCTTGGTCAGCGACAGCCCGGCAAGCCAGGCCATGTTGACCCCCGGCGTCGCCTCGAGGATGGCGACGGCGGCGATGAACCCGAGCCAGTCGATCTGTGCGGCAGGCAAGCTCAAAACTTGCTGCCGTCCTTGCGCCGCTGTTCACCGACCGCGTCAGAAAGGTGCATGTCGATATCGGGATAATGGCAATCGCTCGCCGCCGGCCGGCCGATCGCGACAAATGTGCAAGGGCTGCCCGATCGGTTCTGGAGCACATGGCCGTTGCCATCGTCCTTCGAAAAGGCCGCAATGTCGCCTGCGCGCATTGGAACTTCGCCGCTATCGTCGACCAGCACCGCCTCGCCGCTGACCATCACCACCAACTCGTCCTCGCCCTCGTGCCAATGGCGCTGGCTCGACCAGGCGCCCGGTTCGAGCACCACATGGCTCGCGCCGAAGTCGGTTATGCCCGAAGCCGGGGCGAGCCGGCGATACCACCGGCCCTGCACCACATCGGCATAGACTGCGGGATAACCGGTCGCATTAGTCTGGGGCACGCTTTCGAGAACGAGTTTGGGCATGGCTGGCACTCCCGCTTGTCACTTGGCCGCCTAGCCCATATGCCGGAGCAAAGCCATGACCACCACCACCCCTTCCGTCGTCGAACTGGCCGAAGCGCTGATCGCCTGCCCCAGCGTCACCCCGGCGGCGGGGCTGGTGTTCGATTGCCTCCAGCGCCAGCTCGAACCGCTGGGCTTTGCGGTGCACCGCTTCGACGCCGGCGAAGCGCCCGACGGGCCGGTCGAAAACCTGTTCGCGATCCGTCAGGGCCCGTCAGGCAGCCGCCACTTCGGCTTTGCCGGGCATGTCGACGTGGTTCCGCCGGGTGAAGGCTGGACCAGTGCGCCCTTCGCGCCCGAGCGGCGCGGCAATCTGCTCTACGGGCGCGGCGCGGTCGACATGAAGGGTTCGATCGCGGCGATGGTCGCCGCCGCTGCCACCTTGCCAACCGAGGCAGGGACGATCAGCTTCATCATCACCGGCGACGAGGAAGGCCCTGCAACCTTCGGTACGCAGGAGTTGATCAAGCACATGCGCGGCGTGGAGGCGATCCCCGACCGGATCCTGGTGGGCGAACCGACCAGCGTCAGCCAGCTGGGCGACATGATGAAGATCGGACGGCGCGGCTCGACCAATCTGTGGCTCGAAGTCGAAGGCAAGGAAGGCCACGTCGCCTACCCGCACCTTGCCGACAACCCGATCACCAAGCTGGTCCACATGCTGGCCGAACTGAAGGCCATGCCGCTCGATGACGGGACCGACTGGTTCCAGGCCTCGAACCTCGAGGTAACCGATCTTACCGTGGGCAACCCCGCAACCAACGTGATCCCGGCGCGCGCGAGTGCGCGGCTGTCGATCCGCTTCAACGACCAGCATAGCGGCACGCAGCTGGGCGACCGGGTCCGCGCCATCGCCGCAAAGCACGGCGGGACTGTGCGGCAGGTGATCTATGGCGAGGCCTTCCTCACCCCGCCCGGCGCTTTTTCCGAGCTGATCGCCGATGCGGTCGAGGCGGAAGTGGGTCTGCGCCCCGAGGCCAGCACCACCGGCGGGACCAGCGACGCACGATTCCTCAAGGACCTGTGCCCGGTGATCGAATTCGGGCTGTGCAACGCGACGATGCACAAGCGCGACGAGGCGGTTGCGGTCGAGGATCTGGAAGCGCTGGTGCGAATTTACGCGCGGGTGGCGAAGGCGGCACTGGCGGGGTAGCTGGGCCGATGCATCGCGGGGCCTTCGACAGGCTCAGGCTGAGCGGATTTAGTTATTCCAATCTTACGACCGCTCAGCCTGAGCCTGTCGAAGCCCACGCGCCGCGATTGCCCCGCATCCCGCCC
>JANOAD010000212.1:0-2778 GCA_031410955.1 Novosphingobium sp. | reverse complement strand
GGCCCCAATGCGCCCGCAAAGGTGTGCCGGGGAACACCGGGCAAGCCTCGCCCGCCGCATTTCCGCAGACGGTGATCACCAAGTCGATTTCGGGCCCACCCGCGCCGGTAAATTCCAGCCAGCTTTTTGAGCGGAACCGCGCCGGATCGATACCGTGTCTAGTCAGCAGCCTCAGCGCAGCGGGATTTGGTTCAGCCTTGGGTTTGCTCCCCGCGCTGAACGCTTCGATGCGCCGTTCGCCGAGCTGATTGAGTAGCGCCTCACCCAAAATGGAGCGCGCCGAATTGCCGGTGCACAGCACCAGGATCGTGCGGACTGCAACCATGGTTTAGCAGCAGCCGGCCTTGACCGGAGCCGCCAATTGCGGCGCGCAACACGCATCGGCGGCTGCGTTGCCCGATGCGAGCGCGGCAAAGTCCGGGCCGGTGCCATAGTCGGTGTTATCGCCATTGGTCAGGAAAGCTTCCCACATCACCCCGTCAGGGTCGGCGATCCAGCTTTTCTCCGAACGCGCATAACAGCAAGTGGTCGCCCCCTCCTCAAGCACCGGGGCATTGGCGGCCTGCAAACGACCGTAGACTTCGGCCAATTCGGTTGGGTTTTCAACTTGCAGCCCGAGGTGCTCAATGCCTTTCACAGCGCCGCATTTCTGCGAGATCGCAAAGTTGACGCGCGGATCCTCAAGCATCCATTTGGCGTAATCGGTCTTGGTCACGCTCGGCGCTTGGCCGAACAGGCCGGAATAGAACGCGATCGATTGATCAAGGCTTTCAACCCCGACATGGACGTGGAAACGCTTCATACAACGATCCTTTCATCTTGCAGAGCCACGCCGCAGTCCATTGCGGTGACGGGGCCGCATGCGCTGCCAGCGCAGCAGTTTTCGGTAAGGTAGGCGAGCAGCGCGTTCATCGCGCTGTAGTCCGCCGAATAGATGATCGAGCGGCTTTGGCGGCGCTGACTGACTAGGCCCGCGTTGCTTAGCTGGGCGAGGTGAAAGCTCATCGAACTGGGTGGCACAGTCAGCGCCTCGGCCAGCGCGCCTGCGGCCAGACCATCAGGGCCAGCCTGCACGAGCAAGCGGAACACCGCCAGCCGGTGCTCCTGCGCCAGCGCACCAAGCGCACGGATGGTATGTTCAGACTGCATCGGTAGCTCCATTGATTCGATAACTCTCGAAATATCGAATTAGAGCGGCCGTTGTCAAGCCGGTAATTGCAAGCGCTCAGACGTCGACGAACTCGCCCTTACGCTTCTGCATCTGGCTCATCACCGCTTCGATCTGGTTCTTCGTGCCCATCAGCGCTTGCTGCTCGATGCTTTCGGCCATCAGGATATCGTCGACCGAGGCGTGGAGGTATTGTCCGAACAGGCGTTTGGCGGCGCGCTGCGCTTGCGGGTGGCGGTTGGCGATGTCGGCGGCGATCGCGGTTGCGCGGGCCAGCGGATCGGCATCGACGATCGTCGCAAAGCCCAAGTCCAGCGCCTCAGCGCCAGTGAACTCACGGTTGGTGTAAGTCAGCTCGCGCAAGTGATCGTCGCGTACGGTGCCGCGCCACAGCGCATAGCCGGCCATATCGGGCACCAGCCCCCACTTCAGCTCCATCACCGCCATCCGTGCGTCGGGCGTGACCACGCGAATGTCAGCGCCGCTGGCGATCTGCAGCCCGCCGCCAAAGCACACCCCGTGGACTGCCGCGATCACCGGGACTGCCAGTTCGCGCCATTGCAGTGCCACTTGCTGCGGGGCATTGGCGTTACCATGCGTGCGGGTGGTCAGCGGGCTTTCACGGCGGCGGCCGCTGTCAGCCATCGAGCCCATATCGAGCCCGGCGCAAAAGCTGCGCCCCTCGCCCGACAAGACCACGCAGCGCAGCCCTTTGAGGTTTTGCAACACGTGCCCGGCATCGAGCAATGCTGCGAACATGTCAGGATCGAGCGCGTTCATCTTGTCTGCGCGGACCAGCCGAACCTGCGCCACGCCATCATCGCCCAGAGCAATGGTGACGCGGGCGGGCGGGTTTACGGGGTGGTCCATGCAGGGCGTTCCTTGTCGAAAATCAGGCCTTGTCGAATATCAGGCGATAACCTGTTCCTCGCTCAAACGCAGATAACCGTCCAGTGCGAAATCGCGGGCCAATGGGATCGCGCTGCGACCGGCCACCCCGCCAAGGCAGTACGAGGCATCGGGCAGCGTTTCGAGGATCCCATCGACCCCGGAGGTCCGCAATTTCGCGCGCAAGCGGCTGACGTGGACGGCCAGGCTGTTGGTTTCCGGGCGAAATGACAGCCGCCATACATCGTATAGCAGCTCGGCTGCGCTAACTGCCTCGCCGGGGGTTTCGGCGAGCCGCCACAGCAACGCAAACTCGCGTGGATGCAGCCCAACCGCGCGCCCCGCTACAAAGGCTTCGCGCGCCAGCAGATCGAGCTGGATCGGTCCGTGCCGCCGGTAGCGCGGCAGCGATTGCGCCAGTTGCGCCAGCCGTAATGCACGCGCCTCCAGTTCATCAAGGCTGGGCCCGCACCCCAGCGCATCACCGAACCCCAGCCGCAGCATCCGCGCGCGCTCACCCGATTCGTCAACCTCGAGCATCATCATCCATTTGCGCTGCATCGCGCCTTCGCCCGCCAGGTTGAGCCACTGCGGCAAGGGCAAGTCATGCGGCCGGCCCAATCGCACATAGGCTTCGCCGCGTCCGGACGAGCACGAATCGCTCAGCAACTGCCAACCGAGACGGCGCAGGTCATAAGCGGTCGGGATCGGCCCGACCGTCG
>JANOAD010000211.1:0-8869 GCA_031410955.1 Novosphingobium sp. | reverse complement strand
CCGCGCCGCCGCGCTGAGCGCGGCGACCCGCGCTTCGTGATCGGCGCGGGTGATCGGGAAGCGGCGCAGGATGATGGCGATGGCAACCGCGAAGACGATCACCAGCAGGGTGTAGCCCAGTGCCAGCCGGTCGATTACCGCCTCGGGGATCTGCCCGGGCACCGCCTTTTCGGGCATCCCGGCGAAATCGACCAGCAGCCCGGTGACGAAGATCCCCAGTCCCGTTGCGCACTTCTGCATGAAGAAGTTGCCCGCGAAGAAAGTCCCTTCGCTGCGCCGCCCGGTCTCCGCCTCCGAAGCTTCGACGACGTCGGCGACCATCGAGCTGGCCGAGATCATCGCCGCGACGCTGAACCAGTTGGCGAGGAAGAAGAAGCCGAACAGCACCACGGTCGACTGGGTGGTGCCCTCGGTCCACCACAGGCCGAAGTGCCGGACGAGGAACGGGATTACCCAGAACACCATGCCGAGCACCGCGGTCGCCGCCCCGGTATCGCGCTTGCCCCAGCGGCGGTGCATCGGGCCGACCGTGAAGAAACACGCGACCACGCTGGAAAACAGCAGCAACGGATAGAAACTGAAGGCTGTCTCCGAAAACCGCCAGATGAACAGGTAGAGGTAATTGGCGATCGAGAAGGTGATGCCCTGGCTGGTATAGGCCAGCGCCCCGGCAGCCAGCAGGACCAGGAAGGCCCGGTGGGTCAGGCACTCGCGGATCTCGGCAAATGCGGTGCCCAGGCTGAAGCGCTCGGGCCGCCGCGCGGGCAGGTGCGCGGCGAAGCGGTGCTGGCCGAGTGCCGAGGCTACCACCGCGACCAGCATGAGCAGCGCCCCGGCGAGACCGTAAGCGCGGTACCCTTCGGGCTGGAGCAGGCCGTCGGCCATGAACACGTCGTAGGCGAGGAACAGGATCAGCAGCCCCCCGGCCCAGCCGAACAGGAAGCGGTAGCGCATCAGGCGGCTGCGCTCGTCGTAGTCGCGGGTCAGCTCGGGAACCAGCGCGATCGAAGGTACCTCGCAGCACGACACCAGCGTGCGCACCGCCATCGCGGTCAGCACCAGGCCCCAGAAGCTCGGCTCGCCGCTCGCGCTCCACATGAAATACCATGCTCCTGCCAGCGGCAGCGGAGCGAGGTAGAGCCACGGCAGGCGGCGGCCCCAGCGGGTATAGGTCCGGTCCGAGAGGTGCCCTATTACCGGATCGGCGAAGGCATCGAGAATCAGCGCGAGCATCAGCGCGAAACTCACCAGCTTGGCGTCCATCCCGAGGACCTGGTTGTAGAACAGCAGCAGGAAGGTCGAAAACCCGTTGTCCTTGACCCCGTAGGCGATCGAGCCGAGGCCGTGGAGAAAGGCCAGCCGGGTCGGGACCTTGCCCTGGATCGGGGTCACGCCGCCGGCGCCGCAGCCAAAGCCCGCAGCGCGTCGAACAGCCCGGGCGCTTCGGGATCCCACGAATGGCGCTGGCCGATGGTCAGGCCGCCGTCGACCAGCAGCGAGGTCCCGGTGATGAAGCTCGCGGCCTCGCTGCACAGGAACGCCACCGCCTCGGCGATGTCGCGCGGCTGGCCGCCGCGGGCCACTGGCTGCGCATTGGACGACATCTGGGCGATGATCGCCTTTGCCGTATCGACCCGATCGGCGGGCATCTCGACCGAGGCGGCGAAGATGTTGGTGTTGATGAAGCCGGGCTGCACCGCGTTGACCCGAATGCCGTAGCGGGCGAGGTCGGTCGCCGCGACCTTGGTCAGGTGCAGCACTCCGGCCTTGGCGACGGCATAGGCGGTCGGCGAATAGCCCGCGCCGATCGCCGCGACGCTGCTGGTGTTGACGATCGCGGCACCGGGACGCGATTTCATGTGCGGCGCGGCATAGCGGATGCCCATTGCCACCGAGCGCAGCAGCAGGTCCATCGTCCGGTCCCACCCCTCGGGTTCGATCTCGTCGATGGGCGCGCCGTCACCGCCTGCCCCGGCGTTGTTGAACAGGAAATCGATGCCGCCTTCGGCCGCCGCTGCCTGGTCCATCAGTTGCCTGATCTGTGCCGTGTCGCAGACGTCGGTTTGCACCGCGGTGATGCCGTTGGCTGCCGTTGAGAGCGCTTGTGCACCCGTAAGGTCGATGTCCGCGGCGAACACCTGGGCGCCTTCTCGAGCGAACAGGAGCGCGGTTTCGCGGCCGATTCCAGAGGCCGCGCCGGTAATCACGGCGCACTTGCCGGCAAATCGCATCCATCTCTCCTGCTGTCGCTGTTTTGACCGCAGCTTAGGGCCGGGGCGGGCGCGGTCAACGCCGCACTGCTTGACGCTACGGCACACGGGATTCGCGGTGAGGCACGGAATTCCGCGCTTGCAAGCGCGTGGCGAGTCGCCTTAATCAACCGGTTAAGAAGAGGAGTTTGCCTGTGTCCGAGCTGGAAGCATTCCGCACCGAAATCCGCGCCTGGCTGGAAGAAAACTGCCCGCCCGAAATGCGCGAACCGGTCAAGGGCGAGGACGACGTCTGCTGGGGCGGACGCAATTTCCGGTTCAAGAACGCGGCGCAGAAGCTCTGGATGGAACGCTGCGCGGCCAAGGGCTACACCGTGCCCGACTGGCCGCAAGCCTATGGCGGCGCAGGGTTTTCACCCGCGCAGGCCAAGATCTGGCGCGAGGAAATGAACCGCCTCGGCGCGCGTCCACCGCTGTCCTCGTTCGGGATCTGGATGCTCGGTCCGGCGCTGCTCAAGTTCGGCACCGAAGAGCAGAAGGTCCACTACCTCGGCCAGGTCGCGCGCGGTGAAATCCGCTGGTGCCAGGGCTATTCGGAACCGGGTTCTGGCTCCGATCTCGTTTCGCTTCAGACCTTTGGCGAGGACAAGGGCGATCACTGGGTGGTCAACGGCAGCAAGATCTGGACGAGCTACGCCGACCAGGCCGACTGGATTTTCTGCCTCGTCCGCACCGACAAGGCCGACAAGTACCAGGGAATCTCGTTCCTGCTGTTCGACATGGCGAGCCCTGGCGTCTCGACCAAGCCGATCCTGCTGATCAGCGGCAATTCGCCGTTCTGCGAGACCTTTTTCGACAACGTCAATGTCCCCAAGACCCAGCTGGTGGGCCAGCTCAACCGCGGCTGGGACGTCGCCAAATACCTCCTCGGCCACGAGCGCGAGATGATTTCGGGCGCCGGCGGGTCCGACCGGCAGTCGACGATCGGTCCGGTGCTCGCGCGGGCCGGCCTCGAAGACCCGATCCTCCGCGCCGAGCTGGCGATGTTCGATGTCGATGCGCTGGCCTACGGGGCGATGGGCGAGAAATTCC
The DNA here is from genome assembly GCA_031410955.1 of Novosphingobium sp. GTDB lineage: Bacteria > Pseudomonadota > Alphaproteobacteria > Sphingomonadales > Sphingomonadaceae > Novosphingobium. The sequence continues at coordinate 5,567 of JANOAD010000211.1, read as the reverse complement.
TCGACGAGGTCAAGGTCGGCAAGGGCCATCCGGCGCAGTCGAACATGATGAAATACGCCGGAACCGAACTCAACAAGCGCCGCCACGAATTGCTCATGGCGGGCGGGGGCAGCGCCGCGCTCGAATGGGACAGCGAGGGTTCGGGTGGCGGTAGCCGCGCGCGCAACTGGCTCAGGACCAAGGCCAATTCGATCGAAGGCGGCACCTCCGAGGTGATGCTCAACGTCATCGCGAAACGCATCCTCGACCTGCCCGGAGCCTGACCAGATGGCACTCTACCACACCGAAGACCAGGCGATGCTCGCCGACACCGCGCGCCAGTTCATGGCCGGGGAGGGCGCGATTGCGAAGCAGCTGCGCCACTGGCGCGACATCGGGTGCAAGGACGGCTTCGGTCACGATCTGTGGAAGCAGACGGCCGGGCTCGGCCTGACCGGCATCCTCGTCGGTGAGGACGACGGCGGGCTCGGGATGGGCCATGTCGAAGCCGGAATCGTGCTCGAGGAAATCGGGCGCAATCTCACGCCATCGCCGTTCCTGACCAGTTCCGTGATGGCGGCAACCGCGCTCGGCGCTGCCAGCGCGGATCTCAAGGGCCGCTACCTGCCCGGCCTGATCGCCGGGGAAAGCGTCTTTGCCCTCGCGATCGACGAAGGCCCGAAGCACCGTCCCGAACGGATCGCCACCCGCGCCGCGCGCTCGGGCAACGGCTTCACGCTCAATGGTGCCAAGACCTTCGTGGTCCACGGCAGCTCAGCCGACATGCTGGTGGTCGCCGCGCGAACTGCAGGGTCGGATGACGATGCCGACGGGATCACGCTGTTCGCGGTGCCCAGGGATTCGGCTGGGCTGAGCCAGGACGCGGTGCGGCTGGTCGACTCTTCGATGGCCACCCATGTGAAGCTCGACAATGTCCAGCTCGATGCCGACGCGGTGATCGGCGAGGTCGATGGCGGGCGCGAACTGCTGACCAAAGTGCTCAATGCCGGGCGCGTCGGTGCGGCGGCGGAAAGCGTCGGGGTTGCCTCCGGGGCGTTCGAAATGACCTCGACCTACCTCAAGCAGCGCAAGCAGTTCGGCAGGCTGATCGGTGAATTCCAGGCGCTCCAGCACCGCGCCGCGCATCTCTATTCGGAAATCGAGATCGCGCGCGCCGCGACAATCAAGGCGCAACAACTGCTCGATGCCGGGAGCGAGAAGGCCGAATTGATGGTCTCGGTCGCCAAGGCCAAGGCCGGCAAGGCGGCGAGCCTCGCGGTGCGTGAAGGCGTCCAGATGCACGGCGGGATCGGCATGACCGACGAATACGACATCGGCCTCTACATGAAGCGCGACCGCGCGCTGGCTGAATTCATGGGCGACAGGTACTACCACGCGCAAAGGGTGGCGGTGCTGAGCGGATACTAACTTTGATCCCCCTCCCGCTTGCGGGAGGGGTTAGGGGTGGGCCTGTCTGACTTGACCCAAACCCCGCACTGACCCACCCCCGGCCCCTCCCGCAAGCGGGAGGGGAGTAGGAGAGAAAACATGGATTTCGCCAAACTGTTCAGCCTTGAAGGCAAGGTCGCGCTGATCACCGGTGGCTCGCGCGGCATCGGCAAGATGCTGCTTGAAGGCTACCTCGCCGCCGGGTGCGAGCGGGTCTACATCACCGCGCGCAAGAAGGCGCAGCTTGACGAGACCGTCGCCGAATTCGAAGCCCAGTATCCGGGCAAGGTCATCGGTCTCGCGGGCGATATCAGCCAGTCGGACGGAATCGCGCAGCTGGTGGCGGAGCTTTCCGCGCGCGAAACCCGCCTCGATGTGCTGGTCAACAATGCCGGCGCGGCGTGGGGCGGCGACTTTGAGACCTTCCCCGAAGTGGGCTGGGACAAGGTCATGGACCTCAACGTCAAGTCGCTGTTCTTCCTGACGCAAAAGCTGTTCCCGCTGCTCAAGGCGGCTGGGTCGTTCGATCGCCCGGCCAAAGTCATCAACATCGCCTCGATCGATGGGCTGCGCCCCAATCCGTGGGAAACCTATTCGTACCAAGCGAGCAAGGCGGCGGTGATCCACCTGACCAAACGCATGGCCGCGCGGCTGATCAAGGACAACGTCGTGTGCACCTGCATTGCGCCGGGGGCCTATCCGAGCGAGATGAACAAGGCCGCGGCAAAGAACCCCGAAGGCAGCGCCAAGGGTATCCCCTACAAGCGCATCGGCGTCGCCGAGGATATCGCCGGCGGCGCGATCTACCTCGCCAGCCGCGCGGGCGACTATGTGGTGGGCACCACGATCCCGATCGACGGCGGAATCGTCAATGCGTGGATCCCCGAGGTGTTCAACGATCCTTCGGGGCACTGAGGTGAGCGGCGCGGTAAGGGTCCTCGCCCAAGGGATCTATTTCGGCGAAGGGCCGCGCTGGCACGAGGACCGGCTGTGGTTCTCGGACTTCTACGCGCACAAGGTCTGCTCGGTCGGACTCGGAGGCGATCTAAAGACCGAACTCGAATTCGAAGGGCAATCCTCCGGTCTCGGCTGGATGCCCGATGGCTCGCTCCTGGTGGTGCGGATGGAACTGCGCGAAGTCTGGCGGCGCTGGCCCGACGGGCGGTTTGAACGCCACGCTGACCTGACCGGTCATTCGGCGCACCTGTGCAATGACATGGTGGTCGATAGCATGGGCCGCGCCTATGTCGGCAACTTCGGGTTCGATTTCGATGCGGCCATGCGCGAGCGTGGGCCTGCCGGGGTGATCGCCGATCATCCGACCACCGTGCTGGCGCTGGTCCAGCCCGATGGCAGTGTGAGTGATGCGGCGCCGGGTGAGCGTTTCAGCTTTCCCAATGGCATGGTCATCACGCCCGATGGCGGCACGCTGATCGTGGCCGAAACTTTTGGTCTGCGCCTCTCAGCGCTCGACATCGCAGCCGACGGCACGCTCTCAAACCGGCGCGAATGGGCACCGGTCGCGCCGCGCCTGCCCGACGGGATTTGCCTCGATGCCTCGGGCGCGGTGTGGATCGCCAACCCCGCCGCGCCCGAATGCGCGCTGATCGCGCCCGGCGGCGAAGTGCTCGACACAGTCGCAACCGGCGATCTCAACTGCTACGCCTGCATGCTGGGCGGGCCGGAAGGCAAACACCTGTTCTTGCTGACTGCACCGGCCGATCCCGCCAAGATGCCGGCAGGGAAGGTGCTGGTCACCGAAGTGGCAGTGGGCCGGGCAGGCCTGCCCTAGCGCATCAGTTCACGCACAAACCCGATCAGCCCGGTCTGCCGCGCGCGCTTCATCCGTTCGGCTTGCAGGATTTCGCGGACCTTGGTGTAGCATGCCTCGATCTCGTCGTTGACGATCACATAATCGTAACCGTCCCAGTGGCTGATCTCAGCGCGGGCGCGTTCCATCCGTGCCGTGATCACTTCGGCGCTGTCGGTCCCGCGCCCGGTCAGCCGCTGTTGCAGCGCTTCGATGCTGGGCGGCAGCAGGAACACCCTCACCACGTCCTGCTGATCCTTCTGATACAACTGCTGGGTGCCCTGCCAGTCGATGTCGAACAGATAGTCCTGACCGTCTTTCAAGCCCTGGCGGATATGCGCCTTGGGGGTGCCATAGCAGTGGCCGAAGACCTGCGCCCATTCGTAGAATTCGTCGTTCGCCACCATGCGGTCGAATTCCTCGCTGGTGACGAAGTGGTAGTCTTTCCCGTCGACCTCGCCGGGGCGCATCGGGCGCGTGGTGGCAGAGATCGACAGGCAGATTTCCGCGTCGCCAGCCAGCAGCATGTGACTGATCGTGGTCTTGCCCGCGCCCGAAGGCGAGGACAGGATGAACATCAGCCCGCGGCGCTGAAGCGTGTCTGGGGTTGCCATGTGCTCCAATCGCGCAGACCGGAGCGGCGATCAAGCCTTGGAGTCGTCTTCTTCCCCGCGTGTCGCCTGGGCATCGATCGCACGGGCACCGCTGGCCCGTGCAGCCCGCTTGCCCTCGCGCCGATCGTATAGCGCCTTGGCCAGCAGTCCGCCGCCGACAACGATCGCGCCGGGAACTGAACGGGTGGCGATCCGCGCCGCTGCAGTGCCGATCAGGGTTTGCAGCATGCTGCGGCCCTTGACGATCTTCTTTGCCTTGTCGGGCGTGTATTTCGCGCCGAGTACCGTGCGTTCGATCGCATGGCGCAGCAATTGTCCGCCGCCGCGCAGCGCGAGATCGGCGATCAGCAGGTTGGTTGCCGGGTTGGGGCTGACACCTTCGGCCTTTTCTGCGGCAGATTCGATCTTGCTCGTGGCCGCCTTGCCGGTGTCCTTGAGGCGAGATTTGATGGCCATGGCGATTCCTGTTCCGCCGGGCTGTCCGGCTATTTCTTGCGGCCGAAGTCGACAGTGACCACGTTGTTGCCGTCACCCGGCGAAACGTCCGCGCCGCCATCGGGTTCCGGCGCATCGTTCTGCGCCGGCTCGTGCGGCTCGGCCAAATCGTCGCTGTCGACCGCCTGGAATTGCAGCCCGAAATCGACCGCCGGATCGACAAAGGCGGTAATCGCCGAAAACGGGACAACCAGCTTCGATGGCATCTGGTTGAATGACAGCCCCACCGAAAAGCCGATATCGGTAACATCAAGGTCCCAGAACTTGTTCTGGAGGACGATGGTCATCTCGTCAGGGAAGCGTTCCTTGAGGTGGGTCGGAATATCGACTCCCGGGGCGCCGGTCTTGAAGGTGATGTAGAAATGATGCGCGCCGGGCAGCTGGCTGCCACCCATCTGGATCTCGCCCAGCACCCTGCCGACCACCGCGCGCAGCGCCTCCTGCACGATTTCGTCGTATGGAATCAGGCTGTCGGGGGCATCATCGCTCATGGGCGAGAAGTGGCGACGGCAGAGCGCAGGGTCAAGGGCAAAGCGCTTGCACCCGCCACTTTCGCCATTATACGCCGCCCCATGCGTAAGGCCCGCGTAGCGCGCACCACTCACGAAACCGATATAGCTGTCGAGGTCGATCTCGACGGCACCGGCAAGTATGACGTTTCGACCGGGATCGGCTTTCTTGACCACATGATCGAGCAGTTCAGCCGCCATTCGCTGATCGACGTGACTTGCCGGATCAAGGGCGACCTTCACGTCGACCAGCATCACACCACCGAGGACTCGGCGATCGCGATCGGCCAGGCGATTGCCGAGGCACTGGGCGACAAGGGCGGGATCGGGCGCTACGGCACCGCGTACTCGCCGATGGACGAGGCGCTGTGCCGGGTCGCGCTCGATATTTCGGGACGGCCCTATCTGGTGTGGAAGGCCGCGTTCACGCAGGAAAAATTGGGCGAGTTCGATACCGAACTGGTCGAGCACTGGTTCCATTCGATCGCGCAGGCGGTGGGCATCACGCTCCATATCGAGCTGCTTTACGGCCAGAACAACCACCACATCTGCGAAGGCATCTTCAAGGGCTTTGCCCGCGCGATGCGGCAGGCGGTGGAACTCGATCCGCGCAAGCTAGGCGCAATTCCTTCGACCAAGGGGATTCTTGGTGGGTAGCGCCAGCCGCCTCCGCGGCTGGCTTGCAACACCGGCCCACTCCCCCGGCCCGAC
>JANOAD010000210.1:0-6557 GCA_031410955.1 Novosphingobium sp. | reverse complement strand
CGGTGATCATGTTCAGATAATCGAGGATCGAGGGGCCGTCGGCTATGGCCTTTTCGTGAGTCCACGGTTCGAACGAGAAGCCCAACGTGTGCATGTCGCTGTCTGAACGGATACCGGGATAGCGGAACAGGTCCCAGGTTCCGCCCAGATTGTCGCGCCGTTCGAGGATCGCGATGCTCTTGCCCGGGCAATCGCGGCGCATGTGCACCGCCATGCCGATGCCTGAGATGCCCGCGCCGATGATGATCATGTCGAGCATCGGCTGAGGGTTGGTGGCCATGTTCATCCGCGTGTCTCCCGGCGCACTGACATTGGTGTCAGCATTAATCGATCGCTTAACAAATCTTGCGCAGGATTGCCAGCATCGCGGCACTTTGCCACACACGATCAATGTCGATCATCGCAGCTCGCCGCTATGCCTCCGGAAAACCGCTCAAGCAGCCGCTGGTAGTCGACGGCACGCCCCGCCCATTGCCGCACGGCAAGCAGTTCGACTGGATCGGCCTGAGTGATCCCACCGTGGAGGAAATGGAACTGGTGCGCAGCCAGTACGGGCTCCATCCGCTGGCGATCGAGGACGCGCTCAATCCCCAGCAGATGCCCAAGCTGGAGCTCTACGGCCCGGTCCTGTTCATCGTCGCGCGCACCGCGACGATCGAGGAGGGGGAGAATATCGAATACGGCCAGACCGCGCTGTTCCTCGCCAACAATTTCCTGGTGACGGTGCGGATCGGTTCGACCCGCGCGCATGGCGACTTGCGTAAACGGCTGGAAAGCGTGCCCGAGCGGCTGGCCGAGGGGCCCGACTACGCCGCGCACGCGATCCTCGATTTCATCGTCGATGGCTATCAGCCGGTGATCGAGCGGCTGGAGGAAGGCGTGCAGATCCTGGAGGAGCGCGCGATCGACGTGTTTCCCGAACCGTCGACCATCCGCCGCATCTTCCGCCTGCGCCGCCAGTTTCGCCGCTTCGTCCGCGTGATCGGCCCGATGATCGAGGTGTGCGACCGGCTCGCGACCACCGAGATCGCAGTGATCGACCCGGGCGCAAGAATCTGGTTCCGCGACGTGCTCGACCATGTCCGCCGCACGATGGTGCGGATGGACGGCCTGCGCGAGACCCTGGCCAGCATCGTCGAAACCGCCGCGCTGCTCGAACAGCACCGTCAGGGCGACATGACCAGGCAGCTCGCCGGCTGGGCCGCGATCCTCGCGGTGCCGACCGCGATCGCCGGGATTTACGGGATGAACTTCGACTACATGCCCGAACTGCACCACAAGTGGGGCTATCCGGCGGTTGTTGCCGTTATCCTTGCGATCTGTGGCGGGCTGTTCGTGCGGTTCAGGCGGATCGGCTGGCTGTAAGTTCGTCTCCATTTTTACGCAGTGCAAATGGGGAGGTGGCGCGCCCGCAGGGCGTGACGGAGGGGTATCGACGCTTGCCCAGATACCCCTCCGTCAGCCGCCTATGGCGTCTGCCACCTCCCCATTTGGCTTCGCCAAATGGAGAGGATCTGTCTCCCTAAGGCGTCACCATGTATTGCTCCCACCGGTCGTGTTCACCCGCTTCGGCATAGGTGATCAGCGTGAGCGTCTTCTTCGCATAGTGCAGCTTAAACACCCGGTTGACGAAGCCGCCGCGCAGCCGCGGCGGGCGGCTCGCGGTGACCGACTTCAGCGGCCCCAGCGGTGCCAGGCTCGAGCGGTAATCGCCAAGTGTCTGGGCGCTGAAATAATAGCGCCCGTTGTCAGTGAACAGCGCCGGGTTGAACCGACCCGTGGTGATCCCGGAAAGCGTTGCGCGCACATCATCCAGCCTTGCCTTCTCGCCGATATCGGCCTGGAGCGCCTTGGGCAGCACGATCTCGGCGATCTTGCTGGTCAATTCTTCCTGCACTCCGGCGAAGTCGCCATTGGTCAGCACCACGATCGCGATCTTGTCGTCGATCCACACCGAGTTTTGCGAGAGGAACCCGACCGATTCGCCGCCGTGATCGACCACCCAGCGCCCGCCGGTGAGGTGCTTCGACACACCCAGGCCATAGGTGGTCCAGGTGCCGTCGGCGAGCCGCACCGGGCGTTCCATCTCCTCCCAGTCCTGCTTGGTGAGGAGGGTGCGGTTCATCCGCGCGATGTCCCATTTGGCCAGTTCCGCAGCAGTCATGCTGAGCTCGCCCGCAGCCCACAGCCAGCCCTTGGCCGGCGGCTGCGCCACCCGCACCGGGCCAAGCGCGTTGCGGTGATAGCCTTGCGGAAATTTCGGCCCGTTGGTTTCGTCGATATCGTAGGGCTGGATCCCCAGCGGTTTGAAGATCCGCGCCTCGAGCTGGTCCCACAGCGGCGCGCCACCGGCCTTCTCGGCGATCAGCCCGGCCACGACATAGCCGGTGTTCGAATACTGCCAGCGGCTGCCCGGCGCATAGTCGAGCGGCTTCATCCCCCAGCGCCGGACAATGCCCATTGGCGCCACCGGCTGTTCCATCGCCGCGAACGAATAGTCCTGCGGCCAGAAATCCTGTAGCCCCGAGGTGTGCGAAAGCAGCTGGCGCACCGTGATCTTGTTCCCCTCGGGCAGTTCGGGCAGCCATTTCGAAACACGATCGTCGAGGTCGATCTTGCCGTCATCTTCCAGCAGCAGGAGCAACGCGGCGAGGAACTGCTTGGAGTTCGACGCGATCTGGTATGGCAGCGCGGGATCGGGCTGGGTCAGCGTCTCGGACGGCTTTCCCCAGGCGCGATCGAGCACGATCTGCCCATCGCGCACCACCGCAATCTCGGCCGAGGGCACCCCCGTTTCCTTCAGCGACTTGGTCACCGCCGCGTCGATTGCGGTCAGCTCCGCCGGCTGCAGCGTGGGCGCAGCGGCAACGACAGGCTGGAGCGGTAGGGCGATGGCGACGAGCGCGATGACGAAATGCTTCATGGACGGTGAAGCTAGCCACATTGTCGCGCTGCACAAGCCGTGGCATGGCTGGCGTACATCAAGGGGAATCAAGCAAATGGCCGGACAGGGCTCGACCCGGACAATCGTGGTGGCTTTGGTGGCGAACGTCGGCATCGCCGCGGCCAAGTTCGTCGCCGCCGCCATCACCGGCTCATCGGCAATGTTGACCGAAGGCGTGCACAGCCTCGTCGATTCGACCAACCAGCTGCTGCTGCTCTACGGGCGCAAGCGCGCGGTCAAACCAGCCGACGCGATCCATCCGTTCGGCTATGGCCGCGAGCTCTATTTCTGGTCTTTCGTGGTTGCCATCCTGGTCTTCGCGCTGGGCGCCGGGGTTTCGGTCTACGAAGGCGTTCTGCACATCATCGATCCCGAACCGGCCGGAAGCCCGCTGATCGCCTTTGCGGTGCTGGGGATTGCCTTTGTGCTCGAAGGCTGGTCGACGCTCGCCGCGCTGAATGATTTCAACGCCGCGCGGCGCGGATCGATCTGGCAGGAAATCCGCCAGACCAAGGATGCGACCACGCTGGTGATCCTGCTCGAGAATACCGGCGCGCTGGTCGGGCTGGTGCTTGCCGCGATCGGGCTCGGCATCAGCCTCCTCACCGGCAACCCGATGTGGGACGGGCTGGCCTCGGTGCTCATCGGGCTGGTGCTGGCCGTGCTCGCGGCGCTGCTGCTGTACGAGGCCAAGGGCCTGCTGATCGGCGAGGCGGCCGATCCCGAACTGGTCGCCAAGATCCGTAGTTGCGCCGAAGGCCACAAGGGGATCGAGGCGGTGCACGATGTCATGACCGTGCATTCTTCGCCCACTATGGTGACGGTGATCATCAGCGCCGATTTCACCGACACCCTGACCGCGCGTGATGTCGAGACAATCGTCGCCGATATCGAACGCGAGGTTGCCACGAGCTTCCCGATTGTCGCACGTGTTTATGTCCGGCCGCAGGATTTGGGCGCAAGTGCCACCTAGCGCGGCGTGCGACGCGCGGTGTTCGGCGCGCTGCGATGGTTATCCCCGCATTCATGTAAGAAAGTGTCGCAGGGCCATTTGTCCGCTTGGGATATTACCGCCTTCGGGTTAGCTTCACCGCGCGGGAAACACGCCGGGGGAGGGTGGCTTGAGTGGGGTTGCAACCATTGTGCCGAGCGGCACTGCGGCAACTGGCGAACCAGTGGCCAAAGCGCTTGACGAGGCCATCGACCAAGAATTGCCAGGCGGCGCGCAAGCGCTCGCTGCGGCCAGTCTGCTGGCCCTCGCCGCGTGTGGCAGCCCGGCAGGGAGCCCGGGCGGAGGCACGCCTGTGCCGGCCCCTACACCGGTCCCCACAGTCTCCCCGATCACGGTCAAGCAGGCCTCGCGCTTCCTCTCACAGGCGGCGATCGGTTATTCGCGTTCGGAAATGACCGACGTAACCGCGCAAGGTTTCAACGGCTGGCTGAACAGCCAGTTCGGCATGGCCCGGCCGCAGCGGTTTTGGGATTTTCTGACTGTCAACGGCTACAACGCCGCCGCCAACCAGAACAACCAGGCCGGGTTCGACCCGATGATATGGTCGCAGCTGATGAACGGGGCCGACGCGTTGCGTCAGCGGATCGGTCTGGCGCTGCTGTCGCAATGGGTGGTCTCGATCGACGGCATTTCGACCCCGTTCCGCCAGTTCGCGATGGCCGCCTACCTCGACCGGCTGTGGGACAACGCCTTCGGCAACTTTCGCGACATCATGGAAGCCGTGTCGACCAGCACCGCGATGGGCATTTACCTGACCTTTCTTGGCAACAAGAAAGCCAACGCCGCGACCGGCTCGATTCCTGACGAGAACTACGCGCGCGAACTGATGCAGCTGTTCACGATCGGGCTGTACCAGCTCAACATGGACGGCACGCTCAAGCAGCCGAGCGGTCAGCCGGTCCCGACCTACACCCAGACCGACGTCGCTCAGGCAGCGCGGGTGTGGACCGGCTATACCTTCGCCACCGCAGTTACCACCACGCCCGACCGGCATCTGCTGGGCATGGTGATCAACCCCGCGCAGTACGAAACCGGCGGTGCCAGCTTCCTCGGCATCAACACCCCGATCGGCAGCGATGGTGCAGCCGCGCGCAAGGTCGCGCTCGACGGCATCTTCCAGCATGCCAATGTGCCGCCGTTCGTGGCCAAGCAGCTGATCCAGCACCTTGTGACCAGCAACCCCTCACCGGCTTATGTCCAGCGGGTCGCCACGGTCTTTGCCGACAACGGCAGCGGCGTGCGCGGCGACATGAAGGAAGTGATCCGCGCGGTGCTGATGGACAGCGAAGCGCGCGATGACAATGCAGTGGCGAGCCTGAGCTTCGGCAAGCTGCGCGAACCGGTGGTGCGGCTGGTGCAGTGGGCGCGCGCGTTCAAGGTCACCTCGCCGACCAATGCCTGGCCGTTCGGCAACACCAATTCGACCGCCAACCGCATCGGCGAAAGCCCCGGCCGCGCGCCGAGCGTGTTCAACTTCTTCCGACCCGGTTACGTTCCGCCCGGCACCACCCTGGCGGCGAACAATCTGGTTGCGCCCGAATTCCAGATCACCAGCGAGCCATCGCTGATCGCCTATACCAATTACATGCAGGCGGTGATCCAGAGCGGCGCAGGCGAGGCGCGGCCGGACTATTCGGCGCTGGTCCCGCTTGCCGGAGACAGCCAGGCGCTGCTTGACGAGCTCAACCTGCTGCTCGCCGCCGGGCAGATCCATCCGGCGGTGATCGCGAGCATGAAGACCGCGCTCGATACCATCACCAATACCACCAACCGGATTTATGCCGCGGTGCTGCTGGTAATGGCGAGCCCCGACTACCTGGTGCTGAGGTGAGCCGCATGACTGACGATGTCTCCCGCCGCGCGTTCATCAAGCGCGCTTCGGCCCTGTCGCTGGCTGGTGTCGCGACCCCGCTGGTCACCAGCCTTGCCGCGATCGGCGAAGCGGCGGCGGCGGGCACGCCGAGCGATTACAAGGCGCTGGTCTGCGTGTTCATGTACGGCGGCAACGATTACGCCAACACGCTCGTGCCCTACGATAACGCACGCTACGCCACTTACCAGTCGAACCGCAGCGCGATTGCCTTGGCCCAGGCCGCGCTGACCCCGACGCTGCTCAATCCGTCGCTCGCGCTGCCGGGCGGGTCGCAGTATGCGCTGGCGCCGCCGCTCAGCCCCTTGCTGCCGGTGTTCAACGCCGGCAAGATGGCCGTCGCGCTCAATTTGGGCACTTTGGTCCAGCCGACCACCAAGGCACAATATCAGGCGGGTTCGGTGCCGCTCCCACCCAAGCTGCTCAGCCACAACGACCAGCAGAGCTACTTCCAGGCCTCATCGCCCGAAGGGGCGACCTCGGGCTGGGGCGGACGGATCGGTGATCTGTTCCAGGCCGGCAACGGTACCGCGACCACGACCTGCATGAACGTCAGCGGCAATGCGGTGTTCCTCACCGGCAAGGCGGCGGTGCAATATTCGGTCACCACCGCGGGCCCGATCGGGCTGACCGCGCGGACTACGCTGCAAGGCTCGGCGGCGGCGAGCACGATGCTCCAGAACCTCTTGCGCGGTGCCGGCCCCGCGCACCTGATGGAGAGCGCGGTCGGG
>JANOAD010000209.1:0-4053 GCA_031410955.1 Novosphingobium sp. | reverse complement strand
GAATAGAGCGCGATCTTGCCGGCTGAGAGGTGCAGGATGGTGTCGACGACATTGTTCAACAGGTCGCGCTCGTGGCTGATGACGATCAACGTCCCGTCATAGGCCTTGAGGAAATTTTCGAGCCACAGCGTCGCTTCGAGGTCGAGGTGGTTCGAGGGCTCGTCGAGCAGCAGCACGTCGGGCCCTGAGAACAGCAAGGCGGCGAGCGCGACGCGCATCTTCCACCCGCCCGAGAAGCTGTCGAGCGGCTGGGCCTGCATGTCTTCGTCAAAGCCCAGCCCGGTGAGGATGATCGCGGCGCGCGCCGGAGCCGTATAGGCATCGATCGCCAGCAGCCGATCGTGCAGATCGCCAAGCCGGTGCGGATCGACGCAATGTTCGGCCTCGTCGAGCAGTGCAGCGCGCTCGGTATCGGCAGCCAAAACCGTTTCGAACGGGGACATCTCGCCGCTCGGCGCTTCCTGCGCGATATAGCCGAGCCGCGTGCGCTTGGGCATGTCGACCGAGCCCTCGTCAGGATCGAGCTGGCCGACCAGCACTTTCATCAAGGTCGACTTGCCCGCGCCGTTGCGCCCGATCAGGCCAATCTGGCCGCCGGGGGGAATCGTCGCCGAAGCGCCGTCGATGATGGTGCGGCCGCCAAGCCGCACCGTAACTGAGTTGATCGTAAACATTGCGCCGCGCCCCTAGCAGGCTTGGCGGGGATGACCAAACTGCGCCTTTGCTTCAGAAGCCGCCTCGCCTTTCGGGTTCGACTAGTCTGCAGGCAGTCCGAACGCCTTGCGCAGAAAGGCATCAGCCTGGCGGAGCAACTGCGTGCGCGCGGTGGGGCTGAGCAGCTGGTGATCCAGCCCCTTGAATTCAACGAGGGTCACCTGCTTGCCAGCTCCGCGCAGCTTGTCGTCCATCAGGCGCGAAGAGCCGACATCGACATTTTGGTCGAGCGTTCCGTGGAACAGCAGCACCGGCGCCTTGAAACGCTCGGCATTCTGGGCGGGCGAACCTTCCTTGACGTGCGGCCCGCGACCGATGAACGCATCGACCTGCGGGTAGTTGGTGTATTGGGCCGCTTCCTGCCGAATGTGCTCAAGGTCGGTCACCGGAGCGACCGCGACGACCGCCTTGAACAGGTCGGGATCGAGCACAGCGCTCTGCAACGCAGCATATCCGCCATAGGACCATCCGACGATGCCGAGTTGCTCAGGCTTGGCGATACCCGATGAAATCAGCCAGCGACCGGCGTCGTTGACATCGCCGATCGCCACCCGCCACGACTTGAAGCCGTTCTGCTGGTACCAGGCGTTGCCGTAACCGGTCGATCCGCGGAAGTTGGGTTGCAGCACGGCATAGCCGCGCGCGGCGAAGAACTGGGCCAGCCAGTCAAAACCCCATTCATCGCGCGCACCCGGTCCGCCGTGCGGCATGACGATCGCTGGCAGGCCCTTGCCGGTGCTGCCGACCGGCAGGGTCAGGTACGCGGGGATAACCGTTCCGTCCGCGGCCTTATAAGTTACCGACTTGACCGTCGCGAGCGGAAATTTGTCGAGCTGGTCACGCACCGGCAGCACTTCTTCGAGGTGGCGCGTCTTCTTGTCGAACAGGTAGAACAGCCCGGGATTGGTGTCGCTCCATGCGAGCAGCAGCAGCTTGCCCTCATCCTGGCTGGCATCGATGATGTCGACGTTGGGATGGCCGGGCAAGGCACTGCTCAGCGCCGCGCTGAGCTTCTTCAATTCGGGATCGAAGTAGTCGGTGCTACGGCGCTCGGTCGCATAGCTTGCCCCGACCACGCGGCTGTTCCGGCCGATCGTCACGAGCTGATCGATATCGACATCCGGGCGCCCGACCACCAGCTCGCGCTGGTTCGATCCATCGAGCTTGATGCTGTAAAGCGCGGTCGTCTCGCCCTGATTGTCGAAACCGTAAACGACGTTCTTCGCCGAATCGACCGCGACAGGCGAAAAGCCGCTGTCGCTCTGATCGGTAAGCTTCACAGTCGACAGTGAATGCCAGTCTTTCGATCCCGGCTGGCGGTAGGAGTAGGTGAGCTTGTTCGAGGCGTAGCCGCTGGAATTGCTGCCCTGCGTCGCCTTGATCCGGACATTGCCGTGACCGTCGGTGATGAATTCGACCCCCAGCCGATCCGGCGCTTCATAGCGCGTCCGCTTGACGGTGGCGGTGTCGATCAGGTCGACCCCGAGCCCGGTGTCGCTGCTGCCCGTCCGGCTGCCGATCCGGTCATCGGCGACATATTGGTGCGTCATCAGGATCTGGCCGGGCTTGTCCGCGACGTCCCAGTCGAGCACCGAGCCGCCGTTCTGCAGGATGCCATGCGAGTTGGCGTTGGTATCCTGGGTCAGCTTGACCACGTTCTTGCCGTCGGCGTCGAGCGCGAAGAGGCGACTGAAGCCGAGCAAGGTGCCGGCATCGTTGTAGATGGTGCGCAGTTCGCACACCAACCTAGCGCTCGACGCCCAGCGGCACCACGACACATATCCGGTCGCCGCGCCGATCCTGGTGATGGGTTTGGGCTTTTCCCATGTCGTCATGTCGATGATGTAGAGGACCTGATCCTCCCCGGCCCGCCCGAGATAGGCCAGCTTGCTCGCGTCCGGGGCCATGCTGACCTGGCCGATGCTCTCCATCGCGCCGAACCGGGCGGCGATTTCGGCCCCCTTGCCAGCCAGCCCCGCTGTAGGAGCCTGAGCCTGCCCCGTTCCCGCCAGTGACACGAGTGCAACCAGACCGAACAAATGTGCGCGCATTCAAGATCCCCCACCAAGTCCTGCGAAGATGACACAAGCGTCCTGCAGATCAACTGGTATTATGCAGTAATTTCATCGAAATTCGACGAATCACTGGCGGACCGGAAAGCGCTATTGCTTGAGATAGTCTCGCCGGAAATCGGCCGCGAAAGCGGCGAAGCACCCTTCCCCGATTGCCGCGCGCATGCCGGCCATCAGTTGCCGGTAGAAGGTCAGGTTGTGCTCGGTCAGCAGCATCGCGCCGAGGATTTCGCCGGACTTGATCAGGTGATGCAGGTACGCGCGGCTGTATTTGGTGCAGGCGTCGCACGGGCAGCGCTCGTCGAGCGGGGCCGGATCCTCGGCATGGCGGGCGTTGCGCAGGTTGACCGGGCCGTTCCAAGTAAAGCCCTGCCCGTTGCGGCCCGAGCGGCTGGGCAGCACGCAATCGAACATGTCGACCCCGCGCTCGACCGCGCCGACGAGGTCATCGGGCTTGCCTACGCCCATCAGGTAGCGGGGGCGGTCGGCGGGAAGCTGGCCCGGCGCATAGTCGAGCACGGCAAACATCGCCTCCTGCCCCTCGCCCACCGCGAGCCCGCCGATTGCGTAGCCGTCGAAGCCGATCTGCTGCAGCGCCGCAGCGCTTTCTGCGCGCAGGTCTTCGTTGAGCGCGCCCTGCTGGATGCCGAACAGGGCGGAACGTTCGGCGTGCTCCGCGCCGCTATCGAACCCGGCGCGGCTGCGCGCGGCCCAGCGCATCGACATCCGCATCGATTGCTCGATCACCTCGCGCGGGGCATCGGCGCGCGGGCATTCGTCGAAGGCCATGACGATATCGCTGCCGAGCAGGCGCTGGATCTCCATGCTGCGCTCTGGCGTGAGCATGTGCTTGCTGCCGTCGATATGGCTGGCAAAGGTCACGCCGTCCTCGGTGATCTTCCGCAGATCGGACAGGCTCATCACCTGATAGCCGCCGCTGTCGGTCAGGATCGGGCGGTCCCAGTTCATGAACTTGTGCAGCCCGCCCAGCCGTGCCACCCGTTCCGCGCCGGGGCGCAGCATCAGGTGATAGGTGTTGCCGAGCAGGATATCGGCCCCGGTCGCGCGGACGCTCTCGGGCTTCATCGCCTTGACCGTGGCGGCGGTCCCGACCGGCATGAAGGCGGGCGTGCGAATCTCGCCGCGGCGCATCCGGATCGTGCCGGTGCGCGCCTTGCCATCGGTGGCGTGGATATCGAACTGGAAGCGCGGAGCCATGATTGCCGCGCCTAGCCGCTAGCTTCGCAAACGCCAACCGGTCTTGAAC
>JANOAD010000208.1:0-1585 GCA_031410955.1 Novosphingobium sp. | reverse complement strand
GTCTCCGTTCACTGCGGGGCGGCAATCGCCTCGGCCAAGGGTGGGATCAGCGGGATCGAGGCGGCGACGCTGAGCAGCGGCGAGATCATCGCCTGCGACACCATCTGCACCGCGGTGGGCCTCATTCCCTCGATCGAACTGGTCGATGCGATTCACGGCCCGCGCGAACTCGATGCAATGCGCGGCGGCTATGTTCCCGTCGGCGAGGCGACAGTTTCAGCTGTCGGGCTTAGCGCTGGCCTTGCCAACAGCGGGTTCGATCATGTCGAATACCGGATGGACTGGGTCCGCGCCCTGGCCGCATCGAGCGCATCGGACACAATCATCTGCCAGTGCGAGGAAGTGACTCGCGCCGATCTGCTGGGCGTGCAGCCGCCGAATTACCTCAGCCGGCCGCCCGCGATGTGTGCCCGCTCGCTCGAAACCCTGCTGCAGGACGGGCCGGCCAACCAGGACCAGATCAAACGCCTGACCCGCGCGGGCATGGGGGTCTGTCAGGGCCGCCGCTGCCGCGATCAGGTGGCGATGCTGCTCGCGCTTGAATCCGGTCAGCCGTTCGGCACAATCCCGCTCGCCAGCCACCGTGCCCCGGTGCGCCCCCTGCCGATGAATATCCTCGCCGACTGGAACGAGCCCGCGCAAATGGAAGCAGCGTGGGACGTGTGGTTCGGCATTCCGACCCAGTGGGTGCCGGTCGAAGACATCGGCACCCCATTCGAGGATGAGCATCGCGGCATGCTCTACACGGGGATGTACGAATGAGCGGGTCGGAAGTCGTGATCGTCGGCGGCGGCGTCACCGGGCTGAGCGCTGGCTGGTGGCTGGCGCGCTCGGGCGTAAAGGTGACGGTGCTCGACAAGTTCATCGTCGGCTGGGAAGCATCGGGCCGCAACGGCGGCGGGGCCTCGCATTATTCCAGCCCGCTGTTCGACGAAGAGCAACGCCTCTGGCCGCAGATGGATGACCTGCTCGGCTATCCGACCGAGCATCAGAAAGAACGCATCCTGATCGCGATGACCGAGCGGCAATGGGAGCAATACCGCTTCGTCGCCGAACGGCACAAGCGGCTGGACCATCCGGTCGAGCTGCTTGACGTGAAGCAAGTGCAGGAAGCGGTGCCGCTGGCGGGCGATACTTGCTATGGCGGGGTCCACTACAAGTTCGGCGGCCATGCCAACCCGCAGCGCAGTGTCCAGGCCTATGCCTGGGCTTTGCAGGACTTGGGCGGGACAATCCACCAGCACAGCCCGGTGACGGGTTTTGAAACAGCAGGCGGCAAGGTCACTGCGGTCAAAACCGCCAATGCGACCTATGGCTGCGATGCGGTCGTAGTGGCCGCAGGACCGCAGATCCCGCAGCTGATGGCGCAGCTGGGCGTCACCGTTCCGCTCGCTGCGGCCCGCGCCGAGATGATCATCACCGAACCCGCGCCGATGATGCCGATTGGCGGGGTCGACGGGCACAAGCTCTATGGCCGTCAGACGATGCGGGGAAATCTGGCCTACGGCGGCGGTCCGCACGAATGGCTCGATGTCGACGAAGTGGGCCCGACCGCACGCCCCTCGACCCCGCTCGCCCGCAATCT
>JANOAD010000207.1:0-16090 GCA_031410955.1 Novosphingobium sp. | reverse complement strand
ACCGGCACGATCTCCACTTCCAGCCCCGGATGTGCCGCCATCAGCGACGCGCGCGCCTCTTCGGCCTGCGCCATGGCGAGCGGCGAGCGGCGGGTTCCGAGTCTGAGTCGGGGACGGTCAGGCATGGCTGCTTGTGCTAGTGTGCAATGCCTTTAAGGGAAAGTCGGGATGCGGATTGTCCTCGGAATTGAATCGTCGTGCGACGAAACCGCAGCCGCTTTGGTGGACTCCGGCCGCACGATCATTGCGCAGCGGATTGCTTCGCAGGACGACGCGCATCGTCCCTATGGCGGGGTCGTCCCCGAAATCGCCGCCCGCGCCCACGCCGAACGGCTCGCTCCCTTGATCGAAGCGGTCATGGCTGAAGCCGGGCTGGCACTTGGCGATCTCGACGCCATCGCCGCCACCGCCGGTCCCGGGCTGATCGGCGGGGTGATGGTCGGACTGGTCAGCGCCAAGGCGCTGGCGATGGCGAGCGACAAGCCGCTGATCGCGGTCAACCACCTCGAAGGGCATGCCCTGTCACCACGGCTGGCCGATCCTTCGCTCGAATTCCCCTATCTGCTGTTGCTGGTCTCGGGCGGGCATTGCCAGATCCTGCTGGTCGAAGGGGTCGGGCGC
This sequence comes from Novosphingobium sp., assembly GCA_031410955.1. Taxonomy (GTDB): domain Bacteria; phylum Pseudomonadota; class Alphaproteobacteria; order Sphingomonadales; family Sphingomonadaceae; genus Novosphingobium. The sequence goes on along the minus strand of JANOAD010000207.1, from coordinate 15,469 downwards.
TATCGGCGGCTTGCGACCACGATCGACGACGCACTGGGCGAGGCGTTTGACAAGACCGCCAAGATCCTCGGCCTGGGCTTCCCCGGCGGCCCCGCAGTGGAACGCGCCGCGCTGCAAGGCAATCCCAAGGCCGTGCCGCTGCCGCGCCCCTTGCTGGGCAGTGCGGAACCGCATTTCTCCTTCGCTGGGCTCAAGAGCGCAGTGCTGCGCGCCAAGCAGGCGGAAGCCTATACCGATGCCGATATCGCCGCGGCGTTCCAGCAGGCCGCGATCGACTGCGTGATCGATCGGACCCGCAAGGCGCTGGGTACGGTCGATGGCGCAACCGCGCTCGTGGTTGCTGGAGGCGTTGCTGCCAACAAGGCGGTGCGCGCTGCGCTCGAAAAGCTTGCCGCCGAGCATGGCCTGCCCTTCGTCGCGCCGCCGCTGGCGCTGTGCACCGATAATGCGGCGATGATCGCCTGGGCCGGACAGGAACGGCTCGCCCTGCCGGGCTTCATGCCCGATCCGTTCGATTTCGTCGCGCGGCCGCGCTGGCCGCTCGATCCCGATGCCGCGCCGGTGCGCGGGGCGGGGGTCAAGACGTGATCACCATTGCGCGCTTCCGCCTGCAAAGCCCACGGGGAGGGGAGCGGTGAGCGCGATCGGGATAATCGGCGCAGGGGCCTGGGGCACCGCGCTGGCCCAAGCGCTGGCGGGCGAGCGCACGCCCGTCATGCTCTGGGCACGCGAGGTCGAACTTGTCGCCGAGATCAACGCGAACCACACCAACAGCCTGTTCCTGGCTAGCGCCACGCTGTCTCCGGACATCCGCGCTACCAGCGATCTGGCCGACCTGGCGGACTTGCCGCTACTATTGGTAGTCACCCCGGCGCAGCACCTTGCGCAGGTGCTGGCGGGCCTGCCGGGTTTCAAAGGCGACCTCGTACTCTGCGCCAAGGGGATCGAGGCCGGGACCGGGCGGCTGATGGCCGACGTCGCCGCCGAGGCCGCACCCGCTGCGACCATCGCCGTGCTCTCTGGCCCGACCTTCGCGCACGAAGTTGCCGCCGGGCTGCCGACCGCGGTCACGCTCGCTTGCGGGGGCGGCGAGGCGCAGTGGGAACGGATTGCACCGCTGCTCTCGCGCCCCGCACTGCGGCCTTACTATTCGGACGACGTGATCGGCGCGGAGATCGGCGGTGCGGTCAAGAACGTGCTGGCGATCGCTTGCGGCGTGGTCGAGGGGCTGGGGCTGGGTCAGAATGCCCGCGCCGCGCTGATCGCGCGCGGCTATGCCGAGATGCTGCGTTTCGGCCTCGCTCGCGGGGCGCGTGCCGAAACGCTCGCCGGACTGTGCGGGCTGGGCGACCTGGTGCTGACCTGTTCGTCCACCGCCAGCCGCAATTTCTCGCTCGGCAAGGCGCTCGGCGAAGGGCAATCCGCCGCCGAGGCGCTGGCGGGCAAGAATTCGGTGGCCGAGGGCGCTTCCACCGCGCCGGTGCTCGCAACGCTTGCCGAGCGAGGCGGGATCGACATGCCGATCGTCATGACCGTGTCCAAGCTGCTGCGCGGCGAGGTCCCCGCGCGTGCGGCAGTCGCCGAACTGCTCGCCCGCCCGCTCAAGGCGGAAGGATCGCAGGCATGAGCGCGCAGGAAGCCGCCCACGAGGATATCCAGGCGCTGGCCAAGGGCGGCCGGACAAATTTCTTCGGCTTCCTGCTGCGGCTGCTCGGCACCGCGCCGTTCCTGTTTATCGCAGGGCGGCTTTACGGGGTCGAGGCGTACGGGATTTATGCCTCGGCTCTTCTGATCTCCGAACTGGCGGCACAGCTCTGCGCTTTGGGACAGCGTCGGGGCCTCGCGCAGAGGCTATCCGAGGAGGATCGCGATCAAACTTACGTGGTGGCTGATGCCTTTCTGTTGACCTTCGGATTGGCCGTGGCGGTTTCCAGTTTCTTGTATCTGGTGCCAGCGCCGATGTTCCCCAGCGGCATTTACAACGAGTATGACCGGTTGCTGCCTTTTGCGATCATTCCCAATGCGCTCACGGATATCGCGCTTGCTGCGCTGGCTTATGGCCACAATGTTGCAGCCACCGTGCGGGCACGCTCGCTGATCGAACCATGGGTTCAGACACTTGCTGCGCTGGCGTTCTTCTGGGTGCTGCCTGAAGGCGGTCTGTTGCTATCTTATATTCTGGCAAAATACGCGGCGGGTTTGTTCGCGCTCATCGTTGTGCTTCGGAATATCGGCCTGCCGCGCGGCTGGTGTCCTGAATGGGAGCGTCTGGGTAAGTTGGCCTCGCGGTCAGCACCGCTGGCTGGAGCAGATCTGGTCGAATGGGGCTCGCGCCGGCTCGACCTCGCGATCCTCGTCTACCTCACTTCGCCGACAGCGGTCGGTGTCTATGCGGCCGCGCAGCAGGTCGCCTCGCTGCCGCAGAAACTCAAGACCAGTTTCGAGCCGATACTCGGCCCGGTGATCACCCGCAACATCCAGGAAGGCAATTACGCGGCCATCGCACACCAGGTCTGCCAGGTCGGCTTCTGGATCGTCGCGGTGCAGGCCGGGATTGCGCTGGCGCTGGGCATCCCCGGGCCCGACGTGATGGGGCTGCTGGGCAAGGACTTCATCGGCGGCACCGGAGCCTTGGGCTTCCTGCTTGCCGCCGAAGTGGTCGCGGCGACCGCGGTGGTCTCGGAGGCGGCCTTGGTCTATCTAGCGCGCATCCCCAACCTGCTGATCTCGCTGTTCACGATCTCGCTGCAGGGCGCGCTGACCTTCGGCGGGATCGAACTGGTCGAACATTTCCACTACAACGACAAGTTCGCCGCCGCCGCCGCCGCGGGATCGCTGGCGCTGTCGCTCGGCGTCGCCTCGCTGCTCAAGGCGCGGTTGCTCGGGCGGATCCTCAAGCACTCGATCAACAACTGGCGCTGGCCGCTGGTCTGGGCGGCCGCGCCCGCGGTCTTGGTCGGCTGGCTGACCCAGCGGCTGCTGCCGCACTGGGCAAGCCTGGTCTTCGGGATCCCGGCGATCCTGCTCGCCTACGGTTTCGTCATCTGGCACAAGGGCTTCGGTCCCGAAGACCGGGTGCTGTTCCGCCGCAATGTCGGCGCGTGACGGTTAGGGAGGTACGGCGATGATGCAGAATTTCGAACCGCACTGGCTGCTCTATGGCGGGATCGCGCTCGCCGCCTTGTTCATCGTCTGGTGGATGCTGTCGCGCTCGTCGAAGCACACGCGTGACCGTTCGTACAAACCCGACGTGCTCGACGAAGGCGTCGGCCCCGCCGCGCGCAACCAGGCACTGATCGATGCGGCTCCTGCGGCTCAAGTGGTGATGCCGCCGGTGATGTCCGATGCCTTGGGCGGAATGGGCGAAGTTGTTGCGCGCGCTGCGCAGGACGAGGTGGAGGAGGCTGCACCAGTCGAGGTTGCACCTCCGCCACCGCCACCGCCGCCGCCGCCGCCACCGCCACCTCCGCCCGCGCCGGAGCCTGTGGTCGAGCCGGAACCTGAGCCGGAGCCAGAGCCAGAGCCAGAGCCAGAGCCAGAACCAGAACCAGAACCAGAGCCTGCGCCAGAACCCGAGCCTGAGCCTGCGCCTGAGCCAGAACCGGAACCGGAACCAGTCGCAGAAGTCGTGCCCGAACCGGTACCTGTTCCCGCACCAGCACCCGAACCGGCCCAACCGCAGTCAACGTCAAGTTCGGGCGACGACCTCGCTAAGATCAAGGGCCTCGGCCCCAAACTCCAGGCGCTGCTGCCCACACTGGGCCTCAGCACCTACGCCCAGATCGCCGCGCTGAGCGAAGCCGACCTCGCCGCGCTCGACCCGAAGCTGGGGCCGTTCGCCGGAAGGCCCGCGCGCGACGGCTGGGTCGAACAGGCCAAGTATCTTGCGGCGGGGGATGTCGCCGGGTTCGAGGCGCGGTTCGGCAAGGTTTAGTGAAAATGGGGGCGCTGCCGACGGTAACTGTGCGGCAATTGAAAAGCGAGCATGCCGCTGCTGCAGCCGTCCTTCACCGCAATGCCGGCGCGCTCATTCCGGGGTACGATACCTCAATTCACACGCCGGAAGAAGACTTGGCCTTTCACCGCGACCAAGTGATCCCCACCGGGGATGCCTGGGGCGCGTTCGATGGCGAGCGATTACTTGGCTTGATCGCCTTGCTGCCTGGCTGGATCGATCACCTTTACGTCGAGCCAGCCCTGCACCGGCAGGGAATTGGCTCACTGTTGGTGCGCCACGCCCAAGTCCGGCAGAGCGAATTGCGGCTCTACACCTTCCAGTCCAACGCCAACGCGCGGGCTTTTTACGAGCGCCATGGCTTCACGATCGAAGAATTGACCGATGGTGCGCGCAACGAAGAGAAGATGCCCGACATCACCTATCGCTGGTGCGCAGGGGAATAGTCCGATCAGCGGGCGGACGATTTGCTAGTGCGTGGCGTAGATTGCCGGACAGTAGCGCGGCTCCGGGATCGGCTCGTCAGTCGCCTTGGCGGTTTCCACCCAACGATCGATCACCGGCCGCAGCTGCGCGACGGCCCGTTCAGGCGTATCGCCCTTCGCGGAACAAGGCCGCAGGTCAGGAACGTCGGCGATCCAGCAGGCTTCGTCGGGATACCAGAAGAGGTTGATATGATAGCGCGGTTCCCAGCTCATGGAGCGGAGACTACGCAATTATGCGGAGGCCAGGCAACCCCAACAGCGTCCGTTTTCGAGGTATGGCCGCGTGTGAATGCAGCCTATGCGGCGCGCTTCTGCACGGACAGTTCCAGACCAAGCGCATTGAGGACCGCGACAAGGGTTTCGAGCGTGGGGTTACCGTTCTCCGAGAGCGCATTGTAAAGTGCTTGGCGCCCCAGACCTGCCTTCTTGGCGATATCCGTCATACCTTTGGAGCGGGCCACGTCGCCAAGCGCAGAAGCGATATGTTTGGGATCATTCCCTTCCATCGCTGCTTCGAGATAATAGAGGATGTCCTCCTCGTTTTCGAGGTGGTCCGCAGGATCAAAGGGGGTCAACTTCAATGCCATCGTCAGATTCCTTGGCAAGTCGCTTGGCCTTTGCAACATCGCGGCTTTGCGAACTCTTGTCTCCGCCAGTTAGCAGGATGATGAGAATACCATCCCGCCACATATAGCAGATACGATAGCCGGGCCCGAAATGCAGGCGAAGCTCCTGCACTCCATCGCCGATCGCTTTCGTATCTCCGGCATTGCCGCTGGCGAGGCGTCGTAACCGGTCATCAATTCTCAGACGGGCTTTGCGATCGCGCAGGCCATCAAGCCAATCGCGAAATCCTTGGTTTGAAAGATGGCGACATGCCCATCATTAGGGACGCCATCGGGCAAATTGGTACAATCAGTCATAGCAGGTCCTAGACAATGCCAACGGTGCTCCAAAAAGGAGCAACTTCGTTCAGGGCGCTTTGTCTAGAGTCCGTTGCCATGCGCATTAAGCAACCAGCCGTGAGGCCGACATGTCTTCTATAACGGACAACGCCATTCAACGCAAGCGGCCAAATCACCGCCCCCACTTCGTCTTCCCCTGCCGCCCGAACTGCCCCTTACGCCTCCCCGGCTGGCGGATCACCCAGATGCCGCGCGCCGCGATCGCGGAGTTTCTGCTGCGCGGCGGCGCGGTCTTCGGGGGAGCAATCGTCCCAATAGGCGAGGAGAATGGTTGTGTCATCGAGTAGCGCCCCCGTCAGGTCCGCGCCTTCGAGCTGCGCCCCCGTCAGGTTCGCGCCTTCGAGACGCGCCGAGCGCAGGTTCGCGCCTTCGAGCTGCGCCTCCGTCAGGTTCGCGTCTTCGAGACGCGCCGAGCGCAGGTTCGCGCCTTCGAGATGCGCTCCGCGCAGGACCGCGCCTTCGAGATGCGTCCAGCTCAGGTCCGCGCCTGCGAGATACGCCCCGCTCAGGTCCGCGCCTTCGAGATGCGCCCCGTTCAAGAGAGCGCCTTCGAGTCGCGCCCAGCGCAGAACCGCGCCATCGAGTTGCGCACCGATCAGTTCCGAACCTTCGAGATGCGCCCAGCTCAGGTTCGCGCCTGCGAGATGCGCATAGAACAGGACCGCGCCTTCGAGATGCGCTTCGAACAGGTCCGCGCCGGTGAAGCTGCTGCCGGTGAGGTCCATCCGCGCCAGCAATCCACCGCGGGGAAGTTCAATCGCGTCCAGAAGGCGGCCATTGAGCGGAAAGCCCGCAAGAAACACCGCTTTCCACTCGTCGCGGATGATCCCCGCGCGCTCCCGGTCGACCGCGCTGCGCTGCTCGCGGGCGGCGGCGCGAGCCCGCGCCAGGTCGTCCCGGATTGAGCCGGGCGGGGGATTCCCGCCGCGCCAACGCTCGATACCCTCGCGCAAGCCGATCCGCGCTTCGGCGGCGGCGTGCCCGGCCAGCAGCAGTTCGAACGCGGGCCGCCGGAAATCCTTGCCGAAATCGCCGCGCAGGAAGGCGCGCAGCTGGTGGAGCGCGGCGATTTGCAACTGCTCTCGCGCTTCGGCGGGCAGCTTCTCGTCGAGCGCGCCCGCCGCGCGCATCTGGATTTCCTGAAACTCCTTGAGGTTCACATCCTTGCGCTGATTGGCGAGGGTGGCGTTGACATGATAATCGCGGAATGCCCAGAGCATAAAGGCGGCGGGCAGGCCGACAAACAACAACAGCAGCTGCCCTGCCGCCTGCCACGGGATCGGCTGGCCTGCCCGGAACGGATTGGCGCTGGCCAACTGTTGCGCGGTGACGGTGCCGAACCGGAGCATCAGCCAGAACATCGCGAACGGCAGCCCGAGCCCGAGCACCAGCACCGCAAGCGGTCGCGGGAATGCACGGATTATCGAGCGAAAACTGACATCCTCGCGCCACCACAGCGTCAGCCGCAGCCATTGCACGCGCAGCCAGATGCGCAGGCGGAACAGGCGTTCGTTGCGGGGATGAAATATCCGGCCCCACAGCAGCCGATCGAGCCAGTTCTTCATCATGCCCCCAACACCCGCACCGCGGCCCACACCCCCTTGGCCTTCGCCGCAAACCTCGTGTCGCAGGTCACCAGATCGCAGCCCAGTTCCATCGCCAATGCGAGGTAGATGCAGTCCTTGAGTGGGTGGCCGAGATCGAGGGCGAGCTGGGCCGCGTTGGCGATGGCGGGAGGGTCCGATTGCTCGGTCCTGATCCATTGGCCAGTCATCAGGGTTACGAACCGGGCGATTGAAGCCTCGGACTCGCCGCGCAGCGCCTTGTCGATGTTCGCCCGGCGAACAAGCGCGCCGATGACTTCTCCCAAGAAAACTGCGGGGACGACTATGTTGCCTGGATTGTCCGCAAGTACGCCATCGGCGGCGTCAGAATGTTCCTCGTCGGCATACCATTTGACAGCCAGACTCGCGTCAATGACGATCACCAGGAATCGCGCTCTTCGCGCAAGATGTCCTGCATGGTCCTGCCATCACTCAATTTGAGCGGATTGCGCTTTCTAAACGCGCGCATTTCCGCGAGCAACTTCTCGAACCGGCGCTTGCGGGCAGCCTCGGCGATCACGTTGCGCAATTCCTCAGAAATCGACCGGCCATTCTCATCCGCCATCTCGCTCAAGGTGGCGTAGTCTTTGTCATCGACCTTGCGAGCAGTAGCTGTTGCCATAACGCACCTCCTATGCGCGACGTGCTGCTAGCATAAGTCTGAGAAAAATGCAAGCACCGACCGTTGCTCGCCATGCCCCCGGTACGGCTGCACTACCGCCCCCACTTCGTTTTACCCTGCCTTCCAAACCGCCCCTTGCGCGTCCCCGGCTTGCCTTCATTGCTCCGCCCGATGATCGGCGCGCGCTTGTCGCCGTCGGGGATGCCGAGTTCATCCGCTTCGAGCTTGCGGATTTCATCGCGCAGCCTTCCAGCCTCCTCGAACTCGAGGTCAGCCGCGGCGGCGCGCATCTTGCGCTCCAGCTCCTCGATGTACGCCCGCAGGTTGTGGCCGACGAGGTTGTTGGCGCCTTCTGCGTCGATCTCGACCAGCACGCCGTCTCTCGAAGCCGTATCGGCGACGATGTTGTGGATGTCGCGCTTGATGCTCTCGGGCGTGATGCCGTGGTCGAGGTTGAACTGGTGCTGCTTTTCGCGGCGGCGGTCGGTTTCGGCGATCGCGCGTTCCATGCTGCCGGTCATGCGGTCGGCGTAGAGGATCACCCGGCCATCGATATTGCGCGCGGCGCGGCCGATGGTCTGGATCAATGACGTCTCGCTGCGCAGGAAGCCTTCCTTGTCCGCGTCGAGGATCGCCACCAAGCCGCATTCGGGAATGTCCAGCCCTTCGCGCAGCAGGTTGATCCCGACCAGCACGTCGTAGACCCCCAGCCGCAGGTCGCGGATCAGTTCGATGCGTTCCAGTGTCTCCACATCGCTGTGCATGTAGCGGACCCGCAGCCCCGCCTCGTGCATGAATTCGGTCAGGTCCTCGGACATCCGCTTGGTCAGCGTGGTGACCAGCGTGCGGTACCCCGCCAGCGCCACCTTGCGGCACTCTTCGATGCAATCCTGGACCTGATCCTCGACCGGGCGGATTTCCACCGGCGGATCGATCAGCCCGGTGGGCCGGATCACCTGTTCGGCGAAGACCCCGCCCGATTGCTCCATCTCCCAGTGGCCCGGGGTGGCCGAAACCGCGACGGTCTGCGGTCGCATCGCGTCCCATTCGTTGAAGCGCAGCGGGCGGTTGTCGATGCAGCTCGGCAGGCGGAAGCCGTATTCGGCAAGCGTGATTTTGCGGCGGTGGTCGCCTTTGCTCATCGCGCCGATTTGCGGCACGGTCTGGTGGCTTTCATCGACAAACAGCAGCGCGTTGTCGGGGAGGTATTCGAACAGGGTCGGCGGCGGCTCGCCCGGCAGCCGCCCGGTCAGGAACCGGCTGTAGTTCTCGATCCCGGCGCAGCTCCCGGTCGCGGCAATCATCTCGAGGTCGAAATTGGTCCGCTGCTCCAGCCGCTGATGCTCGAGCAACTTGCCCTCGGCCTCCAGCTCTTTCAGCCGCTCGGTCAGCTCGAAGCGGATCGCCTCGGTCGCCTGCTTCATCGTCGGGCCGGGGGTGACGTAGTGCGAATTGGCATAGACCCGCACCGCACCCAGGCTCGCGCCCTTCTTGCCGGTGAGCGGATCGAACTCGCTGATTTCCTCGATCTCGTCGCCGAAGAAGCTGATCCGCCAGGCCATGTCCTCGTAGTGGCTTGGGAAGATTTCGAGATTGTCCCCCCGCACGCGGAAATTGCCCCGCGCAAAGGCAGCGTCGTTGCGCTTGTACTGCAGTGCGACCAGCTTGCGGATGATCTCACGCTGATCGGCGCCCGCGCCTTTCTTGAGGTCGAAGATCATCGCCGAATAGGTCTCGACCGAGCCGATGCCGTAGATGCAGCTGACCGAGGCGACGATGATCACGTCGTCGCGTTCGAGCAGCGAGCGGGTGGCCGAGTGGCGCATCCGGTCGATCGCCTCGTTCACCGAGCTTTCCTTCTCGATGTAGGTATCGCTGCGCGGGACATAGGCCTCGGGCTGGTAATAGTCGTAGTACGAGACGAAAAATTCGACCGCGTTTTCGGGGAAAAAGCTCTTGAACTCACCGTAAAGCTGCGCCGCCAGCACCTTGTTCGGGGCGAGGATCAGCGCCGGGCGCTGCAACTGCTCGATCACCTTGGCCATGGTGAAGGTCTTGCCGCTGCCGGTCACCCCGAGCAGCACCTGCGTCGCATCGCCACCCACCAGCCCCTCGGTCAGTTCGGCAATCGCGGTCGGCTGGTCGCCCGCCGGCTGGTACTCGCTGGCCAGCACGAACGCCTTGCCGCCCTCGACCTTGGCCGGGCGCGCCGGGCGGTGCGGCACGAACGCGGCGGAAGTATCGGGCTCTTCCAGCCCGCGACGGATTACCAGTTCGGCCATGCGGGACATATGGCGAACATATGCCCCGGGTTCAAGCGGGTGCTACTCCGGGTTATCCCGCAGGTAGCACGCCGCCTTGGCCGCCTTCTTCGCCTGGTCGGCACTGGCCTGCAGCATATCGGCGTACCGCTTGATGTAATCGCGAGCTTCCTCGGTCGCCATCGATTGGCCCATGAGCGAGCCGATCGCGTTCTCGTACATCACCGCGGCGTTGTTGAAGCCCCGGCACGCCGCATCATAGCGATGGGCCTGAACGGCATCGACCGCATCGTTGTACGTCTCGGTCGCGCGGGCTTCCTGCGTGCTGGTATCCTGCGCCAGGGCGGGCATGGGGCCGAGCAGCGCGGAAAATGTGAACAGAGCGCCGACAACGCGGCCCCGCCTGGCATGACGATGCATTCGATTTCCCCCCATGGCACCAGCCGCTGTCGGCAGGTGTTACAGCCCGGCTGCTATGCGCGGGGATGGGGAGGCAGGCTTGGCAAAACGCGACACTCGGCAAAAGGTTGCGCGGGGTTGGGCTGCCCGATCGGCCAGGAGCTGGCACTGGTGCGCTAGCGAACTTGGGCGGATGGGCCGGCCAGGCGGGGCATGCGACCGGGCGACCGGATTTTTCGACCGGTCGTGGCTTTGCCGGTCCGCAGCCAACCCGTCCCGCAGGGAACGGCACCGCGAAACAGCACCCCGAATGGTTACCGCACGACTGTCAATGCCGGGTGCCGCGTGCAGCAGGCGGGCGGAAACCGGACAGAACTTCAACCGCTTCGCTGCCGGGTCGATCTTGACACATAAACTTGAGTAGCAAACCTAACCGTCAATTAATAATACACCGAGCTTCATATTTTGAATTGACTTAAACTTGTGTTAGATTTGCCGAGTCGAGTCGCAAAAAATACTATCCGAATACGACAAAACTCAATCAATCAAATTGAAAACATGCCGTTCCGGCGTGCTGGCGTACTTTTACCTTATTGATGGAGATTGTGATGACTGACGGCGTGGAAACCAAAGACGTTGCCAGCGATATCGCGCAAGGCGGCAAAGCGACGATGAAGCTGGCGGACAACGCCGACCTGTTCAACCTCGCGCTCGCGGCGTTCCGCAAGCACGATGGCGAGGCCTGGGCCCAGGCGCTGACCAAGGCCCGGCTGCTGGTTTCGTGCCACCGCATCTGCGAATGGGTGTGCAGCAAGGAATGCGTCCGGATCTGCATCCTGCTCGCAGGCCGGCCGAGCGAACCGATCACCGTGGCCGAGATCGGCCCGTTCACCTCGGTGCTCGCCCGTCTGGCAGAGCAGCCCAAGCTGATCGGCCAGCTGGTCAAGGCGGTCGAGGCGGAAGACCCGCGCGCGTTCCAGGCGATTGCAGCGGAGCTCAAGGCGCAGAAGTATCTCCACCTGCTGTGCCACTGGGTCTGCTTCATCCGCTGCCATCTGATCTGCCGGGTGCTGTGCGAGCGCCTGCGCTGGAACCCCGAGGACCTGATCGCGCGGCTGCGCGAATCCGCCGTTGCGGTGGCGAGCATCGCCAAGCGGCCCGATCAGCTCAAAGCGGTGATCGAGGGCGCGGCCAGCCTCAACTGCACGGTGCTCAAGGGCATCTTCGGCGAGTTCGAGGACTGCCGCCTGATCTGCTTCTGGCTGTGCAGCTGGCGCTGCCTGGTGGTTTGCTTGCGGCTGACCCACAGCTTCGATCTCGCCGGCGATTTCTCGATCGAGGAAATGCGCGCCTTTGCCGCCTTCACCGGCAAGCTCGCGCGCGATCCTGCCGGGGTCGAGCAACTGGTGACCGCCGTGATGCGCCAGGACGAGCAGCTCTTCACCGAATGGGTGAAGAAGCACAAGGCGCACAAGTTCGTGCACCAGCTGTGCCATTGGGTCTGCTATCTGGTCTGCCGCCGCCTGTGCATCTGCGTCTGCCCGCCGCCGGGGGTGATCCCGATCTTCGATCACGTCGGGCAATACCGGGTCGATCCGTTTTACGGCGACTTCGCCGCCGATGGGACCACCGCCGCCGGGCACCTCGCCTTCACCCTCGGGATTCCGCTGCGCGGACTGCTGGCACCGAGCCCGGTCGGCGATCCGGTCGAATATCGCTTTACGGTCCAGAAGCTTGCGCCGGTCGCTGGGGCGGTGCAGCCGCTGACCGCCGCCGAAGTAACGGGATCGGTGATCGGCGAGCTCGAATTCTGGGAATGGGACGCCACCGCGCTGCCCGCTCCGGGTCAGTGGAAGCTGCGCACGACCAACTATTCGATCGACAACGCGGCGCAGTTCCGTGACATCGAGCAGGATGTCGGCCCGGCACTGCACATCCAGGTTTCGACGCCGATCGATGCCGACGGCTGGGTGCGCGTGCCGAGCGATGACAACCTGACGCACCATGGCGGCGGCAAGTTCGCGCCGACCGGCCTGCTTGCTGCGCTCGACACCACCAAGCTGACACTCGAACAGTTCGACCTGCACGGGCCTGGGACCGGACTCCCGATCCTCGCCGGGGGCTCGGTCCCGGCGGGTCCGCCCGCCGCCGACAACAAGCGTTCGGAAAAGCCGCTGTTCACGATCAACTTTGAGGCGCGCAAGGCGATCGGCCATGCCGCGATCAGCGGTAACAGCCTGCCCAAGATCGCTTTGTCGAACACGCGTTACGCGTTCGACCGGCATCCGGACTGGGCGGGTTCGACCATTACGCTCGCCAGCGGATACCCGCTCGCGCTGCTGGTCGATATCGAGGAGCTGCTCGGCCACGGCTGCAACCCGATTACCGCCGGATCGACGATCCACGTCGATTTCACTACCTATCATCCCTATCTGGGGAGCTGCAATCTGGCGATCGAAGGGCCACCACCTGCGCCGGCCAATTTCGTCCCGGCAATCGCCGGGGGCGAGGCGGCCGGGGTTCACAATTTCGACCTCACCGGGTTCCCGCCCTGCGCATACATCCTGTGGCTGCGCGCGACGCTCAACCTCACCAGCGGCTACGGCGGGGTTTACGGGACCTTCGACGATCACATCGCCTTCTGCATCCATTAGCAACAAGATCGTGAACGGTGCGTCGGGGATTGCTTCCCCGGCGCACCGGTTTCGGATCCGACTCTCCCCAGCCGCAAGCGATTTTCCTACACCCCTAAAATCTGCAACATGGCCGGTTTGCCCTTCTCGCCAAGGAGCTGAGCCATGTCGAACAACGATCCCTATTGCCTCCCCGATGCGGGGAGGGGACCATGCGCAGCATGGTGGAGGGGGGTGGCCTTGGTGCGCAACCTCTCGATGGGGGTTCTGGGGGGATAGCCCCCTCCACCGTCTGCGACGGTCCCCCTCCCCGGGACGGGGCGGAATTTGGTGACGCCCCCCTCCGTCAGCCGTGCCGGCTGCCGTCTCACGAGCCACGTGTCTCGCTCGACCCCCCAGAGGGGGAGACTCTTTTTTCGTTTGGCGACGATCCTGTCTTCACCCCCGCATTGAAGCTCCGATTCCTCGACGAGCTGGCGCAGCACGGCAATGTCCGCGTTGCTGCCGGGCGGCGCTGCGTGAGGCGCGGTGGCATGCCGAGGCGGTGCTGGCCGAGCGCGCGCTCGAGGGGGTGGAGGAGCAGGTGTTCTATCACGGCGAGGTGATCGCCACGCGGCGGCGGTTCGATACGCGGCTGCTGCTGGCGCACCTCGCGCGGCTCGATGCGCTGTGCGCGGAGGAGCCGGAGACCGAGCCGTTCGATGTGGCGCTGGCCCAGGTTGCGGGGCTGGATTGCGCTCCGCCGCCGTCCGATCGCGCGGCGCACCTTGACCAGGTGGCCGAGCGCGCCGGGATGCGCTTCGATCAATCCGAGCCTTTCCCATGTCTCGACGCGATCGAGCGGAAGCTGGGGGATAAGCTCGACAAGCTGAGCGACAAGACGCGCGAGAAGAAGCTCGACGACGCGTTCTATTCCGCCGAAGCGGCCTTCTACAGCGCACGCGGCCGCTCGGTCAGCGCCGCAGTGCGCGAAGCGGCGGCGGCGTGGGAGGCGCAGCACGATGGGTATCTGGCCGAAGTCGATGCCCTTCGCGGCGAGCAGCCGTTCGAGTTGAAGGGGTTGGGAATTTTTGGTTCACACGCCCTTCGACAGGCTCAGGGTGATCGGACCACGAAGAGCACGAAGATGTTCCGCAATGGGCAAAGCCCTTCATCCCAACCGACGTGTGACCATGCTGCGACCGAAATGAGAGGCAGTAGGCCTGCGGCGCCGAGCGACCTCTTCGTGTCCTTCGTGACTTCGTGTGAACCTCTTCGATCCTCGCCATGCGCTCCCGTGTTTTCCGCTTCAGGAACCCTGTCCACTGTGTCCACTCACGCCCCCAAAGGCGGGCTTGCCGCTCGGCGGGTGGCGGGTTAGCCATGGCGATGGAGACGACTCCGAGGGGGTGACAATGGCGGACTGGATCGAACGGCTTGAGCGCCTGAACGCGCTGCATAAGGCGGGAGCACTGACCGACGATGAATTCGCAGGCCAGAAGGCGGTCTTGCTGGCCGACAAGGAGCGCGCAGCAGCTGCCCCGCCGCCGCCCACCGCGCCGGTCTATCAGGAGCCGGTCCATGACGATGCGCCGCGTGGCGGCGTGCCCAAGTGGGCGATGATCGGGGTGCCGGCTGCGCTGGTGATCGCGCTGGCGGCGTGGTTCGGTATTTCGCTGGTGAGGCCGGGGCCGGACAAGGACATCGTCTCCGGGCCGAGCGCGGGGGCGAGCGACGCAGCGCTGGCTCTGGCAACTCCCACGTCCGAGGCGCCGCTGCCGGTCGCGCTCGACGGGACGCTCAAATTCGCCGCGGCTGACCAGTGCAAGGCCGGACCGGTGCTCGAGTCGGTGTACAAGAAGCTTGGCGCGGCGATGGACCTGGGCAGCGGCCAGGGGGTGACGGTCAAGCTCGATGCCTGGGACGCGCCGCTTACGGTCTGGGCCAAGTCGGTCTCTTCCGAAGCAGACATGACGACCACGCAGGATGCGGCGCTCAAGTTTCCCGCAGGGACGACCTGGCACGGGCTGCGGCTCAGCCGGATGACCACGCACCGCTCGATCCCGGAAGGCTCGGACAGCAGCTATACCCGCACCATCAGCTTCCTCGAACCCGCGGCGAAAGTGCAGAAGACCATGGCCCGTCTCGGCTTCTCAGCGCCGCTCGAACCGGACTATGCGCCGCTCGAAGGCGATGCCTGCGGGGGCAGCGCGCAGGTCGTAGCGCTCAACGGCGGCGCGGCGCTGAGCTGCACCTGGGGGTGCTGAGCCTGTGCGGCGTGTAACCGATCGGCCGGGGCCGGCGAACCAGCCGGTGACCCATCCGACGGAGACCAAGCCGATGAAGCACCTTGCCGCGATTGCCCGCCCGGGGCTCGTCGCCCTGATCAGCGCCGCGCTGGCCGCCTGCAGTGCGGGCTCGGCTGCACCGGTAGCGCACGCCGTCGCTGCGCATGGTCTGCAAGTCGTCGAACTGTTCCAGAGCCAGGGCTGCTCGTCGTGCCCGCCGGCCAACGCCAATGTTCTGGCGCTGGCCGACAAGCCCGACATCCTGACCTTGTCATGGC